>NZ_SMJX01000460.1 GCF_004348535.1 Actinomadura sp. KC216
CCCCCGGCGTGATCCCCGGCAGCTACATCGTGGCGCTGAAGGGCGCGCCGTCCGTCCATCCGGGCGGCGCGGCGGCCGTCCGCGCCGAGGCGCAGGACCTGGTCGCCGCCCACGGCGGCACGGTCGCCCAGGTGTACTCGACGGTCTTCCGCGGCTTCGCCGTGAAGGCCACCAAGGCGCAGGCCCGGAAGCTGGCCGCCGCTCCCGAGGTGCGCTACGTCGAGGCGGACGTCCTCGCGCACGCCGCGGGCGAGCAGCAGAACCCGCCGTCCTGGGGCCTCGACCGGATCGACGGCTCGATGAACCGGATCTACGCCTACCCGAACGAAGGGGCGGGCGTGACCGTCTACGTCGCCGACACCGGCACGGACCTCTCGCACACCAACTTCGAGGGCCGCGCCAAGAGCGGCTACGACTTCATCGACGACGACAACGACGCCGACGACTGCCAGGGCCACGGCACCCACGTCTCCGGCACCGTCGGCAGCAAGGACTACGGCGTCGCGAAGAAGGCGACCATCGTCGCCGTGCGGGTCCTGGACTGCGCGGGCAGCGGCCCGTACTCCGGGGTCATCTCCGGCATCGAATGGGCGGCGCGGGACGCGTCAGGTCCCGCGGTCGGCAACATGAGCCTCAGCGGCCCCGCGTCCGCCAGCGTGGACGCGGCGGTGCGCGGCGCGGCGCAGGACGGCGTGGTGTTCGCGGTCGCCGCGGGCAACGCGTCCACCAACGCGTGCAACTCCAGCCCCGCGCGGGAGCCCTCGGCGCTCACGGTCGGGTCGACGGCCCAGGGCGACGCCCGGTCGAGCTTCTCCAACTACGGCCGCTGCCTCGACCTGTTCGCGCCGGGCAGCAGCATCGTCTCCACCCGGATGGGCGGCGGGACGGCCTCGATGAACGGCACGTCGATGGCGTCGCCGCACGTGGCGGGCGCCGCCGCGCTGTACCTGTCCGCCCACCCGGGCGCCACCGCGCAGCAGATCCACGACGCGGTGGTGAACGCGGCCGAGTCGGGCAAGGTCGGCAACCCCGGCAGCGGTTCCCCGAACCGGCTGCTGAACGTGACCGGCCTCGGCTGACCCTGACCGTGCTCGCGGGGCCGGGGGTGTTCCTAACCTCCCGGCCCAGCGGGTGGACGTCCCGTGGCCGCATCTTCCGCAGGGCACCGGCTCCCGGCCCTGGTCTCTCCCGGAGATGCGTCCACGGGATCCGCCCGTATTTCCACGACCGCGTGCCTGTCACATTCTGGTCGGCGTCCCGCACGTCCTGGTCAGAGTCTTGTCACTACCTGACAGCGTCAATAGATTCTGCGCTCCGCGGCCTTGTCCGGCGCGCGGGGCCGTCGTAACAATACGGGTGCCCACTTAGCTCATCGCGGATTGTTTCATCAGGCGATGATCTCAATATAGCGAATTACGGGGAATGGTAAGGCGGGCCGGGCCGCAGTGCCGGGGGTTTTATCGCCGGCCCGCCGTCGTGCTTCACGGAAAGCAGCCGTGCTTCACGGAAGGCAACGGAGATTCCCTATGAGAAAACGTCCCCTCGCCATCGCGGTCGGCGCCCTGCTGGCCGGTACCTCGCTCGCGCTCCCCTCCGCGCTCGCCGACACGAGCGGCCCGAACGGCTCCTACAGGTCGTCCGGCTCCTACGGCTCCTACGGCAAGGCGCCCGCCCAGAGCGAGCCCCTCCCGCATCGCTACACGGTGACCGGCCCCGACACCCGCGAAGAGCGGACGGCCATCGCCGGCACCGGCGTGTCCATCGACGAGGTCAAGAAGGACTCCGTCGTGATCACCGGGCGGCCCGCCCAGGCCGTGCAGATCAGGAAAATGGGCTTCCGGGTCGACGAGATCGCCCTGAAACTCGGATATCCGCCCGAGGACGCGCTCTACCACGACTACGCGGAGATCGTCGCCGAGCTCGACAAGATCGTCCGGGAGCACCCGGCCATCGCGCAGCGCGTGACCGTCGGCCGGACCTACCAGGGCCGCGATATCCCCGCCATCAAGATCAGCGACAATGTGGCCACCGACGAGGACGAGCCCGAAGTCCTGTTCACCGCCAACCAGCACGCCCGCGAGCACCTCACCCCCGAGATGGCGCTCTACGCCGCCAATCTCTTCACCGACGGGCACGGCACCGACAACCAGATCACCGAGCTCGTCAACGGCCGGGAGATCGTGATCATCGCGTCGGTGAACCCCGACGGCCTGGAGTACGACATCGCGGTCCCCCAATACCGGATGTGGCGCCACAACCGGCAGCCGGTCACGGGCGCGATCGGCATCGACCTCAACCGCAACTGGGCCTACAAGTGGGGCTGCTGCGGCGGGTCGTCCGGCACCCCGGGCGCCGAGACCTACCGCGGGCCCGCGCCGGAGGCCGGGGTCGAGACCAAGGCCGTCGCCAACTACGTGCGCAGCCGCGTCGTCGGCGGCAAGCAGCAGATCAGGGCGCACATCGACTTCCACACCTACAGCGAGCTGGTGCTGTGGCCGATGGGCCACACCTACGACGACACCGGGCCCGACATGAGCGCGGACGCGAACCGGACGTTCGCCACGATCGGCCGCGAGATGGCGGCGACGAACCGCTACACGCCGCAGCAGTCCAGCGACCTCTACATCACCGACGGGTCGGTCAACGACTGGATGTGGGCCGAGCACGACATCTTCTCGTACACGTTCGAGATGTATCCGCGGAACGCCGACTTCTACCCGCCGGACGAGGTCATCGCCCGGGAGACGTCCCGCAACCGAGCGGCCGTGCTGGCCCTGACCGGGTACGCGGACTGCCCGTACCGGGCGATCGGCAAGCAGGACCAGTACTGCTGACGTCCTCCACCACGAAGTAGCACGCCTGACCGGCGGCCGCACCGGCCGGCCGCCGGTCAGGCGTGCCGCGTTCGGTCCCGCTATGGTGCGGCGGCCGTCCCCATCCACAGGGGCGGTCGCCGCACCGCTTCCAACGCCGGATCATTTAACAGCCGGCATTTTCAACAGCGCCCGGTGCCCGCGAACCCCCGTTTTCGTCGCAATGCGCGAAGGGAAAGACACGAAGAGAGACATCGCCATCCCCTCCGCCGGCGCGGCTTCTCCAGTGGCCGCCAAGCCCGAAGTGGAACGCGCTTTCCCCCCGTTGATGGTCCTCGTTCCCGACCGCCGGTAATGGTGGCCGCCGTGCCATCCGTGGCGTTCGACCAGCTCAACGAGGCCGGCGCGGTGGACGCGGGCACTTCCGAAGACCTTCGCGCGCGGCCCCCGAGGCCCCGCATTCCGTCGTCCGGGCGGCCCGCTGACCTGCGATCGGTGTCCGCAGACGGCCGCCCCGGCGGGGTTTATCGATGATGATCACCTTAATGGAACGGTCCTTGTCAAAAAGCTGGCCGTTGACATTCGATAATCGATGATCAAGATTGACGGTCTGCGCCGCCTAACTAATTGAATGCAGGTCAAGAAAAGTTAAAAACCGATGATTGACACCACCAGGTGTGAAAGTTACGCTCCATTCCAGATCCTGGATCTACGTCCATTGACGAGTGCCGATTAATCCGGATTCGCGGTACTCGCCTCTTCGGTCGCCGAAGAAAAAAATGCGTCCACTCCCAGCGAAGAGGGAATCACATGCGTAAAGGGATCGCCATTACCGCCGCGGCCGCCGCGGCGCTTGGGCTGACCGCGGCGTCGATCACGCCTGCCACCGCCGCGTCCTCCCGGCTGCTGACCCGCGGGCCCGACGGCGTCACCATCGACATCGCGACCGTCAACGGCTCCGGCTGCCCCGCCGGCACCGCCGCGGTGGCCATCTCGGACGACAAGGAAGCCTTCACGGTCACCTACAGCGACTACATGGCCCAGGCCGGCGGCAGCTCCAAGCCGACCGACGGCCGCAAGAACTGTGTGATCAGCATGAAGGTGCACGTTCCGCAGGGCTTCACCTACGCCATCTCGCAGACGGACTACCGCGGGTACGCCTACCTGGAGAAGGGCGCGACGGCCGTCCAGAAGGCCAGCTACTGGTTCCAGGGCAACTCGCCGACCGGTGTGATCCAGCACAACCTCCCGGCCAACCACCAGAACAACTGGCAGTACACCGACAAGATCGCGGTGGACGCGCTCGTGTGGAAGAAGTGCGGCGAGCAGCGGAACTTCAACATCAACACCGAGATCCGCGCGACGGCCGGCACCGACAAGACGAAGACCAGCTTCATCGCCATGGACTCGACGGACGGCAGCATCAAGACCAAGTACCACTTCTCGTGGAAGACCTGCCCGTAATCCTCCGCATCACCCCGCGCAAACCCCCAAAGGAGAAATCCATGCGCAAAGGAGTGACTGCTTCGGCAGCCTGCCTCGCCGCCCTGTCCCTGACTGCGGGCGTCGTCCCGTCGGCCTCGGCGAACACTCTCGCGGCTCCCGACAAGATCACCATCGACGTGAAGACCGTGAACGGCTCCGGCTGCCCCGCCGGCACCGCCGCGGTGGCTCCGTCGAGTGACGCCACGGCGTTCACCGTCACCTACAGCGACTACATGGCGCAGGCTGGCGGGGACTCCAACCCGACGGACATGCGCAAGAACTGCCAGATCAGCATGCAGATCAACATCCCGCAGGGATTCACGTATGCGATCGCGAGCGCGGACTACCGCGGATTCGCGCATCTGGCCAAGGGCGCATCCGGTATGGAACGCGCGAACTACTACTTCCAGGGCATGTCGCAGACGACGCCCAAGTCCCACAACATCAACGGCCCGTACTCCAACAACTGGCAGTTCACGGACCGCACGGATGTGGCGGAGCTGGTGTGGAAGCCCTGTGGTGAGCAGCGCAACCTCAACGTCAACACCGAGCTGCGCGTGAACAAGGGCAGTTCGAAGGAGACGAGCTTCATGTCCTTCGACTCCACCGACGGCAGCATCAAGACGATCTACCACATCTCCTGGAAGAAGTGCTAGGAGTCTGATCCGGACGGATCGGGCCGCGCCCTTCATCCAGGAGCGCGCGGCCCGCTCCGCATGACCGGGCCACCCCGCCGAGCC
>NZ_SMJX01000461.1 GCF_004348535.1 Actinomadura sp. KC216
GCCCCCGACTCCCTGATCGCGACCGTCGACGAATCCCGGATCCGCCAGGTCCTGGCCAACCTCCTGGCCAACGTCCGAACCCACACACCCCCCGGAACACCCGCGACGATCCACCTCGCCCCAGGCCTGATCGAAGTGACCGACAGGGGTCCGGGCATGTCCCCCGAGGCCGCCGCCCGCGCCTTTGAACGCTTCCACCGCACCGACCAGAACTCCCCCGGAGCCGGCCTGGGCCTCCCCATCGTCGCCGCCATAGCCGCCGCCCACGGCGGACGAGCCGAACTCTTCTCGGAACCGTCCAGAGGCACAACCGTCCGAGTCACATACCGTTAAGCATCTGACTACGGATCAGAAGGTCAAAGCGAACGGCACCCGGCCCTCGATAGCCGCGATCACCCGCCGACCACGGTCCACCGCCACCAGCCGCCCTTGGCGATCAGGCAGCCTCGGACGTCCAGCATGACGGAGGCCCCCTCCGGGACCGGAAGGGGCCTGCAAAATGTGCGCACCCGAAGGGATTCGAACCCCTAACCTTCTGATCCGTAGTCAGATGCTCTATCCGTTGAGCTACGGGTGCTTGCCGGGCCCAACTGTACCGGCTCCGCCGACCTGACCGCGAATCGATTGGCCGACACATCGTTGCGCGAGCGTGACTTGAGTCACGGAACCCCTCGTGCCCTTGTTACGCCAAAGTGGTATCTGTGACGAGTGTGACGCGCGAGGTTACGCTCGTCCGAAGCCCATCCCCCTGAAGGAGAATCCTCATGCGCATGTCCGCCACCAAGCTGGTCGGCGTTCTCGCCGTCGGTGGCCTGTTGCTCGGTTCCACGGGCTGTGGCGCGGTCGACGCCATCGCCGGCGGCAAGAAGACGACCGCGTGCAAGAACATCGAGAAGGAGCTCCGGTCCTTCACCACGGGCAGCACGTCGATGACGTCGCCCAGCGGCGCCTCGTCGACGGCCCAGAAGTTCTCCGACACGGCGGCCAAGGTGCGCGCCGAAGGCCAGAACGCCGGCGGCGACGTCGAGACCGCCGCGACCGCGTTCGCGGGCGACCTCGACAAGACGGCCGAGTTGCTGCGGAAGCTCAGCTCCGGCGACATGTCCGGCGGCATGCCGGACACCGCCGCCATGCAGCAGCACGGCAACGACCTGGCCGAGGCGTGCGGGTACAGCGCCTTCCGGCTGGGCTGACCATCGGCGATCCGCTCCCGCGGCCTCGGGAGCGGAACGCCGACCCGTCATCTTCGCGCAGCAGCGCCGTCTCCGACTATGCTGCTGGGACCCACGGGGCCAGACTTTGCCGGTTGGTGCGCCGAACCGGTAACCTGTCTGGGCCTGACGGCTACTGGAGGATTCGCCTAGTCCGGTCTATGGCGCCGCACTGCTAATGCGGTTTGGGTGCAAGCCCATCCGGGGTTCAAATCCCCGATCCTCCGCCACTCTGACCAGGGAGTTCATGCGATACGCGTGGGCTCCCTTCGTCGTCTCGGAGGGCCCAGATCCGCCGCTGATGGAACATGCGGTCGTGGTGCGGTTCCGGCGCGGCACGAACGCCGCGATGCTGGCGGCGGCCTGCTCGGCGAGTTCCTCGGCGACTACCGTGTACACGTCGGAGGTGAAGGACTCGGACGCGTGGCCGAGCACATCGCTGACGACCTTCATCGGCACACCGGCTGCTAGCAGCATCGTCGCCGATCCGTGTCGCAGATTATGGAACCGAACCGGCGGAAGCTCCGGTCCGTTCACCGCCAGGCGGACCAAGTCTGTGGTGATGCGGTGGCGACGGGCGATCTTCTCCACGCTCCAGCCATCGCGATGTTTGCGGCAGCACGCCTGGTAACGCCCGACGAGCATGCCGAAACGGCGGGTGACGTAGTCGGGGCGTACTGCCCTGCCGTCCTCATAGGTGAGCACTCGGCCCGAGTCGGTCCACCCCTCGCCCCACGCTACGCGTTCTTCGAGTTGCCGTTTGAGCCACGCACTCAGGACCTCTGCCGTCGTCTGATCGAAGACGACGAAGCGGTCGGAGGCGGCAGATTTGACGTCGTCAGTCTCATCCTCGTCGTCTGGTTGCGAATGACGGACCTCCAGGCGGCGGCGGGCGATGCTGAGGTCCGGTCGTTCCAGGCCGATCAGTTCGCCGCGGCGCATGCCCCAGTAGGCGGCCAGGTGCCACAGGGGGTACAGCCGATCGTCCTGGCTGAAATCGAGGAACGCCACACTGGACGGGGGTCCATACCATGACCTTCGCCGGAACCTGCCCGGTGATCAGCCAATGGGCCACGCGTTCGTCGGTCCACAGCAGGGGGCGTTTGCGGGCCTTGCGCCCGCCGCCCCTGCTCCTCAGCACGCCACGCGCAGGGTTGGCAAGCAGGATCTTGTCGAGGGTCACCGCGTCGTTCAGCGCTCCGGTGAGAACGGCATGGATGCGCCTGATGCGCGCGTCCGACACCGGGCGATTGGAGTACATGCTGCCGTCCCGCTGCTTGACCGCGCGGGCTTGGAGCAATCGGCGCAGGATCTCCGGGAGCCGTTCGCCTTCAGTGCGGTTGATCATCCGGATGGCGGCGTAGAGGTCCCGGATGCGCTGGTCGGTCACTTTGACCAGCTTCAGATGGCCGAGACCGGGTTTGAGGTAGAGGTCGATGATCTCGCGATCGGTCGCGAGTGTTCTGCGCTTGAGCCCAGTACCAGCTTGAGCTTCCGACACCCGCCATGCATGGCGTTTCTCAAGGTAATCACCGAGGGTGATCTTTCGGTCGATCTCGTGCGCGACATCGATCTCTTGACTGAGAATCCTCGCGAGCTCCTTCTTGCATTCCTTCTCGGTGTCGTACGGGGCCGATCCAGGGCTGACGTCGCCGACCATCGGTGGTACGCGGAGCTTCGTAGCGCGCATACCACTTACCGTGCCCACGTTTATCTCGTTTGGGGCATTTTTTGCCTAGAAGTCGCCCATTCTTCGGGTCCCGACATGAGCATTTCTTGTATACGCCCATCAATCCTCCTTACTGTTTCAGGTGCAGCTAATTCCACAGGAAGTGGCTTTGTTGAGAAACGCTCCTCTCTGGTAGCGCGAGCCGGTGATAATTTCGATTTACCGCGCCGCCGTAACGCCTTCGACGCTCGCTGTATGACATCGGGGAGCTCCGCGAATCATCACCCAAGGGTGTGTTCAGCGTTTCCAGCCGACACCGCCTGGCCATCGCCTCCACCGTGAGTCGAGATCGACCGAGGCGGACGGAAGCGCCCACGAGCGGAGCGGCCCTGGAGGCGTCCACGCGCGTCTGTCCCTGAGCTGACCGACGAAACGGTCCGCTCCGCCCCGTAGGACGGCGCCCTCGCTATGGACGGAACTATAGGAGCGCCCTATGACAATTGATTCTATTTGCACAGCAGGCCTCTGGTGGAGTCCAGGTTGGTGAGCACGAGAAGTCGAGGCCACGACGCTGTGGTGGTGCAACTTCCCTGCGGGGCCTCATCGACGAGGGGACCCAAGCACGGCCGCTCGGGTGGTCAAGCCACCTGCCGGCGGCTTGACCACCCTCCGGCGCCCGTGCTGTTCAGTCCCCGTCGATGAGCCTCGCAGGGGTTGCATGACAGAAGCGAAGTCATCGTTCGCCATCCCACAGGTTCGTGGGACTGATCGGGCAAGCGGAACCCTCAGGCTGACGTGGCCAATCAACGGTGAAGGACCGACCAAGACCGGAACGCAACAACGACGCTCCCCGGCGCAGCGGAACGATGCCGGTTACTCGTCAGCGGATGCCGCGCTGTCCTCAGCCTGGCCTTTGGCCTCGCTGTCGAGCTCCTTCGTCGCCTTGATGACACGAGGCATGTGAATCTCCTCGGTCGGGTGTTTGCCCTTACCCTTGCCTCGCATACAGAGCCCGCGCTCGACACCACATGATGGGCACTTGATCGAGAGCGCCCTCTCGCGGATCCGCGCCTTCCGCTCCGCCCAGTAGGCATCGGCCTCATCGATGAGCTCCTGCGTTGGACGCTCGGGCAGTTCCGCTCCGGGCCGTCGCATGAACCAGGCCAGGAACTCCTCGAACTGAGGGTTTGGGCTGCTGCCCATCTTCTCAGTGGCGTACTTGCTCGACTCGAAGTCGTCGTCCCAGAACAGCAGACCGCGCTTGCGGCGTCCATAGCTGGGCTGGTTGGGCACAGCGGGGATCTTTTCAGGTGCGTGGACTGCAATCAATTCACTCCACTCCTCCATACAGACCTTGAGGTAGGTACCTACCTCTAGTTAGGGTAAGTACCTACCCAAACACAAGCAAGGTGGGGTGATCGGCAACTTCCCGGCGGCTCACGCCCGTCGTCGAAGTGGCCACGAACAGAGGCGCTCCTGGTTGGCCACGGGCAGGTCAGCGCGGCGACCGAGGTGAGGTAGCCGTGCGTGACCGGCAGATGACATAGCGTCCGCGCCGCCTCCGGACCCCCAACCCGATCTTGCGCCCACCGCCCCGCAGGCGGTGGGCACATGGTCCTCAGGACCGCCTGCTCATGTCCACCTGCGACGTCCCCACTATCGACTTCCCCTCGGCCCTGGCTCCGGCGTTCTCAGTCGTCGCGGAGGCCGAGGTTCTGCAGTGCGGCGTCGAGACATTGGCGGAGCCCGCCCGCATCCCGGGCCACGGCGGTGAGAAGGACGCCCGGGCCGGGGAGCGGGGTGATGACGCCGTGTGCCTGCGTTGGGAGGTCGTCGAGGAGTCGGGTGTCGGACGGGCGGTCTTGGTAGGCGGGGTCGATGACGAGGAGTTGGCCGACAGCACGGTGGGGGCCGAGGACGGCGGGGCCGTCCCAGCCGGGGGCCCCGGGACCGTAGGCGGTGTGCTGGTCCAGCAGTGTCCGCCCGCCGTGCCGGACGGTGAGGCGGCTGGTCAGCCGTCCCGTCTGCTCGGGCGCACGGCCGAGGATCTGCCTTTCCCGTTGCTACAAAGCGTAGTTAACTAGATCCAGCGGGTAAGAGGCCGGGGAGAGTGTTCTTCGGGTGGTGGGGTGAGGGAGGGGG
>NZ_SMJX01000462.1 GCF_004348535.1 Actinomadura sp. KC216
GTCTTGGTCAGTGTGGCGGGGTGGGCGTTGGTAAATGACATGTCCGGTTGGCGGCAATTACTAACGATGGTGTTGAGCTGCGAGGTAACCGTTTACCAGGGGTGGCAAGTGGAGTGACTCATGTTGTTGAGTCGCCTTCTCCGGGTCATGGCGACGCCGTAGACTCGGAGGGTGATCTTCAAGGCGGTGGGTGACGGACGGCCCTATCCCGACCACGGTTTCTCGTCCCGGGACTGGGCCAAGATCCCGCCTCGCCAGGTCCGCCTCGACCAGCTCGTGAGCACGAAGCGCGAGATGGATCTGCAGTCGCTCCTGTCGAAGGACTCCACGTTCTACGGGGATCTGTTCCCGCACGTCGTCCAATGGCATGGCGAGCTCTATCTGGAGGACGGCCTGCACCGCGCGCTGCGGGCCGCGCTGCACCAGCGGCTCGTGCTGCACGCCCGCGTCCTCGATCTGGACGCCGTCGACATGAGCTGATCAGCGGGCCCGGACCGGCTCCCGCGTGCTCACCTCCGGACGGGCCGGGGGCGCCGCGATGGCCGGTGTCCGGGCCGGACGGACGAACCCCGGACGCGCGGCCAGCAGCCCGAACAGCACCTCCGGCACCACGAGGACGAGCAGGAGCACGAGAGGAACGTTCCATCCACCCGTCGCATCGTGCAGGACGCCGACCGCGAGCGGCCCGAAACCGGCGAGGAGATATCCGCCGGTCTGCGCCATCCCGGACAGGCCCGCGGCGATCGAGGGGCTCGGCGCGCGCAGGTTGAGCAGCGTGTAGGCGAGGGGGAACGCGCTTCCGGTGCCGAGACCGAGCACGAGGACCCAGACCCACCCGGCCGACGGCGCCAGCAGCAGGCCGCCCAGGCCCCCGACCATGGTGATCGCGACGGCGGCGACGAGGGGACGCTGGTCGCGCAGACGAGCGGCGAACACGGGGATGAGGAAGCCCAGCGGTATGCCGGCGATCATCATGGCGGACACCATCATCCCGGCGGCCGCGGGCGCGAACCCGGCGTCCCGCATGATCTCCGGCAGCCACGACATCAGCACGTAGAACATCAACGACGCAAGGCCCATGAAGACCGCGACGTACCAGGCGACCGGCGAGCGCAGGAGCGAACCGTGCCCCGAGGGCGCAGCCGGGGTGGATGGGGCGGGCCGGGTGCGGCGGCCCCGGACGGCGAGCGGCCCCCACACGAGCAGCGCGATCACGGACGGGACCGCCCAGATGGCGAGGGCGAGCCGCCAGCCTCCCGCCTCGTCCAGCGGCACCGCGAGCCCGGCGGCGACGGCACCGCTGGCGGCCATGAGCATCATCGTCAGGCCGGTGAGCGACCCGACGCGGGCCGGGAACGCGCGCTTGATGACGGCCGGCATAAGGACGTTCCCCAACGCGATCCCCGCGCCTGCCAGGACCGTTCCAACGAACAGCGAGACCGGCGACTCGACCACGCGCAGCAGGATCCCCAGCGTGATCATGACGAGCGATCCGGCGATGGCGATCTCGGTACCGAGCAACCGCGCGAACATCGGGGCTACGGACGCGAAGATGCCCAGGCAGAGCACCGGGAGCGTGGTGAGGACGCCGACCTCGGCACCGGACAGGCCGAACACCTCGCGCAGCTCGCCGAGCACCGGCGCGATCCCGGTGATGGCGGCACGCAGATTGATCGTCAGCAGCACCAGGCCGATGAGCGACCAGGTGGCCGTGACGCCGCGGGGCAGGTGGGTTCTCATTTCGTCCTTCGTCATGCGCAGGCAGGCACGCGCGTCCGCAGGGCGCGCGAGCTACCGGATACTTACGGTTTCGCTATGCACCGGCCCAGCCCGGAGGCAGCCGGTTGGTTTCGTTGGTGCGGTCCGTCTGGCATGCCAGTCGGTTCGCTGGAGCGACCGGTCACTCTGCTGGCCGACCGGTTCCAGGCGGCGGCGGCCGAGTTGGTGCGGGTGACCGGTCGGCCCGCCGTTCGTTGTCTGGCCTGGCTCAGCGGTGTTGTGCGTCCCTAGGAAGCCGGTCGGTTTCTGCTGTCCGGTCGGCTCCGGGTGGGCGGAGTAGGGCGCGGCTAGCCGACGGGCTCGGGGCGGCCGGTCGATGTCGACGCCAGGATCTGGTCCAGACACGCGTGGGTGGCCCGGGTCGCCGCCTCCGCGTCGCCGGCCTCGATCGCGGCGGCGATGGGGCCGTGCGGGACGTCCTTGTGTTCGAGGAGTGTCCCCGCCGCGCCGATGCTCGCCCGGAGCGCGGCGCTGAAGTCGCGGTACAGGTCCGTCAGAACCTGATTGTGGGTGGCCTCGACGACGGCGGTGTGGAACGTGAGGTCCGCCTCGACGAAGGTGGAATGGTCTCCCGCCGCCCACGCCGCGTCCCGCCGTGCGAGGGCGACCGCGATGGCGGCGATGTCGGCATCGGTGCGGCGCGTGGCGGCCAGCCGGGCCGCCTCGACCTCCAGTCCGCGACGCACTTCGAGGATCTCGACGAGTTCCGCCGTCTCCAACCGCCGCCGGACGGCGCCGGACAGCTCGCTCGTGGCCCGCACGTACGTGCCGTCGCCCTGACGGCTCTCCAGAAGCCCGGCATGGGTGAGCGCACGCACGGCTTCGCGGACGGTGTTGCGGCCCACCCCCAGGGTTTCGGACAGCACCGGCTCCGGCGGGATCTTCTCACCCACCGGCCACCCGCCACCGGCGATCTCGTCCCTGAGCTGGTCGATCACCTGATCGACCAGTGACGACCGCCGCGCCGTCCGCAGAGTCACCCTTACCTCCGGTAATCCAGTCATCCTACGTTTCGATGATAGGACACTCCGCGTGTCGGCTTTATTCCGCCCCCTGCGTTCGGCGCACCCGAGCCAGGCCGTGCGTGGAGCGAGCGCGACGTCGCTTCATCCAAAATGCCCGTTCAAGCCCGCTTCGGTCCTCGCCGGACCGGGCGGGTTGGACGCTCACGTGATCAGGGCGGTCGACCTCGGGGCACGCCCCAGCCGGCCTCAGGCGGTTGTGGTCGTGCGGTGTCGTCCGCAGGACGCGCGGTGCAGGGCGCGACCACGGCATGTGGGACGGCAGCCAGCACGGTGACGGCAGGCGCGCGCGTCGTTTGCGGACCAGGGCGCTGGACGGGACGGGGACAGCGTTGGCCGCGACCCGTGGGCGAGTGATCAGCCCGGTTAGACGCGGGCTCTGGCGCTGGACGTTGACCGGGACGCGGTCAGGCCGGCGGCCTCCAGGGCCCGGCGGTAGGCGATGGCGGCGTTCTCGGAGTCCTGGACGAGTTCGTGCAGTTCACCGAGTTCGCGGTACAGGTGGGCGGCCGGACGTCCGGCGGGCAGCGTCGCCAGCTGTTCGGACGCGGCACGCAGCACGACCTGGGCGGCCGCCGGGTCTCCCTGCGCGACGCGTGCACGGGCCAGGACGAGTCTGGCGAGAACGGTCTTCTGCGTCCGTGCGGCCAGGTCTGCACCGGGCGGCGGGGTCATGGCATGCGGGTTCTCCGGAGCGGACAACGCCATCCCTGTGTCGAGGAACTGCTCCAGGGTGGCTATGGCGTCGTCCAGGTCACCGACCAGCACGAGCGCGCGCGCTTTGGCGATGGTGCTCTCGGTGGACTCGTCCCCGTTGAGGTCGGCCGTCCCTTCCAGAAGGCGCAGCGCCTCCTGTGCCGCCTCTGGGGAGCCTTCGGGGCGCGGGCGTTCAAATCCGTATTCACCGGTACCGGCGCCAGCGTGCGCAACGTCGGGCTGGGTGACGGCCGAGAAGGGCATGACGCCCCTGAGCAGCGCCTTGGCCGCCGCAAGGGAGAGGCGTGCGCGAGACTGCGCCGGACCGGTGTCGCCACGGGCGGCCAGGGCCTGGTCGGCGAAGTAGAGGGAGTCGCCGATCGTCCCTTCTTCGAGTGCGCGCATGCTGGCCCGCTGGTAGTGGACGCTTGCCGGTTCGTCCGCCGCGCTCTTGGGGTTCAGCAGCCGCCGTCCGAGCTCGTGCGCGCGCGCGGGATCGGAGCGATCCACATAGGCGAGCAGCAGAATTCGTCCGACCTCCGTGTACTCCTCACCGACGCCGAGCCCGAGCTGGTTCAGCCGCTCGACGGCCCGCTCGCCGAGCGCGATGGCCTGGCCCAGATCGCCGACGGCGTGGTAGCAGCGGGCGAGTGCGATGACGGGCGGCAGCCAGCTGGCGCGTCCGGGGTCCCGCTCGGCCTGTTCGCGCAGCTCCTCGAAGAGGGCGATCGCGTCGTCGGCGCGCCCCAGCTCTTCCAGGGCGCGGGCGCGGCCCCAGCGGGCGCGGGACGTGAGGTCGGGATCGTCACTGCGCGCGATCACCTCGTCGAAGCCCGCCTCGGCGGTGACGGGGTCGCCGCGCAGCAGCGCCAGGTGGGCATGGCGTTCCCGTACCTCAAGGTGGGCGCGCTGCTCCGGCTCGACGCCCTCAGCGAGGTACTCGGGCGTGCAGCCGAGACGCTCGGCCAGCATGCGCAGGACGGTCGGCGTCGGGGTGCGCTTGCCCGATTCGATCAACGAGATGTAACTGTCGGAAAGGTCGTGACCGGCGAGCTGTGCCTGCGACAAGCGTCTGGTCAGCCGCAGGTTGCGGACACGTTCGCCGACGTTGCCTGGACCCGGCATGTGGACTCACTTAGCGGAAGTAAACAGGCGGCTGGGGTGCCGACATGATTGCACATTGCGGGTTATCGCACATCGAGAGTAATGAAGCGGCAAGAGAAGAGCTCCCCTGGTCGGGCCCGCCGGGCCGCTGTGCGCACGCGACCGAACCCCCGTGGCGCACCGGTTCCCGCCGGTGCGTGCCCCGGCGACGGCCGCGCCCGTCACCCTCGGACGGTATCCGACCATCCCGAAAAGATCGCTAAAACCGCCGATATTGTCCACCCGCCCGCGCTCACCGGCCACCAGCGCGTCGGCCGTCAGGGATGCCCTTGCGTGTGTCCGCATCGCTGCGGAAGGCGGGGGCGCAGGCGCCAGGAGGCAGGGG
>NZ_SMJX01000463.1 GCF_004348535.1 Actinomadura sp. KC216
GGGCCCGGTGGAGCGGGACGGGCGAGGTCAGCCGGTGTGCGGCTCCTGGACGGTGGTGAGCTTGTCGGGGTTGCGGATGACGTCGATCGCGACGATCCGTCCGGCATCGGCGGTGATCGCCGCCACGGACAGGTGGCCGTCGATCCCGCGCGCGACGACCCCCGGCGCCCCGTTGATCGTGGTCACCCGCATCTCGGGGACGCGGGCGCCGCTGAAGGCGAGCATCGCCGCGGCCACCTCGCCCGCGCCGCGGATGACGCGCGGCACCGTGCTGACCTTGCCGCCGCCGTCGCCGCGGAGCACGACCTCGGGGGCCAGCAGCTCCATCAGCCGGTCGAGATCGCCGTTCCGGCAGGCGGACAGGAACGCCGTGACCAGCGCCCGCTGCTCGTCCTGCGTGGGCGGGAAGCGCGGCCGTCCCTCCGCCACGTGCCGCCGGGCCCGCGACGCGAGCTGCCGCACCGCCACCGTGGAGCGCCCGACGACCTCCGCGACCTCGTCGAAGGGCAGCCCGAACACGTCATGCAGCAGGAACGCCGTCCGCTCGGCGGGCGACAGGCTCTCCATGACGACGAGCATCGCCATGCTGACCTGCTCGTCCATCGTCACCCGGTCGGCCGGGTCGGCGGCGGGGGCCGCGTCCCCGACCAGGGGCTCGGGCAGCCACGTCCCGACGTAGCGCTCACGGCGAGCCCGCGCGCTTCCGAGCGCGTCCAGCGCCAGCCGCCCGACCGTCCGGATCAGCCAGGCGCGGAGATCGCGGATCTCCCCCGGGTCGTCCAGGCCGCGCAGCCGCAGCCACGCCTCCTGGACGCAGTCCTCCGCCTCGGCCAGCGACCCGAGCGTCGCGTAGGCGACGCGGACCAGCCGCGGCCGCTCCACCTCGAAGGCCTGCGCCAACTCGTTCACAACGTCCCGCCGGTAGCTCATACGCCAAGGACGACGCAGCCACCGTTTGCGTGACATGCCCGGCTGGGAGCGGGCCCCTCCAGGCTCCGGCCGAGGCTCCGGCTAGAGGACGAAACCGCCGGTGGCGCGGATGTTCTGGCCCGTGATCCAGCGCCCGTCCGGCCCGGCGAGGAACGCGACCACGTCGGCGATGTCCTCGGGCGTGCCGAGACGGCCGAGCGCCGTGAACGCCGAGGTCTGCTCCAGGGCCTCGGGCGGGTTGGTGTCGCGCAGCAGGTCGGTCTCCGTCGCGCCCGGCGAGACGGTGTTGACCGTGATGTTCCGCGCGCCGAACTCCCGGGCGGCGATCGCGGTGAACTGCTCCAGCGCGGCCTTGCTCGCCGAGTACAGCGCCAGGCCCGGCATCGGCAGGACGGTGTTCAGCGTCGAGATGTTCACGACGCGCCCGCCGTCGCGCAGCAGCGGCTCCGCGCGGCGCATCGCCAGCAGCGGGAACTTCGCGTTGACCGTCATCACCCGGTCGAACAGTTCCAGGGTGATGTCGCGAATGGCGGTCGGCGGGTTGATGGCGGCATTGTTGACGAGAATGTCCAGCCCTTCCTGAGCGTCCTCGACGTGCTCGAACAGCGCGTCCAGGGTTGCCAGGTCTTCCTGGTCGGCGCGGACGGCGACCGCGCCCGCGACCTCCCGGACGAGCGCGTCGGCGGCGTCCTTGTTCTCGCGGTAGCTGAAGACGACCCGTGCGCCGTCCCTGGCGAGCCGCCGGACGACGGCCTTCCCGATTCCGCGTGAACCGCCCGTGACCAGGGCGCTCTTCCCGTCGAGCGGCTTGGCTGTCATGGCTCCCGACGCTAGTCGCTCAGCCGATCCGCGTATTGAAGAAATGCGCGCAGTTCACTCGGGGTGACCCCGGACATCGCGCGCACCTCGCGGTTGAAATGCGGCTGGTCGGCGAATCCGCAGGCGGCCGCCTCCCCGAACGTGCCCGCCGGGCTGCCGAGCACCTGCGCCGCCCGCTGGAATCGCGCGACGCGCGCCACCGTTTTCGGGCTCAGCCCGATCTCCCGCTGGAAGCCGCTCTCCAGCCGCCTCCGTCCGACGCCCAGCTCCGCGGCCAGGGCGGCCATCGTGAGGCGTCCGGCCGTCTCCTGAATCCGCCGCCATCCGCGCGTCGCCGGGCCGTCCGGGCGCTGCTCCGGGCGCAGCTCCCGCCACCCTTCCGGGCGCATCCGGCGGGCGAGGACGTCGTCCAGGACGCGGAAGCGCGCATCCCAGCCGGGCGCGGCGGCCAGCCGCTCCACGAGCTCGCCGGCCGCCCGGCTCCCGAGCAGGTCGTCCAGCCCGGCGGTCGCGCCGGTCAGCGCCCGCATCGGCACCCCGAACAGCGCCCGCGCCCCGGCGGTGTCAGCCCGACCGCGACGCCGCGCCGCCAGGACGGCCCCTCGTGCACCATCGGCGCGGCCCGCGCCCCGAAGACCAGCGGGCCCGGACCGTCCAGGTCGATGATCAACGTGATCAGGCTCAGCGGCAGGACCCGCCGCTTCTCCATCGACCCTGTCCGGAAGGCCCCGTATCCGGCGACGTAGGGACGCAGCCGGGGCGCCGACCGCCGCGCGAGCGCCGCACACCGCTCGCCCTCGACCCGCACCAGCACCGAATGCACCTGTTCCACCCGACCATCCTCCCTTGAAGGGGAGCCGCCGTTGCGACCCACCGGAGTACGGCTTTCTCCCCGTCCACTTGGAAGGGCCGCTTTTCGAGGCCGGTGTGACCGATTCCGCATTAGCCATAGCGGTCCCGGTTCCCGAGCGCTACACTGACGCCGTCGCTTACGACTTTAACATCACGGAAGTTGCCCGCGCATTCTCCCCCGGCCACTTATGTCATGGACATCTGCTATCAGTGTGGTTCTGAATTAGGCTCGCGGACCGCGCATTGCGCGTATTGCGGAATGGCGGTTCTGCCGAGCGCCATTACCGTGGAGGCTCCGGCCCCGGCCGTGGCTTCATCCGCTCCCGCGGCTTCGTCTGCGCCCGCGGCTCCGGCCGCGCCCGTGGCTTCGTCCGTGCCGTCCGGGCCTGTGCTCAGCACGCCGATGGTGTCCCTACCGGGCGTCGCCACCGGTCCCGGGACGCCGGGTGGCGCGCAGTTCCGCCGGCTGCGGCGGCGAACGCTGGTGATTCTCGCCATCGTGCCGATCGTGCTGGTGGGCGGCGGTTTCGCCGCCTACACCGCCCTCAAGCCGCCGACCGCCGAGTCGACGGTCGAGGAGTATTTCGACGAACTCTCCGACGGCGACACCGCCGCCGCGCTCGACCTCGTCTCCGACGCGTCCGAGTATTCGCCGGAAAGCCATCCGCTTCTCGTCCCCAAGGCGCTCTCCGAAGCCGATGACCGGCCGAGCGACCTGCGAATCCTGGGGACGGACATCTTCTCCGGCGCCGGCCGGGACGTGACGTCCGTGCGGGTCTCCTACAAGGTCCGCGGCGACACGGTGACGCAGACGATTCTCGCGGCCAAGGGAACGGACGGCGAGCCCGCGTACGTGCTGCATGAGCCGTTCCTGCTGCTGGGCGTGACGTCCCTGGCGGGACGGCAGCTCACGGTCAACGGGATCGCGGCGGAGCTGAGCACCGAGGATTCCACCTACGTCTTTCCCGGCGCCTACACGGCCACCGCGCAGGGCACCCCGCTGATCGCCGGGGCCACGACGTCCGCCGTGGTGCAGTCCGGGGGCATCGAGGAGCGGGCGGTCGCCGTCGCCGACTTCGGGACGCCGACCATGGCGCCCGGCGCGCAGGCGGCCGTCCAGACGATGGTCAAGGAACAGATCACCAAGTGCGCGCAGAGCACGAGCGGCCAGCCCACCGGTTGCCCGTTCAGCACCTATCTCTTCGGCTCGGTCGAGTCGGTGACGTGGACGATCACCGCCTATCCGACCGTGACCGTGGAGCTGTCGCCCTACCCGTCAGATGACGCGCAGGTCGCCATCTCCTCGGACGCGTACGACGGGGTGGCCCACTACGTCGCGAAGGTCACCGACCCGTTCGGCGGCGGGACCGAGACCGAGACCGGGGACGTCCGCTTCGGCGTGCAGGGGTCGGCGACGGTGGAGGGCGGCCAGATCACCGTGTCCATCAGCTAGACCCCGCGAAGAGACCCCGCGAACCCAGCCCAGATGGAGGACTTGTGACCACCCAACCGGGAACGGCCCAAGGGGGCGGCGGATGGGCCGCCGCGGGGCCGCGCGGAGGCGACATCGCCTACCGCACGCAGTCGTTGAAGTTCGTGCCGATGGAGCTGTCCCTGGACGAGTCCGTCCCGTGGCGTTCGCTCCGCTCGCTTTTCATGCGGGCCTTCATCGTCTCGTTCGCGGTATACCTGCCGTTCTTCTTCCTCGCGTTCATCGGCTTCGTCGTCTGGCTCGGGTCGCAGGGCGGATCCGGCTTCGAGGACTCGGACGGCTCCTCCGGGACCGGGCTGATGTCGATGGGGTGGCTCGGGGTCTTCATCGCGTCCGCCGTGTTCTGGCTGGTCCTGCTGCTCTCCCAGACGGAGGAGCCGATCGCCGAATGGCGGACGCTGCTGGAGAACAAGGCGGCCGCCGCCGATTCGGCGTACGCGGCGATCTACGGCTCGCTGGCCCGGCGGCGGATCCCGGTGAACGTGACGGCCATGCGGATCCGCAGCGACATCCTCGCCCCCGAAGTGGTGAACAACCGGCTGGTCATCGTCGAGCGCCACTACTCCGCCTACGTATCGGTGTTCGCTTACGGCACCAGCCTCTACGTGGGCTGGATGATGTGGCGCAACCGGCGCGGCTACCTGCTCATCGGCACCTTCATCAAGGACCTGGTCGGCAGCATCCTGGGGCGGAGCGGGCTGATCAACCAGATGCTGCGCACCGAGCGGGTGCGCGCGACGCGCGAGGCCGTGCACTCCGCCGTCCGCGAGGGCGTCGAGGTCGCCGTGCAGGGGATCGAGGTGCCGCTCGCGGCGACCTTCGGCCAGGACCTCCCGATCCAGGACCTGATGCCGTCGGCGGC
>NZ_SMJX01000464.1 GCF_004348535.1 Actinomadura sp. KC216
GCCCTTCACCTTCCGCACCCGGCCCCTGCCCGAGAAGAACACCGGCCGCGCCACCGCCGTCCGCCGAGCCTCCCGCGAACAGTTCGTCACCGGGCACGGCAAACGTTCCATCCCCGCCGTCGGGCTCCGAGACCTGGACGACGAACCGTCACCCGCCGCCTGGGCGGCCCCAGAGGATTCGGCGAACTCCGCCCAGCAGCCGCCATCCAGGAAGGACTCGCTATGACCCAGCCGACCAAAGCCACCCATCGGCTGCGCGGCACTCTGATACGGCCGCCGCGATTGACACCCGAGCACATCGCCGAGCTGGCCTACCGCCTCACCAACCGGGACCGGGACCTGCTCGCGCTGGTCTGGGAGCACCGCGTTCTCACCACCGCGCAGCTCACCGCGCTGCTGTTCCCGAGCCCCGAGCGTGCCCGCCAACGCCTCAACCACCTGCACCGCTTGCACGCCTTGCTGCGGTTCCGGCCCTGGACGCCGGTCGGCTCCAAACCCTGGCACTGGGTACTTGGCCCCACCGGCGCGCACGTCCTGGCCATCGAACACGGCCAAACCCCCAGCGCCTTCGGGTATCGGGCCGACACCACCACCGCCATCTCAGTGTCACCGCGGCTGGGCCACCAGATCGGCGTCAACGACTTCTTCGCCCAGCTCCACGCCCACGCCCGCCGCCAGAACGACGGGACCGTCCTGGAGCGATGGTGGCCGGAGCGCCGCTGCACCGCCCTGTGGGGCGACCTGGCCCGCCCGGACGCCTTCGGTCGCTGGACCCAACCCGGCCCCGACGGCCGATCGCGCACCCTGGACTTCTTCCTCGAACACGACACCGGCACCGAAACTCTCGCCCGCGTCGCCCGCAAACTCGGTGGCTACGCCGACCTCGCCGAAGCCACCGGCACCACCACACCGGTCCTCTTCTGGCTCCCAAGCGCCAGACGCGAGACCAACCTGCGGGCTCTACTCGGCGTCCCGGAGGTCCCGGTCGCGACCGCCGTCCACACCCCCGCCACGGCACCCGACGGCCCCGCCGGACGAGTCTGGCAACCAGCCGGGGCCGCCGGCCCACGGCATCGACTCACCGACCTCGCCGCGCTCTGGCACACCACCCCGCGGCGTGAATCAGAGCCCGCCTGATGCCGTTGATGATCGGGGCCGTGGTGGCCGCGGTCGGCCTGGTCGCGGTCATCGTCGCCGCGCTGGGCGCGGTCCTCCCCGGCTCGGGTACCGAAGCCACCGCATGCCAGCCCGCCCCAGGACGGTCATCTACCGGTATCCCGACTTCCTACCTGGCCCTCTACCGCCGGGCTGGACGGGCCTATGGGATCGGCTGGCACGTACTGGCCGCCGTCGGAAAGGTCGAATCCGACCACGGACGCGGACCTGGCCCGGGGATCTCGGCGGGACGCAACCTTGCCGGAGCCGCCGGGCCGATGCAGTTCATGCCCGGCACCTGGGCCGCGTTCGGCGTCGACGGCAACCGCGACGGCCGCACCGACATCTACGACCCGGCCGACGCCATCCCCGCCGCCGCCCGCTACCTCAAACACAACGGCGCACCCGAACGCGTCCGCACCGCGCTGTACCAGTACAACCACTCGCGCGACTACGTGGACAAGGTGCTGCGGCAGGCCCGCGCCTACGCTCACCACGGACCGGCCAAGTTCGGCGCACAGAGCGCAGGTTGCGCCGACGCCTTCTCATCAATGGCGCCTCCCGGCGAGGCCGCCGCGACGGCGATCGTGTTCGCACGCGCCCAGCTCGGCAAACCCTACAAATGGGGCGCCACAGGCCCGCACGTCTTCGACTGCTCCGGGCTCACCTACGCCGCCTACCGCGCCGCCGCGATCAGCATCCCGCGCGTGTCCGGCGACCAATGGCGACACGGCCCCCGCGTCCCCAACGGCCACGAGCAACCAGGCGACCTGGTGTTCTTCAACACCGGCCGCGGCACCTCCACCCGCAACCCCGGACACGTCGGCCTGGTCATCGACACAGGAAAGATGATCGCAGCTCCGCACACCGGCACCGTGGTGCAAGTCCAGTCCTACCGCCGCCGAACCCTGCTTGGCTTCACCCGCCCGACCGCGCACCAAGGCACGAAAAGAGGCGCACAAGGAGCTACACGGTGACCGACCGGCTTATCAAAGCGACCACGGCGCTCGCGGTGGTCACGGTCGCCGCCGTCGCCGCGCTTATCTCTTACTCTCACGCCCTCGACCTCGTGCGCTCCCACGGCGAGACCGGTCTGACGGCGCGGCTGGTCCCCTTCACCGTGGACGGCCTGATCTGGGCGGCGTCCATGGTCATCCTGGATGCCCACCGCCATCACCGCCCCGTACCGGCGCTGGCCCGGTGGAGCCTGGCGGCGGGCATCTGCGCCACCATCGGCGCCAACCTGGCGCATGGCGCCGCTCACGGGCCCATCGGCTCCCTCGTCAGCGCCTGGCCCGCCCTGGTCGGCTCGTTCGAGCTGCTGATGATCCTGACCCGCAACGCGCCCTCGCCGTCACCACCCGGGCCGGGCGGGCGCACCGGAGCACACCGGTCCGAGCCAGCATGCACCGAAGTGGAGCAGACACCGGAGCAGGCCGTGCTGAACGAGTACCGCGCCAGTCTCAACGGGCCGGGCCGCCCCCTCTCCCAGCGCTATCTCGCCGACAAGCACGGCATCGACCGCCGCAGGGTCAAGCAGATCATCACCGGCGAGTACCCGGCCGAGCGTTGAGTCAAGAGCCTGCAGACCTTCCACACCTACGGCGAAGGTTCACCGCTCAGCCCGGTGAGCGCGGCACAATTCGGCATGCCATCGGTGATCAACGGGCCGTCGACACGGCGACGGTTGGGCCAGTCCTACTCGTTCGGAACTGGCACGCACGGCACGCGTGAGGCGATGGTTCAGCTCCATTTGAGCGTCGGAGTCGAGCACGACCAAGAACGCAGGATGCGGTTAGGGGTGCCCGTCGGAGTTCTTGCGGGCCTCAGGAGAGTCGCGGACCTCGTCGGCAATATGAACGGTCCGGGACGTCATGCCCCCTGTGCCGGGCTGGTCGAGGCTGCGGGCCGGGTATCGGCCGGGAGCGTCGCAGGGTGAGCCGGGGCGGTGTCCAGCGCGGTGTAGCTGGGGCCGCTGAGCGCGCGGCCGAGGTCGTGGTAAGTCTCGGCGAAGGTGGTGCTCGTGGCGTGCCGTCCGCAGCGGCCACCGTCCAGCTTCTGGCAGTTGGGGCAGGAGCGGGGAATGTTCAGGCGTGCGGCGGCGGCATCGCGCAGGGCAGTGATGAGCGCGGCCTCGCGGTCCAGGATCGGTCCGGCAGCGGCGGCGACGCGGTAGGCGACCGCGATCAGTTCTTGTGTGGCCTGGTGGCGATTGCGGGGTTTCTCATCGAGTCGAGCGGTGGCGGTGATGAGGTCACACAGCTCAAAGATCAGGCAGGAGTCGATCGCCTCCGGCTGGGCGGCGGGTGATCGATGCTGATTCACGAACTTATCCCTTTCAGTGCAGGTTGTGAGTGCGCCCGGGTGGGCGGTGTCGTGGTCACAGGGCGTTAGCTTCCCCGACAATGAGCTCGGGCTCGGCCTTTGGGCGATTGGTCGGCGTGGCTCATGACGGTGCCGTCAACAGGGCCCAGCGCCTGGCTGGCGCTGCTGCGCGGGACGGTCCAGCGCGCGGGTTCTGGAGTCCTGGCGCGTGGTTTCAGGCTCACCCCTTCACCGGCGTCAAGGCGCCGCCCGGTCATTGCCTCCTTCCTTGGGCGGTGGAGTGGCCCGGTCATAGTTCGCCGCCCCAGACGCGGCAAGCACGTTCGTCATCTGCGTCGAGGTGGATGACCGGGAGTTGGTGGATTCCGGTGGTCAGGGCGCGGTGGATGCGGTGCCACCCGTCGATCACCAGGGGCGCGCGGGTGCCCGGGGTCGTGACGGTCAGCAGCGGGCGGGCCAGGTCGACCGTGGCGGCGTGGTCCGGGTCGATGCCGATCACAGCGCGTGCCCAGGCCAGCGGCCGGATGTCGACGCGGCGGGCGCGGTGCCGGGTGGCTAGGCGGGTGGCGGTGTCGATGTTCCATGCCCAGCCGAGCAGGACGAACATCTCGTCGGCCACAAGGTTCTCCGTTCAGGTGGTGGGTTCGCAGATGCACGGGCTGGTGGGTAAAGGGTTGGGCCGCCCCGGCGCGCCCGTTCCAGCGACGCACCGGGCGGCGGGCTTGTCAGGCGGTGCGTAGGGCGCGGACGGCGGCGGTGCCGATCGTGTCGGCGGCGGTGGCGGGATTGGTCAGGGTGACCAGGTGCGCGCCGTTCATGGGCCTGGTGCGTGCGGACAGGGACAGCCACAGCACGGCGCATCCGGTGGCGGTCAGCCGGTCGATGCGCTGCTGCCCTTCGGTGGGCTGGTCGTCTTTGAAGAGGCCGTCGGACACGATGACCAGCAGCCGGGCGGCACCGGGGCGGGTCAGATCCAGGGCCGAGGTGAGAGCGTCGACGGCCTGGACGAAGTCTTCGCGGGAATCGCGGGCGGCGAACTCGGTCACAGCGGCCGGGGCGCGCCCGGGGTGGGTGACCGGACGGACGCGGGAGCCGAAGATGACGGTTGCCGAGACGGCGTCGGGCAGGTGCCCGGCGGCGCGGGCCATGATCCACGCGGCGGACGCGACCGGCTCGGCCATGGCGTTCATGGACCCGGACACATCGCAGGCGATGCCGAGCCGCAGCGGCGGCGCGGGCACGTGGCGGCGGATGGTCTGGGTGAAGGGCTCGGCGGTCGGGATGGTCCCGGCGGCGCGCTGGGCGTCGGCGGCCAGCGCGCCGCGCATGCTGAGCCGTCCGGGCGGAGTGGGTGAAGTGTGGGCGGTAGTGACGCGATCGCGGTGCGATGCTGCGCGCAGCTGCCGGGCCAGGCGGCGCGCGGCGGCTTGCTCGCCAGGCCGGGGTGGGCGGGTCCCGGTGATCTCGGTCTGGCC
>NZ_SMJX01000465.1 GCF_004348535.1 Actinomadura sp. KC216
GCGTGGGGATGGGGGCGAGGTGGGTCAAGGGCAATGCCATTTTCTGCGCGGGACCATTGAGGATTTGCGGACCAAGCAGACCTGGCCGCATATGTTCCAGTGTGCGAATCGGCCGGGGGTCGCCGTGTATCAGGATGCCGGGTTCGGGGTGAAGGTGGCTGTGTTGGAGACCGACCCGAGCTGGTTCATCTGCTGGACGCGCGGTGAGCGCCATTCCGGCGGTAACGACATCTGGTACTACACGCAGGGTGATCGAGTGACAGCCATGCCGGCGCTGTACGGCTGGGGATACGTGGCCGCGTCCGATGTGCGGGCCGACCGTACGCCCGATCCGGCGATCACTCGACGGTGTCGCTGACCTGCGGGTTCGCTGTTCTAAACGATTCGGAACGGCTCTTCGGCGGTTCAGGGAACCGCGTCGGGCGGCTCGTTGTCTACCCTACGGGGGGTAACCCCGCACGCCGGGTTCTCGGCGTATACACCCCGCGATCGTCCACGCAATGACCGCCTTTGGAAGGGTGACGCGACGGGTGAACGACCGCGTGAATTTTCGGATTCTGGGGCCGCTGCGCGCCGGAGTCCGCGGGGGACAGATCGACCTTGGCGGCGATAGGGCGCGGCTCGTGCTGGCGGCTCTGCTTCTCGAACCGGATCGGCCGGTCCCGGTGGAGCGGCTTGTGGACGGCGTTTGGCCGGACGGTCCGCCGGAGTCGGCTCGCACTCAGGTCGCCATTGTCGTGTCGGGGTTACGGCGTGCGTTCAGCCGTGCGGGCAGCGACCGGCAGGTGATCGAGACGGTGCGGCCCGGGTATCGCGTTTCCGGGGAGAACGCCACGATCGACGCGCTCGTTGCCGAGAGGCATATCGGGGCGGCGCGGCGGGACGCGGCGGCGGGGCGGCTGGCCTCGGCCGCCGGACGGTTCCGCGACGCGCTGGCGCTCTGGGACGGGCCCGTCCTCGCCGGGCTCGGCGGTCCGCTCGTCGAGGCGGGCGCGGTCCGGTGGGGGGAGCTGCGGCTGGCCGCGATCGAGGAGGCCGCGCAGGTGGGGCTGGCGCTCGGCCGGCACCGGGAGCTGGTAGGCGAGCTGCTGGGGCCGGTGGGCGAGCATCCGTACCGGGAACGGCTGCGGGCGCTGCTGATGCTGGCGCTGGCGCGGGCAGGACGGCAGAGCGAGGCGCTCGACGTCTACCACGAGGGACGCCGCAGGCTCGACGAGGAGCTCGGGCTGGAACCGGGGCGCGAGCTGCGGAACCTCCACGCCGCCATCCTGCGGGACGATCCGTCCACGCATTACGGGACGCCCGTCGTGCAGGGCGCGCTGAGCTGCGGGGTGCCGCGTGGCCGTGCGTTGCGGTGGCGTCGTACGGCACGCACCCTGCGCTGCTGCTGACAAAGGGGAAGGCCGCCGAGGGCGTGGCGCTCGGCGGCCTTCCTGGGAGGGGGAGGAGTCAGTTCACCCAGCGGTGGGAGCGCATGAGCTGGCCCTCCCAGAAGTTGGTCCGCGTACCGGCGGAGACCGTGCCCCAGTGGCTCTCGTAGTTGGCGAACGAGTAGATCTTCACCTTGCTGTACGAGCCGGTGTAGCCGTTGTTCCACAGCGAGGCGACGAGGAAGCGCGGGCTGCACCGGACGTCGCCGCCCTGCCAGTCATTGTCGTTGCCGTACCAGGAGCACTTGATGCCCGTGCCGTTCTTGCCGCTCCAGACGCAGAAGTCGCCCTTGGCACAGGAGCCCTGCCACGCGGCGGCGGCACCGGCCCCGGCGGTCTCGGCCTGCGCGGCGGCGGGCGCCAGCACGGTGGCGAGGCCGGCGGCGGCGAGGCCCGTCACGGCGATCCGGATCTTGTTCATGTCCCCTCCTACCTCGCCCACTGGTGCGAGCGGATGGAGACGTTCGCCGCGTTGATCGGCCGGGACGTCACCGGGACGGGGTCGGAGATCTGGCTCCCGTAGTTCGCGTACCGGTAGAACTTCACCTTGTTGTAGGGGGTGCTGGTGTAGCCGTTGTTCCAGATGCTGTTGACCTTGAAGCCGTACGGCCTGCAGCGGACGTCGCCGCCCTGCCAGTCGGGGTCGTCGCCGTCCCAGTTGCAGCGGGTGCCGGTGGCGTTCTTGCCGCTCCACACGCACACGTCGCCCTTGGGGCAGCCGGCCGTGGTGGCGGTGGTCGTGGCGGCCAGGGCGGCCGACGGCGCGGCGGCGATGACGGCCCCCGCCGCCACCGCACCGGCCAGCAGCCCGATTCGGATCTTGCTCATGTTCTCCCCGTTTCGTGTCCCCGCCGTCAGGTCTGGCGGGGATGGACGCCGATGACGCTACGGGCGCCCGTTATCGAACGCTTATCGTCCGCGCGCACCGTGTGCACGGCCCTGCGACGTTCAGTTTCGGGGGCGCTGGCCGGGTAGATCGTCTGCGACGTGCCTTGCGCGGAGGGGGGCTGCGGCGGCGTGGTGGTGCTGGTGGTGGCGTACGCCGTCGCGGCGGTCGCCGTTCCGTGGGCGCTGGGGCGGCACGGGCGGGTGATGGCGTGCGCGGCCGCGGTGCTTCCGGCGGTGACGGCCGTGTGGGCGCTGGCACGGGCCGGTGACGTCGTCACGGCGAACGTCGGGTGGGCGTCCGATCTGGGGCTGGCGATCGATCTCCGGCTGGACGCGCTGGCCGTGGTGATGCTGGTGCTGGTGGGCGGGGTCGGCGCGGTGGTGCTCTGCTACTCGGGCTGGTACTTCGGGCCCGGCCAGCGGCTGATGACCGGGACGCTGGTCGCGTTCGCGGGTGCGATGACCGGGCTGGTGCTCGCCGACAACCTGCTCGTCCTGTACGTGTTCTGGGAGCTGACGACCGTCAGCTCGTTCATCCTGATCGGCGCCGCCCGTCCGGACCGGGCCGAGGACCGGCGGGCGGCCGTCGAGGCGCTGCTCATGACCACGGCGTTCGGGCTGGTGATGCTGGCCGGGTTCGTGCTGCTCGGGCAGGCCGGGGGGACGTACCGGATCTCGGCCCTGCTGGCCGATCCGCCGGGCGGGGCGGCGGCGGAGGCGGGCGTGGTGCTCGTGCTGCTGGGCGCGTTCGCCAAGTCGGCGCAGGTGCCGCTGCACGCGTGGCTGCCCGCGGCGATGGTCGCGCCGACCCCGGTGAGCGCCTACCTGCACGCCGCCGCGATGGTGAAGGCGGGCGTCTACCTGGTGGCGCGGCTGGCGCCCGCGTTCGCGGACACGGGCGTGTGGCGGCCGATGGTCGTCGTGGCGGGGCTGGTGAGCATGGTCGTCGGCGGGCTGGTCGCGCTGCGGCAGGACGACCTGAAACGGCTCCTCGCGTACGGGACGGTGAGCCAGCTCGGCCTCCTCATGATCCTGCTCGGGGACGGGACGCCGACGGCCGCGCTGGCGGGCTCCGCCCTGCTGCTCGCGCACGGCCTGTTCAAGGCGCCGCTGTTCCTGGCGGCCGGAGTGCTGGAGCACCAGACGGGGACGCGGCGTGCCGACCGCCTCTCGGGGCTGGGACGGCGGATGCCGGTGCTCGCGCTCGCCGGGGCGGCGGCGGTCGCGTCCATGATCGGGCTGCCGCCGTTCCTGGGGTTCGTGGCGAAGGAGGCGGCGATCAAGGCGTTCGCCCATGGGGGCGCGGACGCCGCCGTCCTCGCCGGTGTGGTGGCGGGGTCGGCGCTCACCGTGGCCTACGGCGCGCGTTTCCTGAAGGGCGCGTTCGGCGGTGAGCCAGGGGAGGGACGGCGCGGCGAGCCGTGGGGGCTCGTCGGGCCGGTCGTGGTGCTGGCGGCGGCGGGGTCCGTGCTGGGTGTGATCCCCGGGACAGTGCAGAGGCTGGTCAAGCCCTATGCGAGAACGCTGGAACCGGGGTCCGATTACGACCTGGCGCTGTGGCACGGGTTCGGGCTGGTGCTCTGGTTGTCCGCGCTCGCGATCGGGGTGGGCGCCGGGGTGTACTTCGCGTTCGGGCGGTCGTTCCCGGCGAGGCGGGACGTCCGGTGGAAGGTGCCGGACGTGCAGCGGGCCTACGACGCCGTGATCGAGGGGATCCTCAACGGCGCGCACGCGGTGACGCGGCGCGTGCAGATCGGGTCGCTGCCCGCGTACCTCGGGGTGATCGCGGTGACGGTGCTCGTCCTGCCGGGCACGGCGCTGGCGGCCGGGCTGATCGGCGGGCGCGGCCCGTCCGAGCGGGTGGGCGCGCTGCGGGCCTGGGACGATCCGGTGCAGCCCGTCCTCGCCGTGGTGGTCGCCGGGTGCGCGATCGCGGCGGTGCGGGCGCGCCGGAGGCTGTCGGCGGCGCTGCTGCTCGCCGGCGTCGGCTACGGGACGGGCGGGCTCTTCGTCATGCAGGGCGCCCCCGACCTCGCCCTCACGCTGCTCGTCGTGGAGTCCCTGTCGCTGATCATGCTGGTGCTGGTGCTGCGGCGGCTGCCGGAGCGCTTCCCGCCGTGGCGCCGCACGACGCCCGGCCGGGTCGCGACCGGCGCGATCAGCCTCGGCCTCGGCGGGTTCGTCGCGGTGTTCCTCGTGGTCGCGGCGCTGAGCCGCGGCTCCGACCCGGTCGGCCCCCGCTACGCCGGGCCCGCCGAAGAGGAGGGGGCGAAGAACATCGTGAACCTGATCCTGGTCGAGCTGCGGGCCCTCGACACGCTCGGCGAGATCGCGGTGCTGGCCGTCGCGGCGATGGGCGTGGCCGGGCTGGTGATGGGGCGTCCCGGGGCATGGCGGCGGATCAGCCCGTCCGCCGCGAGAGGCGGGAAGGGCGCGCAACCGGGGGGAGTGGCGCGGACGCGCTGGCTCGCCACGCCCGGACGTCCCCCGCTGGGCGGCTCCTCGGTCGTGCTGGAGGCGGCGGCGCGGCTGCTCGGCCCGACGATCCTGGTGTTCTCGATCTACCTGCTGATCGCGGGGCACGGGCATCCCGGCGGCGGGTTCGTGGGCGGGCTCGTGGCGGGCA
>NZ_SMJX01000466.1 GCF_004348535.1 Actinomadura sp. KC216
GGGATGGGGCCG
Organism: Actinomadura sp. KC216; assembly: GCF_004348535.1. Taxonomy (GTDB): domain Bacteria; phylum Actinomycetota; class Actinomycetes; order Streptosporangiales; family Streptosporangiaceae; genus Spirillospora. The sequence continues at coordinate 13 of NZ_SMJX01000466.1, forward strand.
GGGGCGCCTGGCGGGAGCCTGTCGAAGGCCTCGGCCGAGAAGGCGGCGGCCCCCACCATCCTCGGTGGGGCTGCCGGCGCCGCCCAGCCTCGGGGCATCTCCACTGGCTGGACGACCTGGTGCGGGGTGCCACCATCGGTGGCCACCCGGCTGTCGACCGCCACGAACGCGGTGAAACGGCACAGGACACCGAAGCGGAGCGACGTGTCCACGATGCGTTGCTCCAGGTCGCCGGGGCCGCGAGCCGTGTAGCGGTCTTCTAGGTCGCGCAGATGCGCGCGGGCCCAGATGGATGTGACGGCCGGGTTCTTGGTGACGGCGCCCGTGGCGCGCTGCTCCCAGGCCCTGCCGCCGGGCGCGGTGCCGCGGACGGTCAGCGAGCCTGAGGCGGCGCCGCGGTAACGTCCCGCGATCACCATCGGCACATCAGGGAAGAGCGCGCCCAGCCGGCGCGGCGCCACGGAGTCGGGGATGATCTCCAGGCCGTCGGGGTGGAGCGAGAGCCCGGTCGCCAGCGGCGCGGCGATCCGGTGATGGATGTGCTCCATCGCCTCGTCCAGGCCGTCTTCGGACTCGACCAGCTCGCACCGCCCCTGGCCGATGGCGGCGAGACGGTTCAGGAAGCCCGCGTTGACCGCCTGGTCGATGCCGACGGCGTGGACGCGGACGCCCGACAGCCGGGGTTCGAGGTGGGCGAGGAGCTGGTCTTCGTTGCCGACCTGGCCGTCGGTGATGAGAACGAGCACCCGGTCCCGGGCGGAGTCGCCGAGGAGGCGGCAACCCTCGTCGAGCGGCGCCAGCATCTCGGTGCCGCCGCGCGCGCTCAGTGCCGACAGGTGTTCGACCGCGCGGAACCGGTTGCGGTCGGTGCCGTCCACCAGGCCGGTGCCGAGGTCGCGGAAGCGTTCGATGACGGTGTCGAAGGACAGGACAGCGAACCGGTCCTCGGTGCGGAGCGTGTCGACGATGCGGGCGGCGGCGCGGCGGGCGGCGACCATCTTCCAGCCCTGCATGCTGCCGGAACGGTCGAGGACGAGCACGACGTCGCGAGGGCTCGGCCGGTTCTTTCCCGAGGGGAGCACGGTGAGGCTGAACGTTCCCTCTTCGCCGGTTTCGTCCGGGATCAGGGCGAGGGCCGCGCTTTCGTGGGTGGCGAAGTCGAGCCGGAGGATGAAGTCGCGGTCGAGGCGTTCGCCCGGTTGCAACCGCACCGTGGTGCGTCCGGCATCGCTCTCTTCGGCCACCACGTGCAACGCCGAGCGGATCTGTGTCAGCGGCAGCCCTGCGGGGTCGATGTCGACGGTGATGCCCAGCCGGACCGGGTTGGGGAAGCCCGGCAGCAGGACGGGCGGGCTGATTCGGGAGGCGTCCGGCACGGCGTCGGTGTCGTCGGCGACTCCGGACCCGGCCCGCTCGCCCTCCAACGGCGCTCCGGGGATGTAGCGGGGCGCGACGACCAGCGGGAAGCGGAACGTCGCGCTGGACGCCGACTCGTGTGGCAATGGCTGGTTGAGTGCGAGCGTGATCGTCACGCGTTCGCCCGGCAGGATGTTGCCGACCCGCATGGTGAAGACGTCCGGACGGTCTTCCTCCGCGATGGCGGCGCGCTGACCCGCGGCGATCGCGGTGTCGTAGTCCTGCCGGGCCTGGCCGCGCTCCTTCAGGGTCCCTTCGATGACCCGGTCGGCGGCCTCCATCCGCATGGCGGTGACGGCGCCGCGGTCGGGCAGCGGGAAGACGTAGGTGGCCTCCAGCGGCATGTCGTGCGGGTTGCGGAAACCTTGGACGACCTCGATGCCGGCGGCGAGCCCGTTGATCGACGCGTGCACGTCGACGGAGTCGAGCGGCAGGTTGCCCTTGTCGGTGGTGAGCGCGCCCAGCCCGTGCTCGGGCTCCGGTGGCGCGGTCTCGGGCAACGGCAGTATGCGCACGGTCACTGGGACCTCCGGGAAGGATCGGCGGACGGAGACGCGGGGGTTTCTGCGGGGACGAGAAGACCGCGCCGGTGCAGCATCTCGAGCAGTGGCCGCGCGGCGTTCTCGATGGCGGCGAGGTCATCGCCGTTCAGGACGGAGACGTCCAGGACGAGGGTGACGCCGGACGCGAGCCGGATCCCCTGGACGACCGGTGGAAGAGGTGCGCCGTAGTCGTCGGCTACGGTCGCGGGTCTGTACGACACGTCGGGACGCGTGTTCCAGAAGGTCCTGCCGGAGGTTTTCTCGTGCTGGCCGGTCGTCCCCTCTCGGTCTGCTGGGCTTTCAGAGGCGGCGGTGTGGTTCGTCGGCTCATCCGTGGAGTTGCTGGGTGTTGCAGCTTCTGCGCTTGGAGAGCCTGCCGAAGCGGTGGTGAAACCGGCGGACCGGCGAGCGGGGGCGGCGAGGTCGGGCTCCGCGGTGGGGCCCTGCTCCCCTGTAGGGGCGAGGTCCGCTGCACCGGTGATGGCGGTGCCCGGGGGATCGGCCGGGCGGCCGTCCGGCGAGGCGGCCACCGCGTGCGGGGCATGCACGGAGGTCGGGGTCGGCCGGGACGGGAGAGCGGCGATTCGTTCGAGGGTCGCGTCGGTGGCGGCGGCGAGTTCGACCTGGATCTCGGCGATCGAGCGGCCGATGGCCTGACGGCGTTTCACCGCGACCAGTTGGAGGAGATGGCGCGGCCCGTACAGCGCGGTGCGGCCGCGGCGGCCGAGAGGCGGGTCGATCAGGCCGATCGTGGTGTACCAGCGGATCAGCCGCTCGTTGGGCAGATCGCGCACCCGGCCGCTGACCTGCGCGGACCCGTCCGCGGCAAGGGCCGCGGCGGCGTGCTCCGCCAGCTCGGTGATCGTCCAGATGCCGTCCATGCGTCCGATGATGACACTGTCATGATTACAGTGTCAAGCAAAGTTCAAGATCGACTTCAAAAGGCGGTGCGCGCTGTGTCGCTCTGTGGGGCAGGTGTTGTCGCGGACGCATGAGCGCCCGGCTGCGGGAATGAGAGTTGCCGCCCCAAAGGGCAGAGCATCTTGCGAGCAATTGCAGGAGAGTCAAGTCGTTTCGGGGTGAGTGTGTATTTTCTGTACCCTTCGCTCTGTGTAGTAGTGCCGTCTCTCTCCGGCATAACAGCCTGGTCGTCCAATGATCGGCCGTGTGTGCATAAGTTAGGGCAAAGCGCCATGAACTCCGCTTCTGCGACACTTCGGAAAAGGTGGAGCGAAGCGGGGGAATAAAGTTCGGTGTCAGTAATTGATCTCTTGAATTGACCGGTGAATACCGGCGTTAGCCCTTACCTTCTGTGACATGGACGACCATCTCCTGGTCGAGGCTCTGCGTGAGCGAGACGCCGACGCCCCTGCCGCGGTGTACGACGCCCATGCCGACCGCCTCTACGCCTACTGCTGGTTCCAGCTGCGTTGCAGGGACGCCGCACAGGTGGCGTTGCGCGACACGTTCATCGTGGCCGAGGCGCACATCGGCAAGCTGCGCGACCCGGACCGGTTCGGGCCGTGGCTCTACGCCATCGCAAGGCTGGAGTGCGCGCGGCGAATGCCGTCAAGGGACCAGGCACCGGACGTGCCGGTGGCCAGCCACGACCAGGAGGACGTCGACCAGCGCATCATGGCCTGGCAGGCGGTTCTGGCGCTGCGGCCCATGTCGCGGGAGATTCTGGAGCTAAGGGTCCGGCACCAGCTGTCCGTTCCCGACCTCGCCGCAGTGTTCGACGTGCCGCTGAAGGATGCCCAGGCAGCGCTTGAAAGCGCGCACGCCGAGCTGGAAGAGGCACTGATCGCCGAGATACTCGCGCACCAGGGGCCGTACGGTTGCTCCCAACGTGCCCGGCTTCTGCGAGAACGGCGCGGCGAGTTCAACCATGACCTGAACGGCCGGCTGATGAGGCACGCAGACGACTGCCCCGCCTGCGGAGCATTCCGTCCGCGCACGGTGTCGGCCGCCAAGGTGTACGGGCTGCTGCCGGACGCCGACCTTGGGGCGGAACTGCGGCTCCGGGTCATGAGCTGCTTCATGGACCCGGAGCTCGTCGGCTACAGACTCTTCGTCGCCACCCGGGTCGCGGAGTTCACCGCCGATGGGTTCCCCGTCCAGTCCAGGCAGCCGGCGAGGTCGCTGAAGGCATCGGGCCCGAGAGGGCTTCTCTGGCTTCGTCGCTTCCGCAGGACGGACTTCCGGCCGAAGGTTCCTCTGTCCGGGAAAGGCGACCCCCAGTCGAGCGGCCTTGGCGCGCATGCCGCTCGCGTCGTCCTGGTGCTCACGGCGATAGCCCTTCTTGCCGGGGGCGGGGTCGCTTCCATCTACGGACTGTTCGGCGCAGGGCGACGCGACACGGGCGTCGTCGCCGGTCCGCGCCCGACCGCGTTTCCTGGCACTTCGCTGGAGCCGGGCCTAGGACGACCGTCCGCGGACCACCCGGATGCTGGGGCCCACCTGGACATCGCTCCTGTGTCGGCCACGTTCCCCTTGGGCTCGCGGGCCTCGTCGGCACCGCCGACGGCCCTGCCGGCATCGTCGGTGCCGTCCAACTCTGCGGACGAATCGACGGGTTCCCGGGCTAAGAACGCGCTGGTGCTCTCCCCGCTCTACCTGGATCTGGCAGGAGGCGCGGACGGTTCCGTAGAGCTGCGAGCGGAAGGCGGCCCGGTGTCCTGGCAGGCGAACAGCCGTGCACCTCTGCGAGCCGATCCCATGTCGGGACATCTGAAGGCCGGTCAAAGCGTGACCGTACGCGTGCACGTATCGCGCCAGCCGAGCTCCCGTGGAGAAAGCACCATCACGTTCATGCCGGGAAGGAAACAGGTGCATGTCACCTGGCGACCTGACGCTCCAAGCCCGGATCCGACGCCTTCGCCTACACCGACGGGTTCCGCCCCGGGAGAACCGTCCAGTCCGCCAGGCACCCAGCGGCCGACCAGCCCGCCGCCCTCCAGGCCCAAGCC
>NZ_SMJX01000467.1 GCF_004348535.1 Actinomadura sp. KC216
CACACAACGGACGTCGTTCCGGGGCCGACAGATCAACGCAGAGACACTCCGAGGGAGGATCAGTCATAGCACGGGTCAGGCCACCGGAACGACGCCCACAGTTATGATCATGGACTGAGTGTCGTAGCAGTCACCGATCGAGCCCATCGAGGCGACCAGGCCAGAGTCCTTGGCGCGTTCGGTGAAGACCCAGGAGGTGTACTGCACCCCGTGATCGGAGTGGATCAGGGTGCCGGGTGGTGGTTGCCGGTTCTGGATCGCCATGCCCAGCGCGTTGGTGACCAGCGCGGCGGTCTGGGTGGAGTCGATGGACCAGCCGACCACGCGGCGGGCGTAGACGTCCAGGACAACGCAGCAGTAGACCTTGCCCTCTCGGGTGGGGTGTTCGGTGATGTCGGTAACCCACAACTGATTGGGTGCGCTGCGCTGGAAATCGCGGTCGACCAGGTCCGCGGCGGTCGACGTCTGGTGCTTGAGCCGCGGCCGCCGCACCCCGGGCAGGCCCTTCAAACCGGCCCGGCGCATCAGCAGCTCCACCGCGCCGTGGCCGACCTGGATGCCCAGGCCGAGGGTGAGTTCGGCGTGCACGCGGCGGCCGCCGTAAGCACCGCGGGAGTCGGCGTGGACGGCCCGGATCCGCTCGGTCAGCCAGGCGTGCCGCAGCGCGCGGACCGAGGGCGGTCGGCGGCGCCACATGTGGAAGCCGGACTCTGACACGTTCAGGATCTTGCAGCAGGCCGCGATGGGCAGCCCGTCGGCGGCCATCATCTCGATGGCCTCGAACTTCCTTTTGGGGGCACCGCCTCTCTCAGCAGCTCGACCGCCCGACGGGTGATGGTCAGTTCGGTCTCCAGCTCAGCGATGCGGCGGCGAGCCGCGACCAGTTCAGCGTGGTCGGACGAGGTCAGGCCGGGCTCCAGGCCGGCGTCGATACGGTCTTGGCGCAACCAGACGTAGATGGTCTGGCTGGGCATGTCCAGCTCGGCCGCAACCTGCCTGACCGGCCGACCGGACTTCACCAGGTCCAACACCCTGCGGCGGAACTCGGGGGGATAACTACGGGGCATCCGCTGCCTCTCCTCGTGATCAACAGCACGAGGATTCCAGCGACCCGACACCACCAAAGCCGGGGCACATCACAGACTTCACCAAACCCGGTACGGCTCATTCCCGCGCAGTTGCACGATTGCGGGCCCGCACTTCACGCGGTGGCTACTTGGGGGGCGGGACCTTTCCGAGGACCCACATCATTCGGGTTTCGATCAGCCGCTGCGTATTCGGATCGTACGGTCCGCACTCGCGCTGGTAGTCAACGATGAGTTCGTCGTAGGTTCGCACGGCGCCTTCGAGGTCGCCCGAGCGTGCGATGCATTCAGCGAGATTGGCTCTCGCCTCCAGCGTCAGCAGGTGGTTCTCCCCATACCGCCGGCGGGCGTCGCGTACCGCCGCGTCCGCGGCCCGCAGCTCGGCAAGGGATCCGGGGTCGACGTGCGGGACGTCCGGCACCGGGCTGGTCGCGGGCCTGCCCTCGGCGTCGATGACGGTCGCGCCCGCCGTGGGACGGACGATCTCGTCGAGCCGCACGATGACCTCGTCAGCGGACTGCGGCCGGTGCCCGGGCTCCTTGGCCAGCAAGTCCATCACGAGCCGGTCGAGGGCCTCGGGAACGCCGCTGAAGCCGGCCGCCGGTGGCACCGGCGTCCTGTAGAGATGGTCGTTGCGCAACTGTTCGGTGTTGGTGTTCCAGATCCACGGTCCGAACGGGGGCTCGCCGGTCAGCAGCTCATACATGAGACATCCGAGCGAATAGAGGTCGGTGCGGTGGTCGCCGCCCCGCTCGAGCCAGCGTTCCGGTGCCATGTAGGCGGGAGACCCTGCTGCGACACCCGGTGCGGTCAGTGACGACTGGAGCGTCCGGGCGATGCCGAAATCGACCAGCTTGGCGTCGCCCGCCTCGGTGATCATGACATTGGCAGGTTTGATGTCCCGGTGGAAGACACCACGCTCGTGGCAGAGCGCCAGGCCGCGGCAGAGCTGCACGCACCAGCGCTGCACCTGCTGCAACCGCGGCCGATGCAGGCTGTCGTTGCTCAGGGGACGGCCCTCGATCCATTCCATGACGAGGAACAGCAGGTCGCCTTCGGTGCCGTGATCCCGTACCGCCACCACGTACGGGCTGGGCGGCAGATCGCCGAGAATGCTGATCTCACGACGGGCCAACCGCGCCGCGGCAGGGCTGATCTCCTTGAAGAGTTTGACGGCGACCAGGTCGTTGCCGCGCAGGTCCCGGGCCGCCCACAACTCGGCCTGCCCGCCCTCGCTGACCTTGTGATCGAGAAGGTAGGTGCCGGCGATGGTCGTACCGGGTGGGCGAAGAGGGGTCACGGCGCCAGCCCGTCCAACACCTTGGTCAGTTCCGCGTGGCCGGCTCGCTCGGTCTCGTCCCACATCCGGAGCAGTGCGCTGGCCTCCCCGACCACGGCGGTGACGGTGATGCCCGCACGGCGTTGCTCTTCGAGGATTTCCGCGTCCCGCCGCCGAAGCCGCCTCGGGTAGGTGAACAGTTCCAGGCCCGCGTACACCACCAGCGCGATGCCCGCAATGATCACCAGCAGCCGGACGACGCCCGTGGCCTGGAAGAAACCGACGAAGGGCAGCGCCGCACCACCGACCGCAATGGCGACCGTACGCGAGTCCGGTGGTTGCGCCTTCCGGGTCGCGGCGATGTGCTCCCGCACCTCCAGGGTGAGCCGGGCGCTCTCCTCCTTAGCGGACGCCCCGGCTGCGATCTCGCCCTCCCAGCCGTTCACCTCGACCGTCACACGGTGCGGGCGGTGCGCGCGGGCCTCGGCCGCGACCGAACCACCGACGCGCGCGATCCAGTCCTTGGCACAGACGAGCGCGAACCGCCGTGCCTGCGGGACGAGCCCGAACGCCTCGGGCTCGAACGCCGCCTGGGTGAGGAAGGTGGCCAGGTCGTTGGCCTCCGCATACGGGTCGCCCAGCTCGCTTTCGAGCTGGGTGGCCCGCTTCATGTCCCCGCCGCACTTCTCGACCAGGTCCTTGGAGCGGATGGCGCGGAGCAGCTCGGCCTCGTCCGGCTCGGGCTGGTCGATGAGGGCTCCCAGCGCCTGCTGGGAGTGCCTGTGCACGCCCTGGCCCAAGCCATCGGTGATGTCGTCGGCGAGTTCGGCGAACCGCTCGCGGAAGGCCGCGGCCGTCTTCTCGCACGCGATGGCGTACCGCCAGTTCTCCGCGATCTCCAGCCACTGCTCACCGGGCACATGGCGGCGCAGGACGGAAAACCCGTCCTGGGGCAGCGGTTCGTTGTTGAGCAGCAGATGGTTGCGGCAGATGTCGAACTGCGCGCCGTAGGCCGTCGTTGACCCGCCGCCCGCACTCAGCGTCCGTCCCCACCGGTTCAGTGCGGTGAAGGCGTATGAGCGCGCCTCATCACCGAGTTCGCCCTCCGCGAGGGCGTTGATGATGTGCGAGAACTCCCGTCCGAGCGCCCTCGGGTCGATGTTCGTCAGATACGTGCTCATGCTGCTCGCGGCTGCGGCATGCTCGCCCAGCCTGGAGTAGAACAGCGACATGAACAGGTCGCTCTTGGCCTTGTCCTTGCTGAAGGACAGAACCCATGCCTTCGCGGTGGTGTGGTCATGCCCGAGATGCTGGGACGCGACCGCGACCACCGCGTGCGCGAGCCAGTAGTTGATCTCCTTCAGCGCGGAGGAGCCCGCCGCGCCGATCACCGTCCGGTGCTCCAGCACCCGCTGGCGGATGGCGGCGGACCCGGGATCGCTGATGAGGCTCTTGGCGAGCCCCCGGATCTCCATGCGCCCGGCGAACCTGGTGTCCAGCTCCTGCTGCAGCCGTGCCCGCTCGGCGCGGGCGCGTGCCAGGTTGCTCTCGCGCACCTGCTGATCGCGGATCTCGGTGAGGGTCGCGTCGAACCCGGCGATCCGGTTCTCGAGCCGCGTGATGCGCTGGGAAATCTCCTCCAGCTTGCCGATCTTGCGGTGGATCTCGCCGACCTCGACCAGGCGCCCCCTGACCGCCTTGAGGTCCGTTTGGACATTGCTGATCATTCTTGACTGATCCGCCAGCTGCCGCTCGACGTCCTCGCCCAACGGACCTCCCCTACCCGAACCCCACGGACCGTTCTGTACGACGCGCTCAACTTACGGGTGGTTTCTCTGTGCCTCTTGCGTCATACGACACATGTCCGATTGCGGCATGGTGCGGGTCTACTTCCGTCGGTATCTCCAACCGAGAGCCAGCGCTGCCCGAACGCCGCGCGACACGACCCTGACAACAATCCAGTGGTGAGAACGTCCGGGAACATCGGACGCGGACATGGCGAGCACCTCAAAGGCCAAGTACTGCAACATGGGCTTCTGCGATCTTCGGGTTCGTGGGGTCCTGCTCGGTTCCCTCATCACCTCGGTCTTGACGATCTACAAGGACAAACTCGCCGCAAGACGCGAGATCGGCCTCCGCGACCAGCAGTACCAGCGTGACCGAGTGACAGAGCGCAACGCGTTCCAGAGAGACAACATCTGCGCCCTGCAGCTTGAACTATCCAGAGCACGCGTCCTCGACCAACAACTCCGCGACATGGCCGACCAGCTCCGGAGCATCGTCGGCGTCGCCATCCGGGCGCCCGACCCCGCCAAGGCGCGGGAGCTCAGCGAGCAGCTCGAACCTTTGCAGATGCGCTTCAACGAGGCGATGCCCGGCGGGCGGTGAGCCTTCCGGAGAAGTGCTGCTCCTCAGTCCACAGCGTCGGGCCGTAAAGGCTGATGCAGTGGTGGGTCGCGCGGTGTGTGCGGTACAGATTCTCGATCCGCATGGCGGGGTCGGCGGAGGTGAACGGGTCGACGCCGAGAGGATCCTTCGAGGTCATCGGGCAGGTCCTCGTGGCGGGCTGGGAG
>NZ_SMJX01000468.1 GCF_004348535.1 Actinomadura sp. KC216
GTGCGGGCGCGGAGCCGGTACAGCTCGTCGGCCACGTCGTGGACGTCCGCGCCCAGATCGAACGCGCTGAGCAGGTGCAGGTCGTCGCCGGTCTCGATCTCCAGAATCCGGGTCTGCAGGAGGAGGCGGCGCCGCTCGTCCACCCGGATGGCGGTCACCGCGTCCCACGGGACGCGGCGGCGCCCCGCGTAGCCGGTCACGAGGGTGACGCCGTCGCCGTCGGCGGCGAGCCGCACCGGCGCGAGCAGGTCGCGCAGCGCGAGCGCGTTCAGCCCGACGGCCGCCGCGACCGCGAGGATCAGGAACTGGGCGTCGTCGCGGTAGAAGACGGCGAGCGCCGTGACCGCCGCCGCCCCGGCGCACTTCGCCGCCACCTGGGCGCGCGGCACCCGCCACCGCCGTCCCGATACCGCCGTCATGCCGGACACCCCCTCTTGCCCGACACCGTAGCCGCAGCCCGGCGCCGCCCGGTCCGCGGGGGCCCCGGCCGTCACACTTCGGTGTCCCCTCCGTCACCCCGCGTGGAGAATATGCCGGTCGCGGCCGTTTCGATGCCGGGTGGCCCTGGCGTCCGGTGGACCGTCCGCTAGCGTCGTAAGCATGCGACTCGGCGTGCTGGACGTGGGCTCGAACACCGTGCACCTGCTCGTGGTGGACGCCCACGAGGGCGCCCGTCCGCTGCCCGCGTTCTCGCACAAGGCGGAGATGCGCCTCGCCGACCATCTGGACGACGACGACCGCCTGTCCAAGGACGGCGAGACGCTGCTGCGCGACTTCGTCGACGACGCGCTGCAGATCGCGGAGGACAAGGGCGTCGAGGACCTCGTCGCGTTCGCCACCTCCGCCGTCCGCGACGCGGCCAACGGCGAGAAGGTCCTGGAGCGGATCCGCGCCGACAAGAACATCGACATCAGGGCGCTGTCCGGCGAGGAGGAGGCGCGGCTGACGTTCCTCGCCGTGCGGCGCTGGTTCGGCTGGTCGTCGGGACGGCTGCTGGTGGTCGACATCGGCGGCGGGTCGCTGGAGATCGCGTCCGGCCTCGACGAGGAGCCGGACGTGGCGTTCTCGCTGCCGCTCGGCGCGGGCCGCCTCACCCGGGACCGGTTCACCGCCGACCCGCCGCCCCCGGACGAGGTCCGGAACCTGCGGCGGCACGTCCGGGCGGAGATCGCGCGCCGGGTCGGGGACGTCGCCCGCTACGGCCCGCCCGACCACGCGGTCGCGACGTCCAAGACCTTCAAGCAGCTCGCCCGCATCGCCGGGGCCGCGCCCTCGGCCGAGGGACCGTACCAGCGCCGGACGCTCGCGGGCGACGACCTGACCGACTGGGCGGAGAAGCTCGCCGCGATGCCCTCCGCCGAGCGGGCCGAGCTGCCCGGGGTGTCCGAGCGGCGCGCCGAGCAGCTGCTCGCCGGCGTGATCGTCGCGGACGCCGCGATGGACCTGTTCGAGCTCACCGAGCTGGAGATCTGCCCCTGGGCGCTGCGCGAGGGCGTGATCCTGCGCCGCCTCGACATGATCACGGGGGCGTGAGCAGCGGGGCGTGAACGGCGGGGCGGGATCATAGGCCATGATCTTTAGGTCGTTTCCACCGACTGACCGAAAGCGGTCTGGAGCCCCCCTCACTGAGGTGATTCGGCTTGCCGAGCCCCGCTCCGGCGACGCATGATCATATTCCTCGGAGACTGGGAGTTCCCCTGATGTCGCGTGCCTACAAGTTCGCCTCCCTGCCCTGCGGACGGGTCGGGAAATGGGTCGTGTTAGGCGTCTGGCTCATCCTCCTCGTCCTGGCGTTCCCGCTCGCGGGCAAGCTGACCGGCGCGCAGTCCAACGACTCGTCGGCGTGGCTGCCCAAGGACGCCGAGTCGACGCGGGTCCTTGAACTGTCCGAGCGCTTCGTGCCCGCCGACACCTACCCCGCCGTGGTCGTCTACCACCGCGACGGCGCCGCGCTCACCGCCGCCGACCGGGCCAAGGCCGCCGCCGACGTGCCGCGCCTCCAGGCCGTCACCGCCGACCCCAGGGACGCCGCGCCGCGCAGGCTCGCCCTGAGCGTCCAGGGGCCGATCCCGTCGAAGGACGGGAAGGCCCTGGAGACCATCATCAACGTCAAGACCGGCGACGACGGATGGGAGCTGCTCGGCCCGGCCGTCGACGACTACCGGGACATCGTCCAGAAGGGCGCCCCCGGGCTGCAGGCCCACGTCACCGGGCCCGCCGGGTACGGCGGCGACTTCAGCAACGTGTTCGCCGGGTTCGACAAGACGCTGCTGTTCATCACCGCCGCGATCGTCATCGGGATCCTGCTGCTCACCTACCGCAGCCCGATCCTGTGGCTCGCGCCGCTGGTGTGCGTGGGGTTCGCGCTGGTGGCGGCGCAGGCGCTCATCTACCTGCTGGCCGAGTACGCCGGGCTCACCGTGAACGGGCAGGCCGCGTTCATCCTCACCGTGCTCGTGTTCGGCGCGGGCACCGACTACGCGCTGCTGCTCATCGCCCGCTACCGCGAGGAGCTGCGGCGGCACCGGGACCGGCACGAGGCGATGGCGATCGCGCTGCACCGCGCCGGGCCCGCGATCGTCGCGAGCGGGTCGACGGTGGCGCTGAGCATGCTGTGCCTGTTCGTCGCCACCCTCAACTCCACCAAGAGCATGGGCCCGGTGATGGCGATCGGCGTCGCCGTCGCGCTCGCCGCGATGGTGACGCTGCTGCCCGCGCTGCTGGTCATCTGCGGGCGCTGGATGTTCTGGCCGCGGCGCCCCGCGTTCGGCACCGACGAGCCGACCGAGCGCGGCACCTGGGCGCGGGTCGGCGCCGCCATCGCCCCCCGGCCCCGGATGACCTGGCTGATCACGGCCGTGGTGCTCGGCGCGCTCACGGTCGGGCTGTTCGGGCTGCGGACGGAGTCGCTGCCGGCCAGCGAGTCGTTCAGCACCGGCAAGCCCGACTCCGTCACCGGCGAGGAGGTCCTCGGGCGGCACTTCCCGGCGGGCAGCGGCTCGCCGCTCCAGATCATCACCAAGGACGGGACGCAGGACGCCGTCCGCGCCGCCCTCGCCAAGGTCCCCGACATCGGGGACGTCAAGCCCGCCGGCAACAACCCCGGGCAGGCGTCCGGCGGGCTCGTCTACCTGGAGGCCACGCTCACCGCGCCGCCCGAGAGCGACCGCGGCTTCGCGGCCGTCGACAACGCCCGCGCCGCCGTGCACGCCGTGCCGGGCGCGGACGCCCAGGTCGGCGGCTCGTCGGCGGTGACGCTCGACGTCAACGACGCGACCCACCGCGACCAGAACTACGTGATCCCGCTCGTCCTCGTCGTCGTGTTCGGCATCCTCGCGCTGCTGCTGCGCGCCCTCGTCGCGCCGCTGATCCTCGTCGTGACGGTCGTGCTGTCCTTCGGGGCGGCGCTCGGGGTCAGCGCGCTGGTGTTCGACCACGTCTTCGGGTTCCACTCGGCCGACCCGTCGTTCCCGCTGTGGTCGTTCGTGTTCCTCGTCGCGCTCGGTACCGACTACAACATCTTCCTGATGACGCGCGTCCACGAGGAGTCGAGACGGGTCGGGACGCGGCGCGGCGCGCTGATCGGGCTCGCCGCGACCGGCGGCGTCATCACCTCGGCGGGCGCGGTGCTGGCCGGGACGTTCGCGGCGCTCGGGTCGCTGCCGCTGGTGTTCGTCGCCGAGATCGGCTTCGCGGTCGCGTTCGGGGTGCTGCTCGACACGTTCCTCGTCCGGTCGGTGCTGGTCACGGCGCTGAACCTGGACGTCGGACGGCACATGTGGTGGCCGAGCGCCCTCGCCCGCGTCCAGGACCCGCCCGCCGGCGTGGAGGCGCCGGGCACCCCGGGACAGCCCGCCTCCGCCGCCCAAGGAGACTAGGCCGAGCGCCCGCCGGGTCGCGCCCTACAGCCAGTAGGGGTGGCCGAGGGTGTGGCCCGACGGGGTCAGGCTCCGGTCGTCCGAGCCGTCCGCGCGGACGGCTCGGATCACCGGGTTCCCGACCGGGCCGCGCACGTAGCACAGCCAGCTGCCGTCGCGGGACCACGCCGGGTCCATGTCGTCCTCGGTGCCGGTGGTCAGCGCGCGCAGGCCGGTGCCGTCCGCGTTCATGACCCAGATGGTGCTGTGCTCGTCGGGGCCGCGGGTGAAGGCGATCCTGCGGCCGTCGGGTGACCATTCCGGGTCGACCGAGCGGACGCCGTCCTTCGTCAGCCGCGTCCACGGGGAACCGGGATCGGCCGGGTCGAGGGAGTAGATCTGCTCGTCGCCGGTCTGCCTGCTCCAGAACACGATCCGGTTCGTGGACGACCACATCGGGTCGTCCTTCAGCGAGGCGTCGGTGGTGAGCTGGGTGGCCGAGCGGCCGTCCAGGGTGTTCGCGAAGAGCTGCCGGACGCCGTCCTTCTCGGCCACGTACGCCAGGCGGGTGCCGTCCGGCGACCACGTCACCCGGGTGCCGCGCGCGATCGCGGTGACCTTCCGCGGCGAGCCGCCGTCGGCGTTCACCACCCACGCCTCGGCCGTCCTCGCGTACTGCCGGGTGAACGCGATGCGCGTCTTGTCCGGCGACCGCTCGGGGAGGATGTCGCACTGCGGCCCGGTGACGAGCGGCGACGGGGACGGGTCGCCCGGCTTGTAGAGACCGAGGTCGGCGTGGCACTCCTTCGGCCAGCCCGGCGCGGTGTCCATCCGGACGAGCATCGCCCCGGACGGCAACGCCGTCCCGACCGCGCCGGAGCCCCTCCCGTCGCCGTCCGGCCGGCCGAGGTAGTAGAGCCCCGCGGCGACGGAGGCGGCGACGAGCGCGGCCGCCACGGCCGACACGGTGAACGTGGTGCGCCGCGAATATCTGTTCCCTGCCCGGTCGCGGGACGGGATCGTGAACGGGATGGGCGACGGGGCGGGGATGAGAGACGGCTCCGGCGAGGGGG
>NZ_SMJX01000469.1 GCF_004348535.1 Actinomadura sp. KC216
CGGTGAAGACCGTGTCGAGCCCGGTGACCTGCAGGATGCGCCGGACGGCCGGGCGCGGGGCCGCGAGTTCGAGCTCGCCGCCCTGCTCCTTGAGCCGCTTCATGGCGGCGAGCAGCACGTTCATGCCGGTCGAGTCGCAGAACTCGACGCCGCTGAGGTCGACCACGATACGGTCGACCTGTTCGCGCAGGAGGCCCGCGAGGGCCGCCTGCAGCCTGGGCGCGGTGTAGAGGTCGAGTTCACCGGTCGCCGTGACGACGGCGTGACCCTCCTGAGACGCGGTCGAGACGTTTAGCTCCACGTCCGGCACACTATCTCGGGAACGGCCCGCGGGCCAGACAGTTCGCCAAGTCCCCTGCGGGGCGGGCGTGTCGCCGCTCGGACGGTCCCGTACGCTTTGAGAACTACGCACCGTGATTTCGCGATTTCACCCTTGACCGGGCCGGAAGCGCGCTCCACGGCGCGCGCCCGAGTGCCCCGGACCAGGCCGGAGCGGGGGTCCGGGCGAACTCGGCGGTTCCCGTCTCGCGGAGCCCGGGATTAGGGGAGGCTGGACGGGTGCAACAGCGGCAGGGGCACACGCGTGAGGGGGTACGCCGCGCGATGAAGGCGGATCCGAGGGAGACCCGGCTGCGCGAACGCCTGGAGACGATCCGGGCGCGTTCGGCGAAGTCCAGCTCGTGGCGCTCGTCCACCCAGTATCTGAGCCGGCTCGTGAACAAGGGCGGCTTCGTCCCCATCAAGACGCGCCTGTCCCGCGAGGACATCGCCTTCCTGTCCGGCGCCCGCGAGGAGGTCATCGCGTTCGCCGAGCTCGGCGTCCGGCTGCTCGACCTACACCGGCCGCAGGAGGCAGGGGGCATCACCAGCGATCCCGGCAGCCCCATCCGGCGGTGCCGCGCCTGCATGTCGCGATGGCCGTGCCCGACGTTCCGCGCGATGGCGGAGACGCTCGACCAGTAGCCGCTCGACCGGTAGCCGCAACCATCGCGTCACTCCGTGTTACAGAAATCGCGGTTTGTTCACCGAGTGTCCGCGCGAGCGTCGTCCCGAATTCGTCCCGCCGGGTGAGGGGACCGGATGTCGTAGGGTCCCGCCCGCGTGGGGAGTACTCGTGCGCGTCTATCTCGCTCTGTCCGCCCGCCGAGCCCGTGAACGGCTCGCGCCGCTGCTGTTCGAGGCCGCGCACCGCGCCATCGGCGAGGCGTTCCCCGTCCCCGGCGACGTGGTGTCGGCCGACTCCTGGACCGCGCCCGGCGGCGGCGCGGCGCTCCTCGGCTGGTCCAACGAGCCCGACCGCGAGCCGCTGCCCGGGATCCTCACCGGCAGGCCGGACCGCGTCCTCGGGTACTGCGGCTACCTCACCGACCCGGAGCGCGACGCGGACGCCCTGCTCGCCAAGGACGACCTCGGCGACGTCACCGCCGAGCTGGGCGGCGTCTTCTCCGCCTTCCGGGCCGGGGACGACGGCGTCACCGCCGCGACCGCGATCGCCCGGGTCTGCCCCGTCTACCACGCCGAGACGCGGGGCGTACGGATCGCCGGGAGCCGTGCGCTGCTCGTCCACCTGGTGGCGCGGGCGCTGGAGACCGGGCTGGTGGACCCGTCCGTCGACCTCGCGGTGGAGGCGCTGCACCCGATCGTCCGGCACGGGTTCTTCACCAACGACGACACCCCGTTCCGCGGCGTGACCGCCCTGCCCGCGGCGACCGTCTTCGAGGCGGTGCCGGGCGAGCCGACCGTGATCCGCCGGCTGCCGGTGCCGCGGACGGGCCCCGCGCCCCGCGACGCGGCGGGCCGCGCGAAAGCGGTGCGGCCGCTCGCCGAGTCACTGATCGCCGCGGCGGCGCCGCTGGCACGGCACCGCGAGCCGGTCACGCTGTCGCTGTCGGGCGGGCGCGACAGCAGGCTGATGGCCGCGGCGCTGGCGGCGGCCGGGGTCCGGTTCAGCGCGTCCACGCACGGGTTCCCGGACGAGCCGGACGTGATCCTCGGCGCCCGGGTCGCGGCGGCGCTCGGCATCGAGCACCGCGTGAACCTGACGGTCCCGCAGCCGAGCCGCGACACCGTGGCCGTCCCGCATCCGTTGGGGCGCGCGCATCACGTCGTCCGCATGTGCGAGGGCATGAACTCGGCCTACGAGCTGGTGAACGCCTACCGCCCGTACAGCCTCGTGCCGCAGACGTCCGGGTCGGGCGGGGAGACGTTCCGCGGCGGCTTCCTGTACGACCAGGACGACATCAGCGCCGACGGGCTGCTCGCCCGGGTCCGGCTGATCTTCCGCACGGCGGAGCCGATCATGACGCCGGAGGCGAACGCGCTCGCCGCCGCCGAGCACGCCCGCTGGGCCGGGCGGGCGGAGCGGGACGGCTTCGACGTCCTGGACAAGCTGTACCTGTACTACCGGACGGGACGCTGGATCGTCGGCTCGCACAGCGCGGTCCTGATGAACTCGCCGTACTACCACCCGTTCTTCGACAACAGGGTCGTCCGGGACGTGCTGTCCCTGCCCGCGTCGTGGCGGCGCAGCGAGGAGCCGTTCTTCCTGCTGCTGCGGGAGCTGGCGCCCGCGCTCGTCCAGATCCCGCCGGAGGGCAAGCGGTGGCGGTTCGACCGGGAGCGGCGGCGCCCGCTCCTCGCGGGCCGCCGGGCGTGGCAGGCGCGCGCCGCGCTCCCCGCGCGGGGCCGGACGGCGTCGTTCAACTGGCGCCTGTCCGGCGACGAGGCGTTCCGCCGGATCTTCACCGAGCAGATCATGGACGGCCCCGCCACCCTGTTCGAGCTCGTGGACCGGCAGGCGATCGCGGACGTGCTCGCCGACACCACCGGCCGCCGCTGGTCGAAGCAGATATGGCACGCGTACACGCTCAGCGTCCTGCTGTCGGGCGCGTGGCGCGGCCCCGCCCCGAAGCTGTCCCCGGTGAGGATCCCGATCCCCGCAGCCTGATTCAGACCGTCAGCGGGAGGCGGACCTCGAAGCGGCAGCCGGGCCCCTCGTTGGCGACGCCGATCTCACCGGCGTGGGCCTCGACGATGCCGCGGGCGATGGCGAGCCCGAGCCCCGCGCCGCCGCCCGGCGTCCGGGCCGCCTCGCCGCGGAACGCGACGTCGAACACGCGCGGCAGGTCGTCCTCGGGGATGCCGCCGCAGGCGTCCGCGACCGTCACCCGGGCCTCGCCGCCGCGCACCTCGCCGGTGACCTCGACCGCGCCGTCGCTCGGCGTGTGCCTGATCGCGTTGACGACGAGGTTGCGCAGCGCCCGGCCCAGCTCGCCCGCGTCCACCTGGACGGGCAGCCCCTCGCGGACGTCGCCGTGCAGCCGGACGCCCTTCGCCCGGGCCAGCGCCTCCGCGCCCGCGACCGCCTCGGCGACCAGGTCCGCGAGACCGACCCGCTGCCGGGACAGGCGCAGCGCCCCGGCGTGGATGCGGGACAGCTCGAACAGGTCGTCCACCATCTCGCTGAGCCGCTCCACCTCGACGCGGATGCGCTCGTGGTACCGCTGGACGGTGTCCTGGTCGGCGACGACCTCGTCCTCCAGCGCCTCGGCCATCGCGCGCAGCCCGGCGAGCGGCGTGCGCAGGTCGTGGCTCACCCAGGCGACCAGCTCGCGGCGGCTGGCCTCCAGGGCCTGCTCCCGCTCGTGGGACGCGGCAAGCCGCTCGTAGGCGGCCTGCAGCTCGCGCGACAGCTCGGCCAGCTCGGCGGGCAGCGGCCCGGACGGCGGCCGGAACCGGTCGGCGCGGACGGCGTCCACCAGCGTCCGGTTCGCGGCCACGAGACGGCGCCCGAGCAGGACCGACACGCCCAGCGCGACGACCCCGGCGGACATCACCACCACGAGGACGACCGACCGGTCATGGTCGTTGATCAGCATCAGGAACGAGATCAGGAGGATGCCGGAGACGGTCGCCAGCACGGTCGCCGCGGACACCACGACCAGCTGCGTGGCGATCGACCGGCCGCGCAGCGCGTACAGGATGCCCAGCGCGACACCCGCGACGACGAGCGCAGCGAGCGCCGCGTAGAAGAACACCTCCACCAGCGCCCCGAAAGGGATCATGACGCGTCCACGGGTTCGTAGCGGTAGCCGACGCCCCAGACGGTGACGATGCGACGGGGCGTGGTCGGGTCGTCCTCGATCTTCTCGCGGAGCCGCCGGACGTGGACGGTGACGGTGGAGGAGTCCCCGAAAGTCCAGTCCCAGACCTGTTCGAGGAGCTCCTCCCGGGTGAACGCCTGCCGGGGATGGCGGAGCAGGAACGCCAGCAGGTCGAACTCGCGGGACGTGAGCGACAGCCGCTCGCCGCGCAGCCGGGCCTCGTGCGCGGCGACGTCGACCACCAGGTCGCCGTCCCGCAGCGGGCCGGACGGCCCCGCCGGGACCATCGAGCCGCGCGCCCGCCGCAGCACGGACCGGACCCGCAGGGCCAGCTCGCGCGGGCTGAACGGCTTGGTCACGTAGTCGTCCGCGCCGGTCTCCAGCCCGACGAGCCGGTCGGTCTCCGCGCCGAGCGCGGTCAGCATCACGATCGGGACGGCGGAGGTCTCGCGGAGCCGCCGGCACACCTCCAGGCCGCCCATCCCGGGCAGCATCAGGTCGAGGACGACGAGGTCCGGCGGGTCGTCCAGGGACCTGGCCCGGCGCAGCGCCGCCGGGCCGTCCGCGACGCAGACCACGTCGTGGCCGTCGCGGGCCAGGTAGCGGGCGACGACCTCCGCCACGGTCGGATCGTCGTCGACCACGAGGACGCGGCCGGCAGGGGTCACGGAGTTCACGCCTTCACGCTACGGCCGCCGGCGCCGTTCCCGTTCGCACGTCATCACCCTGTAAGGAACTGATCACGACACGCGTCGTCTACTTCGCATCATGGGATGATCCTCGCTTTAATGGCCCGATGGCCGCCCCCACCCGCACCGCCACCC
>NZ_SMJX01000046.1 GCF_004348535.1 Actinomadura sp. KC216
GGCGGTGGCGGTGCGGGCTCGTTCCCGGGAGCTGGCTCCCAGACCCCCCGGGCTTCGCCCGAAGCGCGGTTAGAGGCGGCGAAGTTCATCGAGCACTCTCATCAGGATTCGAGGGTCGGGGCGGTCGGGCTGCTCGGTGCGGGTCGTCTCCTCGATCAGTCCGTGCTGGAACAGGTCCTCCAGGAGGATCTGGACGACGCGGAAGGGCAGGTCGATCTCCGAGGCGAGGTCGGCGGGGGTGGACGGCCGCGCGCAGAGCTCCAGCAGCCGCCGGTGCTCGCGGGACAGCCACACCCGCTCGCCGGGCGTCCGGCCGGTGGCGACCAGGATCGTCACCAGGTCGATGACGATCCCCCGGGGACGGGTGCGCCCCCGGGTCATCGCGTACGGCCGGACGATCGGGCCCGCGTCCTGCCCGACCCAGCGCTCTCTGGGAGTCTCCACGGCGGCCTCAGCCTCAGCCCGAGGCGCCCGTACGCAGCGTCGGATCCTGGCCCTCGGCGGCGGCGCGCGGCGAGGTCGCCAGGTGCCGCCGGACCCGCTTGATCAGCATGGTCGTCTCGTAGGCGACGAGCCCGGCGTTGCCGCCCGCGTCGCTCAGCACCGCCAGGCAGCTCCCGTTGCCGGCCGGCATGACGAAGAACAGCAGGCCGTCGAGCTCGACGACCGTCTGCCGCACCTGCTTGGCCTTGAAGTGCTCGCGGGCGCCGTTGGCGAGGCTGTGGAACCCCGACGACAGCGCCGCGAGGAACTCGGCGTCCTTGCGGGTGACGCCGCTCGACGCGCCCATCACCAGGCCGTCCCTGGACAGCAGGACGGCCTGATGGACCTCACCGACCCGCTGCACCAGGTCTTCGAGCAGCCAGTCGAGCTCGCCGGACGCGTGGCCCTGCTGCGTCATCGTTCCCCCCATTCATCGCGTGGACCGGGTTCTTCCGGTTCGTCGTCCATGACCCTGCCGCGCAACCATCCCGACTGTAGTGAGGACATCAGGGCGCGGCTGAGTTCCGGGCTGGGCTCGTCGAAGTCGTCGTCCGGCGCGGCGACCTCGGCGGGCTCGGCGCGCTCGGGGGCGGGCCCCCGGCGCAACTGCGGGGCGAGGCTGCGCTGGCGGACGCGCCGCGGCAGCCTGCCGGTGACCTCGCTGGACTCCGCCTCGACCGGCTGGTCGTCCCCGGCGGGCGGCCGGGGGCGGTTCCCGTGCGACCCGTACGAGTCGTAGGGGTCGGACGCGCCCGTCTGGTCGAACGCCACGGCGTGCTGCTCGAACGCGACGGCGGGCGGGTCGAGCGAGGGAGTCCGCTCGTACTGGGGTGTGTCGTATGCGGGCGTGTCGTATGCGGGCGTGTCGTACTGCGCGTCGTACTGCGGCGCGGGCTCCTCGTATGGAGCGGGGTTGTCGTCGAACCACGGCGCGGGCTGGTCGAGCGTGGGCGACGGCGACGTCACGATCGGCGGCGCTCCGGACGGCGGCCCATCCTGCGGGTCCTCCAGCATGTCGTCCGGTTGTGGCCGCGCGATCGGGGCCGGGATCGCCGGGCGGGCGGGGCGGCCGAGCCGCTGCCGCCCGTCGGCGGTGGCCATGGCGGCGACCATCGTGCGGGCCGTGCCCGGGATCGAGCCGCGCGCCAGGTCGTCGTCCAGCGTGACCAGCGCGTGCGGGATGAGCACGACCGCGGTCGTGCCGCCGTACGCGGACGGCTGCAGCGACACCTTGACGCCGTGCCTCGCGGCCAGCCGCGCGACGACGAACAGCCCGAGCCGCTCGGTGTCGATCAGGTCGAACTCGCCGCCGCCCTCCAGCCGGAGGTTGAGCTGGTCCAGCTCGTCGGGGTGCAGGCCGATGCCGCGGTCGATGATCTCGACCGCGAGGCCGTTGGCGACCGTCTCGATCTTGACCGTCACCTCGGTGGTGGGCGGGGAGAACACGGCCGCGTTCTCGATCAGCTCGGCGAGCAGGTGGATGATGTCGGCGACGACGTCTCCGGTCACCGCGACCGCGGCGGTGCCGCTGAGCTCCACCCGCGTGTAGTCCTCGATCTCGGCGACGGCGGCGCGGACCACGTCCTCGGCGGCGACCGGATGGTCCCAGGCCCGGACGGTCGGCGACCCGGCGAGGATGACCAGGCCCTCGGCGTGCCGGCGCATGCGGGTGGTGAGGTGGTCCAGGCGGAACAGGTCGTCGAGCTCCTCTGGCCCCGCGGCCCGCCGCTCCATCTGGTCGAGCAGCCTGAGCTGGCGGTGCAGCAGCGACTGGCTCCGCCACGACAGGTTGATGAACACCCGGTTGATGCTCGCGCGCAGGTCGGACTCGGCGACGGCGGTGGCGACCGCGGTGCGCTGGACGGTGCCGAACGCCTCGCCGACCAGGGCGACCTCCTTCGTCCGTCCGGTCACCGGTGCCGGCGACTCGGCCTCCACGTCCACCTGCTCGCCGCGGCGCAGTCTGGCCACGACCCGCGGCAGCCGCTCGTTCGCCAGCCGCTGCGCGGACTCCTGCAGCTCGCGCAGCTCGGCGCTGAGCCGCCGCGCGAACAGCAGCGACAGGATCACCGACGCGACCACGCCGAGCAGCCCGACCACGCCGATCACGAAGAACTGGAGCATGATCCGGCGGCCGGCGGGCTTGACATCGGTGTTGTTCACCACGGACTCCGCCTTCGCGGCGTCCCTCGCCCAGGCCGGGCGCAGCGCGTCGATCGCGGCGCGCCACTCGGCCGGGTCGGGGACGATGCCGTTGTTCACGACATTGTTCTCCAGAGTCGTATATGCAGTGAACTCCCCCGAGTTCGCCAGATCGTACATGATTTGCTCGATCTCGCCCGAGGACTGCGCGCGGCCGAGTTCGAAGTACTGGATCCGGGCCTCCGACCATGCGGCGAAGGCCGCGCGGTTGCTCGCGCTCATCTGCCCTTCGGGCAGCGAGGACAGCAGCGCGTGCTCGCGCAGCATGAACTCGCGGGCCCAGAAGTTGTGCAGCAGCGCGGTCGTGTGCAGGTAGACGGTCCGGTCGTCGATGCTCACCAGGGTGGTCAGCAGCCGGATCGTGATGTCGGCGACCTGGCTGTACCCCTCGATCGCGCCGAGCGGGGTGGTGCCGCCGATGCCGACCCGCTCCCGCAGGGTGATCAGGTGGTTGTAGGCGTCGCTGAGCTTGCGCACCCGCGTTTCCATCGTGTCGTCCATCGCGCCCCGGGTGTCGGACGACAGGGCCTGCTTGCGGAACGCGGCCACCGCCGCGTCGGTCTTGGCCACCAGGTCGCCGAAGCGCTGCCGGTCCGCGATCTTGAAGCGGAAGAGGAACTGGACGGCGGCGGCCCGCTCCTCCTGCAGCGTCTCGGTCACCTGCGTGGCCGGCACCGCGACGTTGTTGTACACGGTCGAGAAGTCGAAGCGCTGGAGCGCGTTGGACACCGTGACGGAGGCCGGGATGCCCCACTGCACGAACAGCGCGGTCAGCGGCACCGCGAGCAGCAGCGCGATCCTGCGCCAGATCGGATAGGTGCGCCGACGCCCGCGCAGCGTGCCCGCTGCCTCCGACTTCCCCACTGGTCACTCCCATGCGTATATCGGTCATCACCGAAGTGCACGGAGCCTATAGACGCTGACGTGCGGAAAGCCAGAGGCGATACCGATTTAGGACAAGTCGGGGCGTTCCGGTGTGCGTACCGCGACGCCGCGCTCACTTTCCGAATTCGGCCGAGGCCGATGTTGGCCGAAGTTATGTGAGAGATGTGACTTGTTGTGCGAAATGTCGTCGTGCAAGGCTGCGGCATGCTTCGTCCCCCCACCAACGGAGACCGAGTCATGCGCAGAGCCGCGCTCGCAACGTTTCTCGGGCTGTCTCTCGCCGCGACCACGCTGGCGGCAGCCCAGGCCCAGGCCGCACCGAACAATCCGGTGCTCGCCGACCTGGTGACGCTGAAGAACGTCCGTCACCACCAGAACAACCTGCAGAAGATCTCCGACGCCAACGGCGGCAACCGCGCCGCCGGACTTCCCGGCAACGTGATCACTGTGAAGTACCTTGCGGACCAGCTCAAACGGGCCGGATACAGCCCGACGGTCCAGCAGTTCGCGTTCGATTTCTGGCAGGAGGTCTCCGAACCGGCCTTCGCCCAGACGGCGCCCGCGCCCAAGACGTTCACGCCGGGGACCGACTTCCAGACCCTGCAGTACTCGGGCGCCGGCAACGTCACCGCCGCCGCGAGCCCCGTCGACCCGGGCGCGACCGGCCTGGGCAGCGGGTGCGAGGCCGACGACTTCGCCGGCTTCCCCACGGGCAACATCGCGCTGATCCAGCGCGGCGGGTGCTTCTTCTCGGTCAAGGCCGACAACGCGGTCGCCGCGGGCGCGAGCGCCGTCGTGATCTACCAGCTCCCCGACCAGCCCGGCCCGGTGGCGGGCACGCTCACCAAGCCGTACGGCATCCCGGTGGTCGGCCCGACCAACGCCGTCGGCAAGGCCCTGGTCGAGCAGGCGCAGAACGGCGGCGTGACGCTGAACGTCAAGACCGACACGTTCACCGAGAAGCGCACGGCCGCCAACGTCATCGCCGACACCCCGCGCGGCAACCCCGACAACGTCGTGGTCCTCGGCGGGCACAACGACAGCGTCCTCGAAGGCCCCGGCATCAACGACAACGGGTCGGGCATCGCGGCGCTGCTGGAGATGGCCAAGCAGATCAACAAGCTCAAGGCGAAGCAGCTCCGCAACAAGGTGCGGTTCGCGTTCTGGGGTGCCGAGGAAGAAGGCCTGCTCGGATCCCAGTACTACGTGGACAACCTCCCCGAGGCCGAGCGGAACAAGATCGCGCTGAACCTCAACTTCGACATGATCGGGTCGCCGAACTTCGTGCGGTTCGTCTACGACGGCGACAACAGCACGGGCGGCAGCACCGTCCCGCCGCCCGCGGGCTCCGGCGCGATCGAGAAGGCGTTCCACGACTACTTCGCGAGCAAGAAGCTGGCCAGCGACCAGTCGGCGTTCAACGGGCGGTCGGACTACAACGCCTTCATCACCGTGGGCATCCCCGCAGGCGGCCTGTTCACCGGCGCGGAGGGCATCAAGACGGCCGAGCAGGCCAAGGTGTACGGCGGCGAGGCCGGCAAGGCCTACGACCCGTGCTACCACTCCGAGTGCGACACCTACGGCAACGTCGACCTCAAGGGCTTCGACCAGATGATCGACGCGGCCGCGGCGGTCACCCAGGGGTTCGCCCTCAGCACCCTGACGGTCAACGGCAACGAGTTCGCCCGGCGCCAGGCGCCCGCCAAGCGCACCCTGCCTGACCACCTCGGTCACTACGCGACCCGGTAACCGGGCCGGATCGGCTTGAGGGACGCGCCCGCCACCCGCAGGGTGCGTCCCTCATCCTTTTTCCCAGCGCTTTTCAGCGCGGCGGCAGGGTCTCGGCGATCGCGCGCAGCGCCGGACGCGGATCGCCGCCCGGCTCGGTCAGCACCTGGACGGCCACCTGGTCGGCGCCCGCGTCCAGATGGCCGGTCAGCCGCGCCGCCACGGCCGCCGCGTCGCCGTGCGCGGTGACCGCGTCCACGAGCGCGTCGCTGCCGCCGTCCGCCACGTCGGCATCGGTGAAGCCGAGCCGCTTGAAGCTGGCGACGTAGTTCCCCAGCGGGAGATAGCGCGCGAGCGTCCGCCGGCCCAGCGCGCGGGCGCGGG
The DNA here is from genome assembly GCF_004348535.1 of Actinomadura sp. KC216. GTDB lineage: Bacteria > Actinomycetota > Actinomycetes > Streptosporangiales > Streptosporangiaceae > Spirillospora. Next base: position 5,683 of record NZ_SMJX01000046.1, read on the forward strand.
CGGGATCGGAGTCGACCACGACCTTCTGCTCCGGGACGAGGAGCGGCTCGCCGCCCAGCACCTCCCGCGCGTGCCGCGTGTGCTCGGGTGTGGTCAGGTACGGGTGCGCGCCCGCCGTGCGCTCCGCCGCCAGCCGCAGCGCCTTCGGCCCCAGCGCGGCGAGCACCCGCCCCTCCGCCGGGACGTTCCCGGCGTCCAGGTCGTCGAGGTAGCGGACGATCGTCTCGTACGGGCTGCGGTACTCCCGCGTCCGCTCAGGATGGCCGATCCCGACGCCGAGCAGGAACCGCCCGCCGTGCGCGTCGTTGAGCCGGTGGTAGGACGCCGCGACCTCCTCGGCCGGCGTCTTCCACATGTTCACGATCCCGGTCGCCACGACGATGCGGTCGGTCGCGGCCAGCAGTCGTCCGACGTCGTCCAGGTCCCCGGAGGGCGAGGCGCCGACCCAGATCGCGCCGTAGCCGAGGTCCTCGACGTCCTTGGCCAGCGCCGGGTCGAGCTGGTTCCACGGGCGCCAGATACCGAGGCGCCCCAGTTGGGTCTTGGTCATGTGCAGCCCTAACACCTCGTCCGGTCGTTTCATGCCGTCGTACCCACCTGCCAGGATGACCCCATGACCGACCGTCCTCCAGCCCCCACCCACCGCCATTCAGAGGACGAGCTCCGCTCGACGGATCGGCCCCGCCTGCTGCTCCTGGACGGCCACTCCCTGGCCTACCGGGCGTTCTACGCGCTGCCCGTCGAGAACTTCAGCACCACCGCGGGCCAGCCGACGAACGTCGTGTACGGGTTCGCGAACATGCTGGCCAACGCGCTGCGCGACGAGCGCCCGACGCACGCGGCCGTCGCGTTCGACGTGTCGCGCCGCACGTTCCGCACCGAGGCGTTCCCCGAGTACAAGGCCGGGCGGGCGAAGTCGCCGGACGAGTTCGGCAGCCAGCTGGAGATCCTGGACCGGTTCCTGGCCGCGATGAGCATGCCCGTCCTGCGGGCGCCCGGCTACGAGGCCGACGACGTCATCGCGTCCCTCACCGTCCGGGCCGAGGCGGACGGGCTCCAGGTGCTGATCGTCACCGGCGACCGGGACGTGCTTCAGCTCGTCAGCGAGAACGTCACCGTCCTCTACTTCTACCGGACGGCGTCGGAGATGATCCGCTACACGCCCGCCGCCGTGCAGGAGAAGTACGGCCTGACCCCGGCGCAGTACCCGGACTTCGCGGCGCTGCGCGGCGACCCGTCCGACAACCTGCCGAGCATCCCCGGCATCGGCGAGAAGACCGCCGCGAAGTGGGTGCGCGAGTTCGGCTCCCTCGCCGCGCTGCTGGACCGCGCCGGCGAGGTGAAGGGCAAGGCGGGCGAGAAGCTGCGCGCGGCGGCCGACACCGTGCGGCTGAACCGGCGGCTGACCGAGCTCGTCCGCGACCTGGACCTTCCGGTCGATCTCGGCGACCTCCGGCGGCGGCCCTACGACCTGTCCGCGTTCACGTCCCTGCTGGACGAGCTGGAGTTCCGCAACGCCAGCCTCCGCCAGCGCCTCTTCGCCGCCGATCCCGGCGGCGGGCGCCCGGCCGAGGCCGCCGAACCGGAGACGATCGAGGGCCGCGAGCTGGAGCCGGGCGAGCTGGCGCCCTGGCTGGCGGCCCGCGCGACCGGGCTGACCGGGCTCGCCGCCGACTGCACGTGGGAGCGCGGCGCGGGCGACATCACCCGGATCGCCCTCGCCACCGGCGACGACCATGCCGCGTCGTTCGAGCCGTCCCGGCTCACCGAGGACGACGAGCGCGCCTTCGCGGAATGGCTGGCGGATCCCGGCCGTCCGAAGGCGCTCCACGATGTGAAGTCGCTGCTGCGCGTCATCGGCGAGCGCGGCTGGCGCCTCGACGGCGTCGCCACCGACACCGCGTTGGCCGCCTACCTCCTCCTGCCGGGCCTCGCCGCCTACGGGATCGCCGACCTCGCCGGGCGCCACCTGGGCCGCCGCCCGTCCGCCGAGGGCGCGGCCGGGCTGATGCTGAACGCCCGCGCCGTCCTCGACCTGGCCGGGAAGTTCGCCGCCGACCTCGCCTCCACCGGCATGGACGAGGTGCTCCGCGACGTCGAGCTGCCGCTGTCCGGCCTGCTCGCCCGCGCGGAGCGGGCGGGCGTCCACGTCGACGCCGGCCTGCTGGACGAACTGGAGAAGCACTTCGCCGCCGCGATGCAGCGCGCCGCCGACGACGCCGCCGACATCGCCGGGCACCCCTTCAACCCGGGCTCGACCAAGCAGCTCCAGGAGGTGCTGTTCGGCGAGCTGGGGCTGCCGAAGACCAAGAAGATCAAGTCCGGGCACTCCACCGACGTGGACGCGCTGACCTGGCTCGCCACCCAGACCGACAACGGCCTCCCGGAGATCCTGCTGCGGCACCGCGACCAGGCGCGGCTGCGCACGACCGTGGCCGGGCTGATCCGGGAGATCGGCGTGGACGGCCGGATCCACACCACGTTCCAGCAGACGGTCGCGGCCACCGGGCGGCTCTCGTCCATCGAGCCGAACCTCCAGGTCATCCCCATCCGGACGGAGGAGGGCCGGCGCATCCGCCGCGCGTTCCTGCCCGGACCCGGGTACGAGTCGCTGATGACCGCCGACTACGGCCAGCTCGAACTGCGCGTCATGGCGCACCTGTCGCAGGACCCGACGCTGCTGGCCGCGTTCGAGTCCGGTGAGGACCTGCACACCTCGATGGCGGCGCAGGTGTTCCGCGTCGCGCCGGAGGCCGTCACCCCGGAGATGCGCCGCAAGATCAAGGCGATGTCGTACGGGCTCGCATACGGGCTGTCGGCGTTCGGGCTGGCCAAGCAGCTCGGCATCCCGATGGGGGAGGCGCGCCCGCTGATGGACGCCTACTTCGAGCGGCTCGGCGGCGTCCGCGACTACCTCGACCACGTCGTCGCCGAGGCCCGCGCCACCGGCTACACCCGGACGCTCCTCGGCCGCCGCCGCTACCTCCCGCACCTGACCAGCGACAACCGGCAGCGCCGCGAGACCGCCGAGCGGATGGCGCTGAACGCGCCGGTGCAGGGCTCCGCCGCCGACATCGTCAAGATCGCTATGCTTCGGGTGGACGGGGCGCTGACCGCCGCCGGGCTCCGCAGCCGCCTGCTCCTCCAGGTCCACGACGAGGTCGTCCTGGAGGTCGCGCCGGGGGAGCGGGACGCGGTGGAGGAGATCGTCCGCGACCGGATGACCACCGCGTATCCGCTGTCGGTCGGGCTGGACGTCGCGATCGGCACGGGCCCAGACTGGGACGCCGCCGCCCATTGACGATCGAGCCCGCCCCGCCGGGCAGGGCCATCCCGGGGAGGGAAACCGATGGACATCGACATGATCGTGGAGATCCCGCGAGGATCGCGGAACAAGTACGAGATGGACCACCGGCTCGGCCGCATCCGGCTGGACCGGATGCTGTTCACCTCGACCCAGTACCCGGCCGACTACGGCTACATCCCGGACACGCTCGCCGAGGACGGCGACCCGCTGGACGTGATGGTGCTGCTGGAGGAACCCACCTTCCCCGGCTGCGAGATCACCGTCCGCAGCGTCGGGGTGTTCTGGATGCACGACGAGGGCGGGCCCGACGCCAAGATCCTCACGGTCCCGGCGCGGGACGTCCGCTACCGCGAGATCCGCGACCTGCGGGACGTGCACGAGCACATCCTCGACGAGATCGGACACTTCTTCGACATCTACAAGAGCCTGGAACCGGGCAAGGGCTCCGACGTGCGGGGCTGGCAGGACAAGCAGATCGCCGAGCGGACGATCACCGAGGCCGCCGAACGCGCCAGGAGCAGGCCAGCAGAAACGCCCCGGTGAGCGCGGCCATCCCGGCCACCACGACGAGCGCGCCGGACGCGTCCGGAAGCACGAGCACGGCCGCGACCAGCGCGGTGCAGGAGCCGCCGGCGATCAGCGGCGGCAGGTGACGCGCCGCGCCGCCGTGCGCGCCGGCGGCGTCCGCGCCGAGCAGCAGCGCCGTCGCCAGCAGCCCGGTGGCGGCCGCCGCCGGGACGCCCGGGTCCCACACCGCGCAGGCGGCCACGACAACGGCCGTGGCCGCCGCCGTGGGGCCGGGCCGGAAGCGGATCACGAGTGCCGCCCCGAGACCCGGTGCCCGAACGACCCGACGACGACGTCCAGCGGTTCGCCGGGCGCCCACGGCACCACGGGCACGCCGAGATCGGCGAGCCCGTGCCGGAGCGCCCGCCGGTCGAGCCGCCACAGGCGCAGGGACAGCTCCAGGTACTCCGCGCGCCCGCCGCCCGGCGGCTCCCGGTCGAGCGTGTCGATGACGACGACGGGCGTGCCGCGGCGGCGGAGGTCCTGGACGGTGCGCACCGCGCGGTCGTCGAGCAGCGGCGAGAACACGATCACCAGCGCGCCGGGCGGCAGTGCCGTCCGGGGCACCCGGCGGAGGTCGGAGGTGGCGCCGCCGCCCGCGTCCCGGGCGTCCATGACGGCCTCGGCGAGCCGGTAGAAGTGGTGCTCGCCCTGGCCGGGCGCCAGCCAGCGCAGGGCGCCGCCGAACGCGACGATCCCCACCCGGTCGCCGCCGCGCAGGTAGGCCGTCGCCACGGCCGCCGCGCCGCGCACGGCGCGGTCGATCAGCGTCCCGCCAGGTTCGCCGAGGTCGGTGTAGGCGTCCAGGGCGAGGACCACCTCGGCCTGCCGCTGGTCGGCGCGGGTCGTGACGTGCAGCCGTCCGCGCAGCCCGCTGGCCTTCCAGTTCACGTCCCGCGCCCGGTCGCCCGGCAGGTAGGGGCGGATGCCGGCGAACTCCGTCCCGGACCCGGCGGCGCGGGCGGCGTGGTCGCCGAGCCGCCGCAGCAGGTCCACCGGCACGAGCCGGGGACGGACGGGCGGCCCGGCGGGATAGACGCTGATCTCGCCGAGCGGCATCGCCGTCCTGGCCTGGCCGGCGCGGTAGCGGCTGCGGCAGTCCACGACGAGCGCGGGCAGCGTGTGGCGGCCCCAGTACCGGGGCCGCACGGCGAACTCGGCCCGCGCGGTCCCGGCCGCGTGGTCCTCCGTGTAGGCAGTGAGCTCGACGCCGAACGCGGGCACCGGGGCCAGGCGGAGCGCGATCTCGTCGACCGGGCCGCCGGCGTCGGCGGCGACGGTGATCTCGATGGCGCCGTCCTCGAAGCACCGCCGGGGGCGCTCCGAGACCCGGACGGCGACGGCGTCCGGACGCCGCGCGGCGAGGCCCGCGGCGAGCACCCCGACCGGCGGGGCGGCCAGGAGCAGCAGGTTCGGGCGGGACAGCAGCAGCGCCGCCAGGGCCGCCAGCACGGCGAGCGTGGCGAGGGCGTGCGCGACGGGCGCGGGCCGCCATGCCAGGGCGAGCGCGTCCGGCGAGCCCGCGGCGGGTGGGGGCTCATGCGGGCAGGTCCGCGGCGCGCGGCACGGGGACCCGGCCGAGGATCTCGGTGACGATGTCCTCGCCGCCGACCCCCCGGACCCACATCTCCGGCTGGAGCACGAGCCGGTGCGCGAGCGCCGGGACCGCGACGGCCTTCACGTCCTCCGGCAGCACGTGATCGCGGTCCGCGAGCAGCGCATGCGCCCGCGCCACCTGGACGAGCCCCAGCGTCGCCCGCGAGCTCGCCCCGACCGTCACCTTGGAGTGCTCGCGCGTAGCGGCCGAGAGCGCGACCGCGTACCGGACGATCGCCTCGTCGACGTGCACCCGCTCGACGCACTCGCGCATGGCGAGCACGTCGTGCGGCCCCGCCAGCGTGCGCAGGGCGGGCGGGGCCGCGCCGCGGGCCAGCCGCCGGGAGATCATCTCGCTCTCCTGGGCGGAGCTGAGGTAGCCGAGCCGGATCCGCAGCGCGAACCGGTCGAGCTGCGCCTCCGGCAGCGGATAGTGCCCTCGTACTCGATCGGGTTGTCGGTGGCCAGCACGATGAAGGGGCGGGGCAGCGGACGGGTCTCCCCGTCCGCGCTGACCTGCCGCTCCTCCATGGCCTCCAGCAGCGCGGCCTGGGTCTTCGGAGGCGTCCGGTTGATCTCGTCCGCCAGCAGGAACTGCGTGAACACCGGGCCGGGCCGGAACACCACGTCGGACGTGCGGGGATCGTAGACGGCCGCGCCGGTCAGGTCGGCGGGCAGCATGTCCGGTGTGAACTGGACGCGCGCGAACTCCAGCCCGAGGACGGCGGCGAACGTCCTGGCCAGCAGCGTCTTGCCGAGCCCCGGCAGGTCCTCGATCAGCACGTGGCCGGACGCGAGGATCCCCGTCATCACCTGCTCGACCGCGGCGCGCTTGCCGACGACGGCCTTCTCGACCTCATCGAGCACGTCCCGGCAGCGCGCCGCCGCGGCGGCGGGCGAGTCGATCGTCAGTCGTTCGGCCACAGTTCCTCCAGTCGGTTCACGACGGTTCGCAGGCCGGCGAGGTCGGGGCCGGGCGCGGCGGTGCCGGCGGGGCGCGGACGGTCCGGGTCGATGAACGGCCACACGTCGTCGCCGACCAGTTCCCTGGCCCGCGCGGGTTCGCGGTGGACGTCGACGCCGTGGCGCTCGGCCAGCGCGGCGGCGAACAGCCGCACGAGCAGCGGTCTGGTCACCGAGCCGAAGTGCCGGGGCGACACCTGCGACCACGACACGGCCTCGCGGACCCGCCGGTACGAGGGGTACTCCCGAAGCTCGTCCGGTTCGTCCGGGGCGCGGGCGGCCCGGCGGGGCGGGAGCGCGGCGGGCATCGCCGCCCGGGCGGCGACCAGCCCGAGGACCGCCAGCCCGGCCGCCGCGACGACCAGGCCCGCCGTCCCGGCGGCGACGTAGGCGGCGGCGAGACCGCACCCGGCGGCCCCCGCGAGCGCGGCGGCCCTCATGCCCGGCTCCGGGCGCGGAGCGACTCCAGCGCGGCCAGCGCCTCCGCGCGGTGCCGCTCGGTCACCGGGTGGACGCTGTAGCGGGCCTCGCGGAACAGGGCGGTGAGCGTGGCCGCGGCGGCGAGCCCGTCCAGCCCGGAGCCGGAGGCGCGGGCCAGCACCTCGGCCGGGGTGTCGCTGTCGCGCGGGGCGGCGCCCGCCTCCGCCAGGACGCCCTCCATCGCGGTGTAGCAGGCGATCACGGCGGCCCGCGCGTCGTCGCCCGCCCGCAGCGCCCGGCTCCCGACCGCGACCGCCTCCTCGAACCGGTCCGGCGGAGGCGGCACGGCGGGGACGGGGAGCCTGTTCCGGAGGCGCCGGACGACGGCCCAGACCGCCACGGCGGTCACGGCGAGCACGAGGACGGCCGGGACCGCCACCCCGAGGATCGTCACCGGGTCGAACGGGTCCCACGGCTCCGGCTCCCGCTCCGGCAGCTCCTCCACCCTCGGGAGGATGATCACGGGCTCGGCCTCGGTCCTGGCGAACGCGACGGCCAGCAGCACGATCGGCAGCCCCACGACGAGGAGCACGAAGGCCGCCGCCCGGACCTTCGTCCAGCGGGCGAACACCGGCTCGCGCGGCCCGTCGCGGGGCCGGCGTAAGGCGGCGGCCACCAGCACGGCGGCGACCGCCTCCAGCACCGCGAACGCGATCAGCGACGGCGTCGAGGGCCGGTGCACGGACAGATCCCGCCACAGGTCGGCGAGCCCTCGCACCCCGAACGCGCCCGCCGCGAGGAGGAGCGCCGCCGCGCCCGCCCTGCCGAACTCCCGGCGGGTCGGCCGGTGGAGGGGAGCCATACGCCATTGTGCGCACGGCCCCGCCCCGGCTTGATCAAGTATGGCCGCCCCCGGCCAGAAGCCGCCGCCCGGCTCGGGGAGGTTTACGGGGACGGGCGGGCGGCGCACATCTCAGGGGTGAGCTCCTGGAGTGACGGCGAACCGGTCGTGATCGTCGGCGCCGGGCCGGTCGGCCTGGTCACCGCGCTGCTGCTGGCCCGGCACGGCGTGCCGAGCGTGGTGCTGGAGGCCGCGGCGCGGCGCGACCCGTCCGGGTCCAAGGCCATCTGCTTCCAGCGGGACGTCCTCGACGTCCTCGACCGGGTCGGCTGCGCCGAGCGGATGATCGCCCGCGGCGTGACCTGGACGACCGGCCGCACCTACTACCGGGACCACGAGCTGTTCTCCGTCACGTTCCCCGAGGCCGGGCGGAGCGCCGTGCCGCCGTGGCTCAACATCTCGCAGGCGGAGGTCGAGGCGCACCTGCGCGACCTCGCCGACGCCGAGCCGCTCGCCGACGTCCGGTACGGGCGGCCCGTGACCGGGCTCCGCCAGGACGAGCGCGGCGTTGAGGTGGACGCGGGCGAGCCCGTCCGCGGCACCCACGCGGTCGGCGCGGACGGCGGGCACAGCACCGTCCGGCGGCTGCTCGGCATCCCCTTCCCCGGGCGCACGTTCGCCGACAGGTTCCTCATCTGCGACATCCGGGCCGAGCTGCCGTTCCCGAGCGAGCGGCGGTTCTTCTTCGACCCCGAGTGGAACCCCGGGCGGCAGGTCCTCGTCCACCAGTGCCCGGACGGGACGTGGCGCATCGACTGGCAGGTGCCCGCCGACCACGACCTCGACGCCGAGCGCGCGTCCGGGGCGCTGGACGCCCGCATCCGGAAGATCGTCGGGGACGTCCCGTACGAGGTCGTGTGGTCGAGCGTGTACCGGTTCCACGAGCGGCGCGCCGCGACGTTCGCGTCCGGCCGCGCGTTCCTCGCCGGGGACGCCGCCCACCTGTACGCGCCGTTCGGCGCCCGCGGCCTGAACTCGGGCGTGCAGGACGCGGAGAACCTCGCGTGGAAGCTCGCGTTCGTCCGGCGCGGGTGGGCACCTGAGGAGCTGCTGCGCAGCTACGACACCGAGCGGCGGGCGGCGGCGGGGGAGAACCTCCGCGTCACGACCCGGACGATGGAGTTCCTCGTCCCGCACACGCCCGGGCAGCGGGCCCGCCGCCTGGAGCTGCTGGAGAAGGCCAGGGCGGACCCCGGCGCCCACAAGAGCATCGACTCGGGCCGCCTCGCCGAGCCGTTCTGGTACCTGGACTCGCCGCTGACGACGCCGTCCGGCCCCCTCGACGGCTTCCCGCGCGAGCCGGGGGCCGTCCGCCCGCCGGTGCCGGGCGTGCTCTGCCAGGACGGCCCGTGCGCGGTGTCCGGCGAGCCCACCCGGCTGCGGCGCCTGCTCGGCACCGCGTTCGTCGTCCTGACCGCGAAGCGGCACCCGGCGGAGCTCACGACCGATGTCCCGCACCGCGTGCACGCGCTGGACGACATCGACACCGAAGGCGTTCTGCGGGAGGCGTTGCGGGCCGGGCCGGACACCGTCCACGTCATCCGCCCGGACGGGCACCTCGCCGGCGTGCTCCCGTCCTACGATCCCGCCGCCGTCGCAGGGGTCCTTGACAGGGCCTGTGGCCGTCCGGTGTAGCGTCGGTCATCCCCGCGAAGGAGGAGCCGCATGACGACGGACGATGCCGGACGCCCAACCCATATGGACATGGACAGGCCCCTTTCGGCGCGGGTGTGGGACTACTGGCTCGGCGGCAAGGACCACTACGAGGTCGACCGGCAGGCCGGGGAGCGGGTCGCGCGGCAGGTGCCGGGAATCGTCGCGGCGGCGCGGACCGACCGGCTGTTCCTCGGCCGCTGCGTCCGGCACCTCGCGGGCGAGGAGGGGATCCGCCAGTTCCTCGACATCGGCACCGGGCTGCCGACCGTCGACAACACGCACGAGATCGCGCAGCGGGTCGCGCCGGAGTCCCGCGTCGTCTACGTCGACAACGACCCGCTCGTGCTCGTCCACGCGCGGGCCCTGCTCACCAGCGCGCCGGGCGGCGCCACCGACTACGTCGACGCGGACGTCCGCGACCCGGACCGCGTCCTCGCCGAGGCCGCCGCGACCCTGGACCTCGGCAGGCCGGTCGGGCTGATGATGCTCGCCCTGCTCCACCTCATCACCGACGACGACGAGGTGCGGAGCATCCTGGCGCGGCTGGTCGGGGCGCTGGCGCCGGGGAGCTTCGTGGCGCTGTCGCACGCCTGCCTGGACGTGGACGCCACCCGCACCGCCATGAGCGCCTGGAACGAGAGCGGCACCCCGCACCCCATCAAGGCCAGGACCTCCAAGGAGATCGAGGCTCTCTTCGACGGCCTGGACCTGCTGGAGCCGGGGGTCGTGTCGTGCTCGCGGTGGCGTCCCGAGCCGAACCCCTGGGGCGAGCCGCAGGAGACCATGACCTTTTGTGGAGTGGCCAGAAAACTTCCGGGGTGACGGCGTTCGGTGGAGGATCGGGGAACATCCGATCTTCCGTGGAGGCCGTCGCGTGGCGCACATCGACCTGGACGACGCCGTCCCCGGCCTGCCGTCCCTGCTCAGATACCGGCCCGAGACGGCGGGCCCGCTCAGCGCGCTCGCGGAGGCGCTGCTGCGCGGCCCGAGCCCGCTGGAGCGCGGCGAGCGGGAGCTGATCGCGTCGTACGTGTCGGAGCTGAACGGGTGCCGCTTCTGCGCCGGGTCCCATGGTGCGTGCGCCGCCGCGCAGCTGGACGGCGGTATGACGCTCGTCCAGCAGGTCCACGCCGACCCGTCTACAGCGCCCGTCAGCGAGAAGCTCAGGGCCCTGCTCGGGATCGCCGCCGCCGTCCAGCGCGGCGGCCGGGAGGTCGGCGCCGAGCACATCGCCGCGGCCCGCGCGGCGGGCGCCGGCGACGTCGAGATCCACGACACCGTGCTCGTCGCCGCCGCGTTCTGCATGTACAACCGCTACGTGGACGGCCTCGGCACCAGCCTCCCGCCCGACCCGTCCGCCTACGCCCACGCGGCCGAACGCCTCGTCGCCCACGGCTACACGGGCCCGCGCGGCCCTGGCGGCCCTGGCGGCCCGCCAAGTGATCAGGGGCGGCGGTAGATGGTGATGGAGTGCCCGACCTCGTCGACCGGCTCGCTCGTCGCGATCAGCGGGGTCAGCCGCGGGTCCGACTTGGCGATCCAGCTGTCGGACACCACCAGCAGCCCGCGCACCCGCCCGGGCGGCACGGCGAGCGGGTCGGACGCGCGGATGCCGTAGTACGACGGCACGCCGCTGCCCTTGTAGGCGAGCCACACCCGCTCGCCCGGGTACCGGTCCCGGAGCCGGTCGGCGAGACGGCCGAGGTCCTGGCCCCAGTCGGCGTTGGAGTCGTGCAGGCGCAGATGGGTCTTGGACGGGCCGCCGAACGCCTCGTTGGAGTAGGGGAGGTAGAACGGGTACGCCCGCAGCGAGCTGACGGCGACGAACAGCACGAGCGCGCCCGTCACGGCGAGCGTCCACCGCCCGCGGAGCGCGGCAGCCGCGCCCGCCGCCACCGCCAGGAACATCGGAACGGCGATGGCGTACCGGACGCCGAGATCGCGCGAGCCCGCCATCGCCGCGCCCAGCACCACGGCGGCGGGCAGGAGCACGTAGGGCGCGGCAGGGCGAAGCCGCCGCACCGCGCACAGCGCGACGGTCCCGATCACCCACAGCGCGAGCATCCCCAGCGGCGTCTTCACCAGCAGAGCGGCCGGGAGGTAGTACCAGCGGGAGCCGACGTAGACCTCGCCGAACAGGAACCCCGTCCAGCGCAGGTCCTCGAAGCCGAACTGGATGCGCATGCCGTCGCGGAACGGCGCCGGGAAGGGCATCCAGGCGGCGGCGAGGCCGCGCAGCCCGCCCACGTCCGGGATGCCCGGGGGCGGCGCCCAGCGGAGCCGCGGGTCCACGGCCAGGTAGGACGCCCACACCACCGCGACCGCCACCAGCCCGGCCCCGGCCGCCCACGCGACGCCGTCCACGATGCGCCGTCCAGAGCGGCCGCGCGCGGACCAGACCGAGAGCGCCGCCAGCCCCAGCAGCACCGGGACGGCCGGCAGCGCGCTCATCTTCGTGGCGACCGCCGCGCCGAGAGCCGCCCCGGCGAGCGGGAGGCAGAGCCGCGGACGCTCCCGCGCCCGCCACAGGAGCCACGCCGACGTGAGCAGGAACCCGGCCATCGGCACGTCGAGCGTGGCCAGCGACCCGTGCGCGATGACGTCGGGGGAGAACGCGTACAGGGCGAGCGCGACGAGCCCGCCGCCGGAGCCGGTGAGGTCGCGGGCGAAGGCGAAGACGACCAGCCCGAACAGCAGCGTCAGGACGATCACCGGCAGCCGCGCCGCCAGGAGCAGCCCCTGCGCGTCGTTGCCGGACTCGTACAGCAGCCGCCGACCGGCGGCCTGCTGGTCGCCGCCGGACGCCGGGCCGGTGCGCGGCCCGGTGAGCAGCGCCCCGGCGCCGATGAGCAGCTTGCCGAGCGGCGGATGCTCCGCGTTCGGCCGGAGATCGTGCTCCTTCAGGTAGCTCACGCCCGCGGCCACGTACACCGGCTCGTCGATCGTCGGGGTCTGCCGCACCGCCGTGGACACCATCGCGAAGGCCATCCCCGCCAGCAGCGCCGCCACGACGAGGGCGACCGCCCACCGCCGGTGACGGCGCGCCACCCCTCGCCTCACCCGCCGAACGCGGTCAGGAACCGGTCGCGGAAGGCGCTCATCGGCCAGACCGGGCCGTCCTTCGCCGGGCGGAGGCCGTCCTGCCAGCCCCATCCGGAGATCCTGTCCAGGACGGCGCCGTCCTTGGCGACGATCGTGATCGGCACGTCGCGTCCCGCGTCGGGGCCCGTGATCAGCGGCGCGGGCTCGTGGTCGCCGAGGAAGACGAGCACGAGATCGTCGCCGCCGTAGGTCTCCACGTACGAGACGAGCGTGTTCAGCGTGTACTCGATCGACCTGCGGTACTCGGTGCGGACGCGCCCGCCGGTGGGCCACGCCGCGTCGTAGCCCTTGCCCATGCCGGTGAACACCGACCCGTCGCCGACCTGGTCCCATCCCACGAGCCGGGGGACGGACGCCCACGGCGCATGGCTCGACACCAGGGCCGTCTCCGCCATCACGGGAGCGCGGTCCTTCTTGGCGAGCTCGGTGCGCTGCATGACCGACAGCGTGTACTGGTCGGGCATGGTCGCGAAGCTGAAGCGCGGCCCCCGGTACCCGAGGTTGCGGTTGTCGTAGACCTTGTCGTAGCCGAAGAACTCCCCTTCGGGCCAGGCGCGCGTGATCGCGGGCATGAGCGCGACCGTCCGGGAGCCCGCGCGGCCGAACGCCCGGTTGAGGGTGAACCGGTCGCTGTTGACGAGCGTCCGGTACCGCTGCGAGTTGTCGACCCGCAGCCCGGACAGCAGCGTCGCGTGCGCGAGCCAGCTCCCGCCGCCCGCCGTCGGCGAGGTGAGCCAGCCGCTGCGCGCACCGAACCCGGCGCCGCGGAGCCGCCGCGTCCCGGCGTCGAGGACGGCGCCGACCTGCGGCGCGTACTGCGGGTCCTCCACCGCCGTGCGCCCGTAGCTCTCCACGAACGCGAGCACGACGTCCTTGCCGCGCAGGCCCGCCAGCAGCCTGTCGCCGGGCGTGTCGCGGAACGCGTCGACGGCGGCGGCCTTGGCGAACTCCTCCCGGTCGTTCAGGCTGTCCCGGACCTGCCGCGCGTGCTCGTAGGCGAGGACGGCGTCGCTGCGCGCCGCGACCGGCACCCCGTCCACGAACCGCACCCCGAACGCCGCGCACACGACCCAGACCACCCCCAGGACGGCCGCCGCCCACGCCGCCGCCCTGCCATGCCGGACGGCGACGCGGCCGAGCCGCAGCGCCGACAGCGCCATGAGCACCACCACGCCCACGATCAGCACGACGACCGCGGCCACGGCGCCGATCGCCCCGGCCCGTCCCGCCGACCCCCCGACGAACTCCACGGCCGGACGCAGCAGCGGCCAGTCCAGCACCAGGTCGAACGGCCGGACCAGCACCGCGTCGAAGCCGATGTCCATGACCTTCAGGACGGTCAGCACGCCCAGCAGCCCGCCCGCCGCCAGGGCCACGGACCGCCGCGCCCGCTCCGGTACCGCGAGGATCAGCGCGACCCCCGCGATCCCCTCCACCGGGACGCGCACGAACGCCGCCGGGGTGAGGTGCCCGAACTCGTCCGGCAGGACGAGCGCGGCCAGCACGAACAGGAACGCCGCGACGGTGCCCGCCCGCGCCGCGGCGCGCCGCCACCGGCGCGGGCCGTCGATGGTCTCGGCGTCCTCGGCGGTCCCGTCTCGTTCCGCTTCGTCCCGCTCCGCGCGGCTGTCGGTGGTCAGCGCGTCCTCCCCAGTCGGTCCCGGCCGCCGCCCGGCGGCACCCAACAGCACGGGCGCCGCGCGGCCGCCGGTTCAACGCTTCCACCGACCACCGGGCGGGGCCATCACCCCTTCCGGAGCGCCTCGGCGAAATCTCCTTCCAAAATTTTCTCGTGCGGATGTCGAGGACGTGGGCACGGCTCCGACCAACTGATGAGCGGCGCCGGAGGGGCGCCCGATAGGAGGCACCGACATGAGCAAGGTCACCTGCGACATCGCGATCTCCGTGGACGGCTTCGCCGCCGGCCCGAACCAGCGCGTGGACGAGCCGATCGGCGACCGCGGCGAGCTGCTGCACCGCTGGATGTTCGAGGAGGCCGAGGCCGAGGCCAACGCCGAGGTCATCGAGGCCATCGTGGACGCGGGCGCGTTCATCATGGGCCGCAACATGTTCACCGCCGGGCGCGGCGAGTGGGACCTGGAGTGGAACGGCTACTGGGGCGAGGAGCCGCCCTACCACGCCCCGGTGTTCGTCCTGACCCACTACCCGCGCGAGCCGGTGCCGATGAAGGGCGGCACCACGTTCCACTTCGTCACCGACGGGATCGAGGCGGCGCTCGCCCGCGCGCGGGAGGCGGCGGGGGACCGGAACGTCGCGGTCTGCGGCGGCGCGCAGACGGTGAACCAGTACCTGGCGGCCGGGCTGATCGACGAGCTGCGCCTGCACATCGCGCCGATGGTCCTCGGCGACGGCGCGCGGCTGTTCGAGGGGGTCGGCGACATCGGCCTCGAACAGACCGCCGTGTCGCACAGCGGCCTCGTCACGCACATCACCTACCAGGTCTCCGCCCCGCGCGGATGACGCCCCGCCGGCGTGGACCAATGAGCCGCATCGCCGACAAGACAGGGGAAGTCAGGGGGTTCCCGGACGAGTAGCGCGGCGGTTGCGGATTGCGACATCGCCCATGTCGCCTATCATGGCGGCTCCCGGATCCCGTCAATCCGGCAGCGTCGTACAAACCCGCCAACGGGGCGCGGGCACGACGGAGGGCGCGGTCGCCCCTTCGTCTCCTTCGCTCTCGACCACGATGACGTTGGAGCTGTCACCCGCATGACCAGGCAAGAGACCGCGCCCCCCGCGCCCCCCACCGCCCTCGACGACGTCAAGGGCTGGTTCCCCAAGATCGACCAGATGCTGTTCACCTGGTTCCTGGAGCGCCAGGAGCGCCTCGGGCAGACCGGTGACCTGGTGGAGCTCGGCTCCTACCTCGGCAAGAGCGCGATCCTCATGGGCCGCCACCGCCGCCCGGAGGAGACCTTCACCGTCTGCGACCTCTTCGACTCCGAGGCCCCGGACGACTCCAACCAGGCCGAGATGAACGGCTCGTACGCCAGCCTGACCCGCACCGCCTTCGAGGCGAACTACCGCGCCTTCCACGACCGGCTGCCGGAGATCATCCAGGCGCCGACCTCGGTGATCCTGGACCATGTCGAACCCGAGAGCTGCCGGTTCGTGCACGTCGACGCGTCCCACCTCTACGAGCATGTGCGCGGCGACATCCAGGCGGCGCGGGTCATGCTGCCCGACACGGGCGTCATCGTGTGCGACGACTACCGGTCCGAGCACACCCCAGGCGTGGCCGCCGCCGTCTGGGAGGCGGTGGCCGTGAGCGGCCTGCGCCCGGTCTGCGTCACCACGCAGAAGCTCTACGGCACCTGGGGCGACGCCGACACGCTGCAGGACGACCTCCTGGAGTGGCTCGGAGGCCAGGACAACGTCTGGCACGAGATCCAGCGGGTCGCCGGGCGCCGCCTCATCCGCGTCAAGGGCAGGTGGGCGGCGTCGGGGGAGGTCCAGCGGCTGAAGGACCGGCTCGCCAGGTCGCAGGAGAAGGCGGCCCGCCTGGAGGACCGCCTCGCCCGCACCCGGGCGGAGCTCGCCGACGTCCGCGGCTCGGTCAGCTTCAAGGTCGGCCGGTCGTTCACCGCGCTGCCGAGGGTCGTCCGCCGCCGGAACCCCGGTTCGTGAGCTGCCCCTGGGGCGCGGGCTACTCGTCGGCGAACGAGCAGTCGGGCGGGCTGTCCGGCGGCTCGAAGCCACCGGACGGCAGCTGGAGCGGCGCGTCCTTCACCGTGTAGCCCTTCAGCCATTTCCCGAACGGGCCGGGGCTGTTCTCGCTGAACGGCGCCGGCCCGGTCCCCATCTGCTGGCACTGCGGGAACACGACGCCCCACGAGAACCCCATCCGGTCGAACCGGTGGCCGCGCGGCGACTGGTAGAACGTCAGGTTCGCGCGCTTCTGGTTCGGCGGGATGTCGTGCGCGTCGTCCTGCCGGATCCCGGACACGACCGCCACCGGCCCGGACGCCATCACGTAGTCGACCTTGATCCAGCCCCAGTGGTGCTTGGGCGGCCCGCCGGGGACGTCCGGCGCGTAGTGGTCGAACTTCACCGTCCCGCGCGCGGCGCCCATGACCATCTTGCCGCCGACGATCTTCCACGGCCCGCCGTGCGCGTCCACGATGAACCGCCGGTACGGGTACTCGGGGTCGCCCGGGTACTTGAGCCACGCGTCCCCGGTCACGTGGGCCTCCCGGGCCGCCCGCGGCGCCCCGGCCTTCGGCGGAGCGCCGTCGTCCGCCGCCGCGCTCGCGACCGCGACCGTGCTCGCCCCCGCCGCCGTCACGACCGCGCCGAGCGCGGCGAGCCCGGCGGCCAGTGCACGTCCATTCCGCGACATGTGGATCCCTTCCGCGGACGTCCTTCGTCCGCCTCCCACACGGTCGCAGCGGCCCGCCGGGCCGATCTTCCCCCGCGCGGCGGAGCCCGCTGGCCCGCGGGAGGGAGATGTCACAGCGCGGCGCGCGCCACCTCCCGCTCCAGGTTGTCGAGGACCAGCTCGATGACGACGTCGTGCTGCCGCCGGATCATCAGCGGCCACATCAGCCGGAACAGCCCGCCGGTGCGGCCTTTGAGCTCGTGGCGGACGAGCGTCCCGCCGTCGCGCTCGATCAGGGTGAAGCCGTGCCCCTCGCTGAGCTGCTTGCCGGTGTCGAACCAGAGCCTGCGGCCGGGCTCCACCGTCTGGACGCGGTAGCGCAGCGAGGAGTGCTCGACCGGGGCGCCGGGGGCGAGCCCCTCGGGCAGCCGGAAGGTTCCGCTCCCCTCCGGCCACAGCCTGTCGTCCTCGGAACCGATCGCGGCGAGCAGTTCCCAGATCCGATCGGGCTCGGCGCGGATGAAGCGTTCGTGCATGTTGTAGACCATGTTCCGGCCTTTCCATACGGTGGCGTATGTTCTCACCGTACGCTGCCGTATGGAAGGGTGGCAATGTGACCCGACTTACTGCCGACGACTGGGCCAGGGCCGCGCTGGACGCCCTGGCGAGCGGGGGCCTCGCCGCGGTCGCGGTGGAGCCGCTCGCCGTCCGGCTCGGCGCGACGAAGGGCAGCTTCTACTGGCATTTCCGCAACCGCCGCGCGCTGCTGGAGGCCGCGCTCGCGCTGTGGGAGCGCGACACCGAGACCGTGATCGCCGAGCTGGAGAGGATCGGCGACCCCGCGGAGCGGATGCGGACGCTGCTGGAGAGCGCCCTCTCCGATCCCGTCGACGCCGCGATCTCCTTCCGCCTGATCAGCGAGGCCGACGACCCGGCCGTCGGCGCGGTGGCCCGGCGGGTGAGCGCCCGCCGCCTCGGCTACATGCAGGCGTCGCTGGAGCAGCTCGGCGTCCCGCCCG
This sequence comes from Actinomadura sp. KC216, assembly GCF_004348535.1. GTDB lineage: Bacteria > Actinomycetota > Actinomycetes > Streptosporangiales > Streptosporangiaceae > Spirillospora. The sequence continues at coordinate 23,553 of NZ_SMJX01000046.1, forward strand.
ACCTCGCGCGCCACCGCGTCGTCGCCGGATACGGCATCTACCTCGGCATCGCCGCCCTCCGCAGGATCGGCGCGGCGGACGAGCCCGCGGCCTCGTTCATCGACCAGGCCATGACCGAGATGGGCGTTCCCGGCGGCCCGGCGGAGCCGGCCTAGCCCAGGGACTCCAGCCCGGCGGCCACCGACAGCAGGCGCTGCTCGTCGTAGTGGCGGCCGATGAGCTGCACCCCGGCGGGACGGCCCGCGGGCGCGGTGCCGGGCGGGACGGAGATCGCCGGATGCCCGGTGTGGTTGGCGAGCGACGTCAGCCGGACCATGGCGGCCACGGCGTCCTCGGGACGGCCGCCCAGATCCACCTCCGTGCGGCCCATCTCGGGCGGGTCGATCGCCATGGTGGGCAGGGCGATCACGTCCACGCCGCTCAGGGCCGCGTCGACCTTGGCGCGCAGGACGGGACGGCCCCGCTGCGCGGTCAGGTACTCCTCGGTGGTGACGGTCGCGCCGGCGGCGATCCCGTCCCGCATCGGGGCGTTGTAGCGGTTCTCCGACGCCCCGAAGCGGCGCAGGTGGTAGGCGGCCATCTCGGCGGACAGCACCGGCCAGTGGACGCCCTTGACCTCCTCCTGGTCGGGCAGCTCGATCCGGAGGACCTCGGCGCCCGCGTCGGCGGCGGCGGCGATCGCGGCGCGGAAGTCCGCGAGCAGGTGCGGCTCGACGACGCTCAGGTACTCGTCGGACGGGATCCCGATGCGGGTCCCGCCGAGCCCGGCCACCGGGCCCGAGCCGTCGGCCCCGAAACCGGCGCTCCCGGAGCCGTTGACGCCGCTGAGCAGCACGCCGAACATGTCGGCGACGTCCGCGACGGTCCGGCCGATCGGCCCGGCGTGGTCGAGCGACCAGGCCAGCGGGATGATCCCGTCGGTGGGCAGCAGCCCGTAGGTCGGCTTCAGCCCGACGACCGCGCAGCACGCCGCCGGGATCCGGATGCTGCCGCCGGTGTCGGTGCCGATGGCCGCGAAGCACATCCCGGACCGGACGGCCGCCGCGGAGCCGCCGCTGGAGCCGCCCGCCGTCCGGGTCCGGTCGAACGGGTTGCGGGCGGGGCCGAGCGTGGTGAGCGCGAACTCGTCCATGGAGGTCGTGCCGACGATCACGGCTCCGGCCTCCTTCAGCGCGCTGACCAGGGACGCGTCCCGGTCGGCGTACTGCCCGGCCAGGACGCGGGAGCCCGCGTCCTGCGGCATCCCGGCCATCGCGACCATGCTCTTGACGGCGACCGGCACCCCGTCGAGGGGGCTCAGCCGCGCCCCGGCCGCGAGCCGCCGGGCCGCCGCCTCGGCGTCCTGGCGGGCCCGCTCCGCGCGCAGGTGCGCGAACGCGCGCAGCCCGTCGTCGCCGACGTCGCGCTCGATCGAGCCGAGCGCGGCCTCGACCGCGTCCACCGGGGTGATCTCCCCGGCGTCGTACCGGTCGCGCAGCCTGCTGATCGTGCGGCCGTCCTCCGGTGCGAAGGTGGACATCGGGACCTCCTAGGTCGTTGCAGTACGGGTCACGCGTGCCATACCTGGCGGCCGCCGACCCATGTGGACAGCACCGGGATCTCCGCCAGTTCCTCTGGCTCGGCGTGCAGCGGGTCCGCGCCGAGCACCGTGAAGTCGGCGAGGCGGCCCACGGTGATCTGGCCCTTGTCGTGCTGCTCGCCGGACGCCGCCGCCGATCCGGTCGTGTAGACCTCCAGCGCCTCGTAGGGGGTGAGCCGTTCGTCCGCGCCGAGCACGGTGCCGTCCTGCGCGCGCCGCGTGGTCATCGACCGCAGCGCGTACAGCGGCTCCAGCGGCCCGCACGGGTAGTCGGACGAGCCCGCGACCGTGATCCCCGCGTCGCGGAAGGTGCGGTGCGGGCTGATCCGCTCGGCCCGCTCCCGCCCGTAGTGGCCGACGAGGTTGCGGCCGTGGTAGGAGATGAACGCGCCGAAGGGCACCGGGATCACGCCCAGCGCGCGGATCCGCGCCACCAGCTCGGGGTCGACCACCGAGCAGTGCTCGATGCGGTGTGCCTGGCCGGGGCGCGGGGGAGTGGCGGCGATCGCGGTGTCCATGGCGTCCAGGACCTTGGAGATGGCGAGGTCGCCGTTGGCGTGCACGGCGAGGCGGCTGCCCGCCGCGTGCACCCGGTGGACGACCTCGGCGATCTCCTGGTCCGGCATGACCTGGATGCCGGCGGTGCGCTCGCCGAGCGCGCCGAGGTAGGGCGTCCGGCACAGGCAGGTGCCGCCGGAGACCGCGCCGTCGGTCATCATCTTCACGCCGGTGAAGCGCAGCATCGTGTCGCCGAACCCGGTGCGCAGGCCGAGCGCCCGCGCGGGCTCGAAGAACTCGTACCACAGCAGCATCCCGACCCGGGCCGTCAGCGCGCCGGCGTCGCGCGCGGCGTGGTAGAGGGCCCAGTCGGCGGGGTGGACCATGGCGTCGGTCACCGAGGTGATCCCGGCGGCGTTCATGCGGGACAGCATCCGGCGCAGCGACTCGACGCGCGCCTGGATGGTCGGCTGCGGGACGAGCGGGGGCCGCGAACCGTGCCCGAGGTAGCCCTCCATCCAGGCCCGCTCGTACAGCACGCCCGTCAGCCGCCCCCCGTTGGCGGCACTGTCGCGCACGAGCTCGCCGCCGACGGGGTCGGGCGTGTCCTCGGCGTATCCGGCGGCGGCCAGGGCCCGGGAGTTGGCGACCGCGCCGTGGTAGGAGTAGTGGATGATCAGCACCGGGTGCCGGTCGGAGACCTGGTCGAGCATCGTCCGGTCGACGCTGCGGCCGTCCTGGGTGCGGGAGACGTCGAAGTTGTGCCCGACCACCCATTGGCCCTCGGGGGTGCCGGCCGCCCGCTCGGCCAGCGCCCGCCGCACCTGCTCGGCGGTGCCGGTCACGGTCGGCGCGAGGTCGACGTAGAGGCCGCCGTCGGCCAGCACCGAGGGGTGGGCGTGCGCGTCGTCGAACCCGGGCAGCATCACGCCGTCGCCGAGGTCGACGTCCTCGGCGCCGGGGAACCGGTCGCGCAGGTCGCGTCGCGCGCCCGCCGCCACGACGCGCTCGCCCAGGACGGCGACCGCCTCGGGCTCGTCGCCGTTCATGGTGATGATCCGGCGCGCCGAGAAGATCCGGGGGCGCGGACCGGAAACGTTCGGGCTCATACGAGTCCCGCCGAGTCGAGCAGCTTGAGCACGGGCACTCCGATCGTGGTGATGACGGTCATCGACATGACGCTGCCGATGAACGGATGGAAGTCGGCGGGCAGCCGCGCGGCGATCGCGCGGGCGAGCGGCGGGCCGGCGGCGGCCCCGGTGACGGCCGCGACCAGGATCGTCGGCCAGCCGCCCTCCATGACGATCACGGCCGCGGGGGCGAACGACACCACCGGCACGAACGTCGGGTACCAGCCGTGGCGCCGCCATTCCCCGGCCCACAGCCACACGCCGAGGACGGCGGTGAGGATCTGCGCGGTGAGCAGGTCGGGGAACACCCCGCTGCCGTACGCGGGGCCGGTGGTGTTGACGGCCCAGGCGAGCACCGCCCCGCCGACCAGGCCCAGGGACGCCCATTCGTTGCCGTAGAACTGCGCCTCGCTGAAGTCCGCCAGGGCCCGGCGCGGCAGCCACCACTTCGGCAGCTCGTCGCCGTCGCCGTCCGGGTGACGGTCGGGAACCGGGTCGGGCTCGGCGTCGACCCCCTCGCCGGACGGGCCCTCCGGCGGTGGCGGCGGGAGGGTCATCCAGGGCAGCCCCCGGCAGATGAGGAAGGCGAGCAGGGCGCCCACCCACATGCCGGTGACGTTCCCGATGACCGCCGGAAGGTCCAGCGGCGTGCAGAAGTGCTCGACGACGAGGATCGACACCGGCGTCGTGAGCACCGCGCCGAGCCCGGCGGCGGTCAGCGCGACCCGCCAGCCCGCCCCGTACACGAGGACGACCGAGGGCGCCACCGACACGAACGGCACGAACGTCGGCTGCCACAGGTCGGGCGAGAGCGTCCAGCCCCAGAACAGGTTGGACAGCAGCAGGGAGAGCCCGGCGGCCCCCACGACCCAGGGCCACAGGCCGGTGCCGTAGGAGATGTCGAAGCCCCTGCCCCGCAGCCGGCGCCGGTACGCGTAGTGCGCGGCGGCGGCGAACAGCAGCAGCCCGATCCCGCCGAGCGAGGTCTTGTAGAACTGCGCCTCGTTGGTGTCGCCGAGGATCCACAGGACCCATTCGCCGAGCCCGCGCCCCGCCGGGCTCGCCGCCGCGGGCGCCATGCTCGGCAGGCCGTCCTCGGCGGCCCGCATGACCAGGTTGAGGAGCACTGCGCCGCCGCAGACGAGCAGCAGCTGGGTCACCAGCCGCGACCGACGCGGTGTGGTCACTTCGGTCGCCATGGTGTGTGACCTCCCTGGACGGTGCCGGGCCGTGTCCGGCCCAGCCTACGCAAACGTTTGGCTATAACGTTTGCTCAATGAGAAACTGCTAGCCTGGACGCTGTCAAGAGCCGATGCCAGGAAATCGGCCGATGAGCGTGGCCAGGGAAAACGGGTGGTCTTGCAAGGGGCGAGAGATGGGAAGGCCGCCGACCCGGAGCCGGACGGGGCGGACGGTCCCGCGGCGTCCGGCGGACGGGCGACGCTGAAGACGATCGCCGAGCTCACCGGGCTGCACGTCTCCACGGTGTCCCGGGTGCTCAACGGCACCACCAGCGGCGCGCGGGCGGCGTCGGCCGCGACCGCCGAACGCGTCCGGCAGGTCGCCCTGGAGGTCGGCTACGTGCCCGACATCCAGGCGGCCGGGCTGCGGCGGCAGAGCTCCCGGCTCCTCGGCGTCACGATGGCCCGGCTGACCGACCAGGTGCTCGCCACGATCTACGAGGGCGTCGAGCGCTCCGCGACCCGGCTCGGCTTCCACACCATGGTCAGCAACTCCTGGGACGACCCCGCCACCCGGCAGGCCCACATCGCGATGCTGCTGTCCCGCCGCGTCGACGCGATGATCTTCGGCGACGCGCACGTGGACGGGGCGTTCCTCGCCGACTTCGCCGCGCACGGCGTCCCGTTCGTGCTGATCAACCGGCGGGCGGGCGACCATCCCTCGGTCACCTGCGACGACCTGGAGGGCGGCCGGCTCGCCGCCGAGCACCTCTACGCGCTCGGGCACCGCCGGGTGGGCGTGGTCGCCGGGCTGCCCTACGCCGCCAACGGCATCGACCGCACGACCGCCTTCACCCGCTACTTCGCCGAGCGCGGCCACCCCGTGCCGGGCGACCACGTCGTCCACGCGAGCTTCGACGCGGCGGGCGGCGCGCTGGCCGCCGAGAAGCTGCTCGACCGGAGGCCGCACCCGTCGGCGATCTTCGCGGTGAGCGACTTCGCCGCCATCGGCGTGCTCGGCGTGCTCCGCGAGCGCGGCCTGCGCGCGGGCCGCGACGTCGCCGTCGTCGGCTTCAACGACGTGCCCATCGCCGCGCAGCTCACGATCCCGCTCAGCAGCGTCCGCAACCCGATGTACGAGGTCGGCGCGCGGGGCGTCGACCTCCTCGTCCGCATGATGCGCGGCGAGCCGCCCGAGCGCATCACGCTGGCCCCCGAGCTGCGGATCCGCGAGTCGAGCGCGGCCCCCTACACGGGCGGCTGACCGGCCTGCGCTGACCGGCCCCGGCCGCTACGCCGGGTTCAGGTCGACCGCCTTCGGCGGGGTGGCGTTGCCCGCGAGGTCGTACCCGATCGCGCAGTACCGCCACGCCTGCGTCTTGTCGAGGAACGCGGGGATGCGCCGGTACGGCCGGTATCCGGCCGGGTCCGCGCAGTCGATCTCGTCCGGGGCGCCGTACTTGATGTCGTAGTGCACGATCTCGAAGATCTGGAAGATCGGCTCCACGGCCCACTGGGTGCCGAGATCGCGGGCGCTCACCACCGGCGCCACCACCGGCGGGGTGTCGTCGACCTGCACGGTCGTGAACGAGGCGAACCGGGCCGGTACCCACTCCGAGCCCTGGCCGCTCACCACGCACAGGACGTAGAAGTCCTCCCGGGCCGGCAGCGGGTCGTCGATCAACGGCCTGTCCTCGATGGCGAACGGGCGGCCGTAGCCCGCGGGGTTCCGGCAGTCGGTCCGGCCGAGCGGGCCGGTCTTGATCCGCGCGTGGGTCCGGCCCCTGGCGTCGAGCGCCGCGTCCCAGCGGGCGCCCTCCGACCGGACGGCGACCCTCGTGTCGGACGGTGCGGCGCCGAGCCCCGGGTCCAGCCGGCAGGCGAGGTCGTCGAGCGGGCAACCCGCCAGCGGTGCCACGCCGATCGCGTAGGACGTGCCGGGACGGATCACCGCCCCGCCGGGGCCGATCTCGCAGGGCCGTCCCAGCTTGCACACCCCCGACACGCGGGTCTCGACGGTCGTGTTGAGCACCGCCACGACCCGCCGCCCGTCCCGCTGGACGACCAGCCCGCCCGACGAGCCGCCCGCGACGCCCGCGCAGTCGTTGGGGGAGGCCCCGTACCAGACCCAGGGCGACTCGGCCACGTCGGTACGCGTGCCGCTCCGGCATCGCGAGAGGCGGAGGAACTGCTGGTCCTGCGGGAGGCCGTCCACGGGCGCGTGCACCACCTCGATGGGCGCGCCCTCCGGGGGCGGGGCCGCCGAGAGCTCCAGCGGGCGGACGTCGATCGCGGCCAGGTCCCCGTAGCTCGCGGCCAGCTCCAGGACGGCCAGATCGACGCCCTTCATGGTCGCGTACCGGATCGACGCCACCGGGAACGGCTTGTGCCGGTCGGCGGTGTCGACGAAGTACGCCGGGGTGAACGTCCAGCCGGCGGGCGCGTCCACGCCGGTGCGGACGTCGTTGGCCGCGAACCGCCCGACGCAGTGCCCGGCCGTGAGGACCAGCGCGCGCGCCCGCGGATCCGGCGGGCGGGCCGGCGAGACCACCGTCGCCGTGCACTGGCTCGACGCGTCCAGCCGCCCGACCGGCCGGAAGCGCTCCGCCCCCGGATCGGTGGACCGCAGCAGCGGGGCCTCGCGCTCCGCGGGCGCGGCCAGAGCCGGGCCGCCCGGCACCGCACCGATCGCGATGGCGGCGATCACCATGATCCGGAGGAGTCGTCGACGCATGCCGCCATCCTCGCCCTTGATCGACTTCGCCGCCAGGCTAGACCTTCCGCGCCGATTGGGTAGGTGTCCCGGTAGAGGACGACCGACCTGGGACGGCTGATCATGGAGCCGAAGGACAAGATCGACACGACGGTGCCGCATTCCGCGCGCATCTGGAACTTCCTGCTGGGCGGCACCGACAACTTCCCGGTGGACCGGCGGGCCGGTGAGCAGGTCATCGCGGGGTTCCGGGGCATGGTCGACATGGCCCAGCAGTCCCGCCAGATGCTGCGCCGGGTGGTGCGGTACCTGGTGAGCGAGGCGGGCATCGAGCAGTTCCTGGACATCGGGACCGGCCTGCCCACCGTGGACAACACCCACGAGGTGGCGCAGCGGCTGGTCCCGCGGGCCCGGATCGTCTACGTCGACAACGACCCCCTCGTCCTGACGCACGCCAAGGCGCTGCTGACCAGCACCCCCGAGGGCGTCACCGACTACATCGAGGCGGACGTCCACGACCCCGACACCATCCTGGCCGCGGCCGCCCGCACCCTCGACCTCGACAGGCCGGTCGGGCTCATGCTGATGGGCATCCTGGGCCTGGTCTCCGACTTCGACGAGGCGCGGGAGATCGTGGCGCGGCTCATGGCGGCGCTGCCGTCCGGCAGCTACCTCGCGGTCTACGACGGCACCGACCGCGATCCGGCCTACACCCGGGCGATCAGCGCCTACAACGCGAGCAGCGGCGGCGTCGCCTACAACCCCCGCAGCCCGGAGCTGATCGCCCGCTACTTCGACGGGCTCGACCTGGTCGCGCCCGGCGTCGTCCCGGTGACGGAGTGGCGGCCCGACCCCGGGCACGAGGACGTCCCCGAGGTGTCGTGCTCCGGCGGCGTCGCGCGCAAGCCCTGACGCCGCGCCGCGACGTCACGCTCCCTGCGCCGCCACGAGGGCGTCGCCGGCGTCCGTCCGGTAGTAGAGGACGGACCGTCCCGCGCGCCGCCGGTCGATCAGGCGGGCGTCGAGCAGCACCTTGAGGTGGCGGCCGACGGAGCCGAGCCCCTGGCCGGTCAGCGCGACCAGCTGCGTGGTGCTCAGCGGCGTCGCCAGCAGGACGAGGACGCCCGCCCGCGCCGCGCCGAGCAGCCGTCCGAGCGCCTCGGGCACGGCGGCGGGTTCCGCGCCGGCCAGCGGGCCCGAGCAGGGATAGACGATCATGTACCGGTCGGGGTCCGGCTCCTCCCACGCCACCCAGCCCTTGCGCGGTGTGACCGGGACGAACAGCAGCCGCGCGCCGGAGATGTCGCGCGGCGGGAAGTCGTGCACGTTGATCTGCAGGCGGCCGTCGCCGAGCCAGCGCATCCCGGGGCGCATGTCGTCCAGCGCGGCGGCCCACCCGCCCCGGCTCAGCTGCCCGGCCCGCGCGACCGCGTCGGCCTCGATCACGCGGCGGCGGCGGTCCCAGTCCGGCTCGACGGTATGCGTCCACACCCATTCCAGCAGCCCGGCGAGCCGTTGGGCCACGTCGGGGCGGCGCAGCTCGGCGGGCGGCGGGCGGCCGAGCGAGACCTCCAGGTCGGCGTGCGCCCGCTCGGGCGGCGTCCGGCGGACGGTCGCGAGCTCCTCGTGGAACGCCGGCGATCCGGCGCCCGGATGCGGCGGCGTGAGGAAGTCGGCGGTCCACTTGGTCGTGACGCCGAGGGCGGCGTCCAGCAGCGCGGCGGTGACCGGCTCCCGCCGGAGCAGCCGCCGGTACGCGGCCAGATGGGCGTCGAGCCACGCGGCCTCACCGGGGTGCGCGGCGGTGCCCGACGCCAGGAGGCGCAGGGACGCGGTGGTCTCCGCCAGCGCCGAGACCACGAACCGGCCGCCCGCGAGCGTGTCCGCGTTGATCAGCCACCAGCCCATGTTTCGCCTCCCTGCGAAACATTACCGGCGCCGTCCCGGATGTCCGGAGCCTTGGATCATGCGCACGTATGGGGATCTGTTCCGCGCCCCCGAGTACACGCCGCTCTTCGCCACGGTCACGATCCAGATGTCCGCCCAGACGATCAGTGCCCTGGCGCTCGGCACGCTCGTGTACGACGCGACCCGGTCGCCGCTGCTGTCGGCGCTGAGCATGTTCGGCGGCTCGTTCGCCCAGATGGCCGGGGCGCTGACGCTCCTGTCGGCCGCCGACCGCCTCCCGCCGAGGACGGCGCTGGCCTGCCTGGCCCTGATCTTCAGCGCGGGCACGGCCGCGCTCGCGATCCCGGGCCTGCCGGTGGCGGCGCTGTTCGCGCTCGTGCTGGGCCTGGGCCTGGTCGCCTCGCTCGGCGGCGGCGTCCGCTTCGGCCTGCTGAGCGAGATCCTTCCGGAGGAGGGCTACCTCCTCGGGCGGTCGGTCCTGAACATGGCCGTGGGGACCATGCAGATATGCGGTTTCGCCGCCGGCGGCGTCCTGGTCGTCGCGCTCTCGCCCCGGGGCGCCCTGCTCACCGCCGCCGCGCTCTACATCCTCACCGCCGTGACGGCGCTCGCCGGGCTGAGCCGCCGCCCGCCCCGGGCCACCGGCCGCCCGTCCCTCGCCCAGACCTGGCGCACCAATGTCCACCTGCTCTCCTCGGCGCCGCGCCGCTGCACCTACCTGGCGATGTGGGTGCCGAACGGGCTGATCGTCGGCTGCGAGGCGCTCTTCGTCTCCTACTCGCCGGAGCACGCCGGGCTCCTGCTCGCCGTCGCGGCCGTCGGCATGCTGATCGGCGACACGGCGGCGGGCCGGTTCGTCCCGCCCCGCCTGCGGGAACGGCTGGGACCCTCGCTGCGCCTCCTGCTGGCCGTCCCGTACCTGCTGTTCGCCGTCGACCCGCCGCTCCCGCTCGGCGCGGCGGCCGTCCTCCTCGCGTCCATCGGCTACGCGGCGACGCTGCTGCTGCAGGAGCGCCTCATGGCCCTGACCCCGATCTCCGTGCACGGCCACGCGCTGGGGTTGCAGACGTCCGGGATGCTCACCATGCAGGGCGTCGGCGCGGCCCTGGCGGGCGGCGTGGCGCAGGTGACGTCCCCGTCGGCCGCGATGGCGATCATGGCCGCCGCCTCGGTGGCCGTCACCCTCGCGCTGGCCCCGGGCCTGCGCCCCCTCCCCGGCGGGACGGAACTCCGCGGATCACCGCTCTAGGCAGAAGATGCCCATCGAACCCTCGAAAGTCGGGAGAATCTGATGATTCTGCAACGGTCCCCGAAGTGGTTCGCCCGCTGGCCTGCGGGGGTATGTCCCGTGCCAATCCGCGCCCAGCAGCGAAGCCTTGCCCCTTATCGGACGGCCGGTTAACGTTCAACTAACCAATAGGAAAATGTCCTATTGATGGAGTCGTCATGCCTCGCTCCCCTCCAATGGCCACGACGAAAAACATCATCACCCACCCCGAAAAGCAAGGACCCCCCGCATGAAATCATCACGGCGTAAACTCGCCGCCGCCGCGGCGGGCGTGACGATCGCCCCCCTCGTCACCGTGGCACTGCCCGCCGCCTCCGCCTACGCCCACGGCTACGTCTCCTCGCCGGCGAGCCGGCAGGCCCAGTGCGCGCAGCGAATCGTCCAGTGCGGACAGATCCAGTGGGAGCCGCAGAGCGTCGAAGGGCCGAAGGGCCTGCAGAGCTGCAGCGGCGGAAACGTGCGCTTCTCCGATCTCGACGACGACAGCAAGCCGTGGCGCGCCGCCTCGGTCGGCAACTCGGTGACCTTCAACTGGACGTTCACCGCCAGGCACGCCACCAGGGACTACGAGTACTTCCTCAACGGCAGGAGCCTCGGGAAGTTCAGCGCGCAAAGCTCGTCCCACACCGTCAATCTCGGTGGTGTGAGCGGCCGGCAGAAGGTGCTGGCGGTCTGGAACATCGCCGATACCGCCAACGCGTTCTATGCCTGTGTCGATCTGCAGGTCGGAAGGTAACTCCCAGCCATCTGAATTACCGATGGAAATGACGGGACACCCGGTGTCCCGACCTCCTCGGCCGGTGCTGCTCGCGACGGGCGTACCGCCCCGCCGCGAACGGCACCGAGCCGAGGCCGCGCGATCAGCGAAGCCGTTTGGTGAAGACGATGCTCTGCCGCCGGTATCCCATCCGGCGTTCATAGAACGGAACCGACACCGGGCTCGCGGCATAGGTGTCCAAGGTGATCAGGTGCGCCTCCCGCGCCCCGGCCCATCGCTCCACCGCCGCCATGAGCCCCGTCCCGGCCCCGGACCGCCAGTGCCGGCGCTGCACGGCGAGCGCGTTGACGAACACGCGGGGCAGCGTGACCTCCCGGACCGGCTGACGATCCGCGTCCTCGTGCGGCCGCATGAACTTCGCGGCGACGAAGCCGATCGCGTCCCCGCCGAGATCGGCCACCCGGGCGAACCTGTCGTCCCCGCCGGCCAGCAACCCGCCCTCCAGCCAGGCGTCGAGGCCGTCGCGGCGCGGAGACCGGAACGACTCCGGATCGATCTCCCGGTAGTACTCGGCGAAGTCGCACCACGCCAGCGCGATCCCCGCGCCGTCGCCGGGCTCCGGCGGGCGGATCCGTAACTCGATCATGAGGCCATTCTCCACCGGCCGGGCGTGGCATCAACGGTCCCGTGTGAACCGGACGGTGATGGACAGGCCGCCTTCGGGGCGCGCGGTGGTCGTGAGGGCGGCATGGTGAGCATGGGCGACGGCGCTGACGATGGCGAGCCCGATGCCGTAGCCGTCGCGGTGGCCGTTGCGGCCGCAGGCCAGCCTCTGGAAGGGCTGGAAGAGGCGCTCGATCTGGTCGCCGGGGACGGCCGGCCCGGTGTTGGCGACCGTCAGGATCGCCTGCGTCTCCGAAGCCCGCGTGGTGACCTGGACGTGCCCGCCGGGGTGGTTGTGGCGGACGGCGTTGTCGACGAGGTTCGCGACGAGGCTTCGAGCAGCCCCGGGTCCCCGGCCGTCACCGCGGGCGCGAGACGCTCGGCGAGGTCGACGCCCTTCGCCGTCGCCTGGTCGCGGCGGGACGCGAGCACTTCTTCGGCGACGCGGGCCAGGTCGACGGTCTCCCGGCGGGTGACGCCGCGCTCGCTGGTGGCGAGGGCGAACCGGGTGACCGTGCGGATCCCGGCCGGGACGCGCGCGGCGAAGGCCCTGGCGCGAGCGGGCGCGTCCGTGGCGGCCACCGGCCGCGACTCCGTCACCGTCACCGGCCTGCCCGCCGACCGCATCGTGCTGCTGCTCGGCCAGAGCGGGCTGCCGTTCTCCGAGGTGTCGGCGCACCGCGCGACCCTGGAGGACGTCTACCTGGAGCTCACCCGCGAGGCGGTCGAGTTCCGCGCCGCCGCGCCCGCGGAGGCGGCCCGATGACCGCCCCGCCGATCGCGCCGGACCGGTCCGGCCATCGGGAGGGCCGAGACGGCTTCGCCCAGGTGCTGCACGCGGAATGGACCAAGTTCCGGACGGTCCGGGGCTGGGTGACCGGCACGATCGCGGCGGCGCTGCTGGTGGTGCTGTTCGCCCTGCTCGCCGGGATCAGCAGCGACCAGGAGGGCGCACCGCCCGTGCCGACCGGTCCCGGCGGCGAACCGGTCACCGACAGCTTCTACTTCCTGCACCGGCCGCTGACCGGCGACGGCGCCGTCACCGTCTCGGTGTCCGCGCTCACGAGCTCCATCCCCACCGGCCCCGGCGAGCTGCGGCCCGGCACCGTGCCGTGGGCGAAGGCCGGGCTCATCATCAAGGACGGCACCCGCCAGGGATCGCCCTACGCCGCGATCATGGTCACCGGCGGCCACGGCGTGCGGATGCAGGACGGCTACGTCCACGACACCGCCGGCCTTCCCGGGCCCGTCTCCGCCGCGTCCCCCCGCTGGCTGCGGCTGGAGCGCGCGGGCGACACGATCACCGGCCACGCGTCCGTCGACGGCGCGCGCTGGACAACGGTGGGCGCCGTGCGCGTACGCGGCCTCGGGCCGACCGCGCAGGCCGGGCCGTTCGTCGCGTCCCCGCCGTCCGTGCACGGCATGAGCACGCGCGGCACCGTCTCCACGGCCGTCTTCGGGGACCTCCGGGCCCGGGGCCGCTGGGACGGCGGCGGCTGGACGGGCACCCAGATCGGACCCGGATCGCCCACCTCCGCCGGCTACCCGCAGAACACCTCCGGCTCGGTCACGGCATCCGGCGGCCGCCTCACCGTGACCGGCGCCGGGGACATCGCGCCCGCCGTCCGCGAGACCCTGCCGACCGGCGGCACCGTGGGGGAGATCCTCACCGGCACGTTCGCCGCGCTGGTCGCGGTGATCGTCGTGGGGGCGCTGTTCATCACCACGGAGTACCGGACGAACCTGATCCACCTCACCCTCGCCGCCGCCCCAAGACGGGTCCGGGTGCTGATGGCCAAGGCGATCGTGCTGGGAGCGGTCACCTTCGTCACCGGGTCCCTCCTCGCCCAGGTGGTCGGCGACCCGCACTGGCAGCGGCTGCTCCAGCGGATCGGTCCGGCGAGCGCCGGGCTCGGCGTGACCGCCGGATGGGCCGCCGCCGCGCTCGTGGCCGCCGCCCTGCTTCTGCGCATCCGCGACGCCTAGCCGCCCGCCAGGAGATCCGCGAACGCGTGGCCCGCGGGGGCGGAGGCGAACAGCCGGTCGAGGCGCGCCCTGGCCAGCTGGCGGCGGAACGTTCCGGCGAGCGAGGCGTCACCGGACTCGTGGACCAGCTCGGTCAGCCAGCGCGAGAACTCCTGCTGGTTCCACACCCTTCTGAGGCAGGTGGCGGAGTACGCGGCGAGCGGCTCCTCGTCGCCGTCGCGGACGGCCGCGCGCAGCGCGCGGGCGAGCACGTCGGCGTCGCCGATCGCGAGGTTCATCCCCTTGCCGCCCATCGGGGTGATGATGTGCGCGGCGTCCCCGACCAGGAAGAGCCTCCCGTACCGCATCGGGTCGATGACGAAGCTGCGCATCTCCACCACGCCCTTGTCGACGATCGGACCGGCGGGCAGGGTCTCGTCGCCGAGGCGGAGCCGCGCCTGCTTCCAGATCCGCTCGTCGTTCCAGTCGTCCGGCGCGTCGTCCGGGGCGCATTCGAGGTAGAGGCGGCAGGCGGCCGGGCCCCGCTGGAACTGCGCGGCGAAGCCGTGCGAGCTGATGGCGAAGAGCGGGAGGCGCGGCGGCGGGGCGTCGGCGAGGACGGTGAACCAGCCGATGCCGTGGTCATAGGTGTAGGTGGTCGCCGCCCGCGGGGGCACGGCGGTGCGCGTGACGCCGTGGTGGCCGTCGCATCCCGCGACGTAGTCGCAGGCGATCTCCCGGACGGCCCCTTCCGCATCGCGGTAGGTGACCCTGGGACCGGAACCGGACCCTGGGCCGAGGCCGGGGGCGTCGATGTCGTGCAGGGCCACGTCGCCCGCGTCGAACCGCAGGTCGCCGCCGTTTTCCAGGAAGGCGGTCATGAGGCGCGTGATGAGCATCTGCTGGGGGATGGCCCGGCCCGTCCTGCCGCCGGACAGGGCGCGAAGGTCCAGGACGTGCGGGTCCCCGTCGACGCGGATCTCGATCGCGTGGTCTTCGGGCGCGCCGGCCAGGAGGGTCTCCGCGAGCCCCCACTCCTCGAAGATCCGCCTGCTGGCGTAGTCGAGCACGCCCGCGCGCTGGCGCTGCTCCACATAGGACCGGCTCTGCCGCTCCAGCACGACGCAGCCGACCCCTGCTAACCGGAGCAGGTTGGCCAGGGTCAGTCCCGCGGGTCCGGCTCCGATGACGACGACCCTGCTGCTCTCGCGCATGGTCGTGTTGTACCCCACCAAGCCCTTCCGACGTGGCCGAACGCGGCCATGGGCATCACTTACATGATGCTAACCTCAGATTCATATCTGTGGTGGCCGACGCTCCCGGCGGGCTGTGCGGCGCGTTCGTCGGCGCGGTGCGCTCCGGCGGGAGAAACCCGATGTTAGGTTCAGGTGTGGAGAAGGCTCAGACCCCCCGTCCGACGCAGCGCGGGCGCAAGACGCTCGCCGCCATCGAGGCGGCCGCGCGCCGGATCATCGCCCGCAAGGGCTTCCTCACGATGACGGTCGCCGACATAGCGCAGGAGGCCGGACGCTCGCCCGCCTCCTTCTACAACTACTACGACTCCAAGGAAGACCTCCTCGCCCACTGGGCGGACGACTTCCGCAAGGAGGCCAAGGCGCGGGCGGTCGTCGCCTACAAGCACGGGGTCCCGCATCGCGAGCGCGTCATGGAGTCGGCGCGCGCGCACTGGGAGACCTATCGCGAACGGCTCGCCGAGATGGTGGGCGTCTTCCAGCTCGCCATGATCAACGAGGAGTTCGCGGGCCACTGGCGGGAACTGTGCGACGACGCCGTGCAGGGCATCGCCGAGAGCGTCCGGCGGGCCCAGCGGGAGGGGTACTGCCCCGGCGCCGATCCGGAGCTCACGGCCAGGGCCATCGTCGCCATGCTCAACCAGTTCTGCTACGACCTGCTCGCCGGGGCGGGCCAGGACGCCGAGATCGACGACGAGGACGCCGTCCGCACGCTCGGCGAGATGTGGTACCGGGCGATCTACTGGCGCGCCGACCCCGCCTGATCCCCGCCTCCACCACCTCCACCGCTCCTCGGCGGCTCGGGTCGTTCTCGACCTGAGCCGCCCGTTTCGCATGCCCGGCCGCGTGCCCAGGCGGACGCTCGGCCGGTGAATCTGCCCAGATCAACGTATGGACATCCCCCCACCGCGCGGTTAAGGTA
>NZ_SMJX01000470.1 GCF_004348535.1 Actinomadura sp. KC216
CCCCGCAGCCCCCCGCGTCGGCGACTGCCTGTCACCGGCCCGCCTGCGGCGCCGCCTGGCGGAGCTGCACGACTGGTACCGCGACGAGTTCCCGTCCGGCGAGGACGTCCCGGACGCCGGCGCGTGCGCCGACGTCTTCGCCGCGTTCGCCGGCCGGGTCGAGATCGTCGGCGCGGAGCATCTCCACCGCCTGCTCCGCACCGGGACGGTGGTGTTCGAGGGCGCGCAGGGCGTCCTGCTGGACGAGTGGCACGGCTTCCACCCGTACACGACCTGGTCGACCACCACGTTCGCCAACGCGGAGACGCTGCTGGCGGAGGCGGGCGAGGCGGCCGGGTCCGCGACGCGGCTGGGGGTGCTGCGCGCGTACGCGACCCGCCACGGCCCCGGCCCGTTCGTCACCGAGGACCCGGCGCTGACCGCCGACCTGCCCGACCCGCACAACGCCGAGGGCCGCTGGCAGGGCGCGTTCCGCGTCGGCCACCTCGACGCCGTCGCGCTCCGCTACGCCCTGGACGTGACGGGCGGCGTCGACGGCCTCGCGGTCACGCATCTGGACGTCGCAGGGGCACGCCCAGACCTGCGGGTCTGCCTCGCCTACGAGAACGACGGGGAGCGGGTCGAGCGGCTGGAGACCGGGCCGCCGAACCTGGACCGGCAGGCCGCCCTCACCCGCCGCCTGCTGCGGGCCGGCCCCGTCTACGCGCCGCTCGGCCGCGCGGAGGAGACGATCGAGGACGTCCTGCGGGCCCCGGTCGTCCTCCGCTCGTACGGCCCGACCGCCACCGGCAAACGGGCCGGCCACCTTCGGACGGCCATTGACGCGAGCCCCCGCCGACACCAAGATCGCGCAGAACGGCGCAGATCCCCCGGAGGTGGGCGTTGCGACTCCCCCAGCGCACCCTGTCGTCCCTCGCGGCCGTCGCCGCGGCCCTCGCCCTCCTGACCGTCCCGCCCACCCCGGCGGCGGCGGCCGATCCCGGCGGCGACGGCTGCGACCCGATCGACCCGGCCGCGTGCCTGCTGCCGTTCCCGAGCGACTGGTACACGGTCCGCGACGCCCGCACCCCGACGGGCCGCCGCGTCCACATGGGCGCGACGGTGCAGAACGCGCTCGGCGTGCCGATCTCGCCGGAGGAGTGGAACCGCGCGGACGGCTTCTCCCCCGGGTCGATGCTGCTCAGCCGCGTCCCGGGCGTCGACCTGGCGCGCAGCGGCGCGGCGCCGATCACCGACATCGGCGCGTCGCTGCGCCGCGACGCCCCGATCGTCATCGTGGACACCGCGACCGGGGAGCGCTGGCCGTACTGGGCGGAGCTGGACGCGAACGCGCCCGATGACCGCAAGGCGCTGATCGTCCGTCCGGCGAAGAACTTCCGGGAGGGGCACCGGTACGCGGTCGCGCTCCGGAACCTGCGCGACGCGTCCGGGAACCCGATCGGGCCGAACGCCGCGTTCGCGAAGATCCTCGGGCCGCGGCTGCCGTCCGACGACCCGCTCGCCGCGCGGCAGCGGCAGGGGCGGCGGGTCCTCGCGGCGCTCGAACGGCACGGCGTGAGCCGCGACGGCCTGTACCTGGCCTGGGACTTCACCGTCGCGAGCCGCCAGGGCCTGACCGGGCAGGTGCTCCACATGCGCGACGAGGCGCTCCGCGACCTCGGCCGCCGCTCGCCGTCGTTCACGGTGACGCAGGTGACCGACGACGTCGGCGACGGGATCGCCCGCGAGGTGAAGGGGATCGTCCACGCGCCGAGCTACCTGAACCTGCCCGGGGGGCCGCCCGGATCGTCCCTGCACCGCGGCCGGGACGGCATGCCCGCCCGGCTGCCGGGCAACACCCAGCCCGTCCCGTTCCAGTGCGAGATCCCGAGGTCGGCGTTCGAGAGACCGGCGCGCCCCGCCCTCTACGGGCACGGCCTGCTCGGCAGCGAGCGCGAGGTCGGCGCGGGCAACGTCAAGGCGATGGCCGCCGAGCACGGCTTCATGTTCTGCGCGACCAAGTGGATCGGCATGGCCGACGAGGACCTCCCGAACGTCGGCGCGGCGCTCACCGACCTCACCCGCTTCCGGACGGTCGCCGACCGCCTCCAGCAGAGCCTCCTCGGCTTCACCTTCCTCGGCCGCGCCATGACCCGCGGCTTCCCGAGCCATGAGGCGTTCCAGGACGGCGACGGCCGGTCTTTGATCGATCACCGGGCCGGGCTGGCCTACGACGGGAACAGCCAGGGCGGCATCATGGGCGGCGCGCTCACCGCCGTGTCCCCCGACATCCGCCGCGCGGTCCTCGGCGTCCCCGGGATGAACTACACCACGCTCCTCAACCGCAGCTCCGCCTTCACCCAGTTCGCGCACGTGCTCGACCTCTCCTACCCCGACAAGCTCGACCAGCAGATCGCCCTCGCGCTGATCCAGATGCTGTGGGACCGCGCCGAGAACAACGGGTACGCCTGGCACATGACGGACGACCCGCTGCCGCGCACGCCGGGGCACCGCGTCCTGATGCACGTCGCGTTCGGCGATCACCAGGTCGCGCCCGTGGCCGCCGAGGTCCAGGCCAGGACGATCGGCGCCCGCGTCCACGCCCCGGTCGTCGCGGCGGGCCGCAGCCCCGACAAGGTGCCCTACTGGGGGATCCCGACGTTCGGCTCGTCCTACGCCGGGTCCGCCATGGTCGTCTGGGACAGCGGGTCCCCCGTCCCGCCGCTGACCAACACGCCCCCGACCGCGGGCCGCGACCCGCATTCGGACCCGCGCGGCGACGCCGGCGCGCGCCGCCAGAAGGCGATCTTCCTCACGACCGGCAGGGTCGTGGACGTCTGCGGCGGAGGACCCTGCGTCATCACGCCCTGACCCCCACCTGAGATGATCGGAACCATGCTGCAGGTCTGCCCGAACGGAAGACGGACCGAAGGCGTCCCGGTCTCGCCGGAGGAGATCGCCGCCGCGGTCCGCGCCGCCGTCGACGTCGGCGCGCAGGACGCGCACGTCCACCCGAGGGACGGCTCCGGCGCCGAGACCGTCGACCCGGCGCATGTCGCGGCGGCGGTCTCCGCCGTCCGCGAGGCCGCCCCGTCGATCCAGGTCGGCGTCACCACCGGTGAATGGACCGAGCCCGACCCGCTGGAGCGCGCCGCGAAGATCCGTTCCTGGCCGGTGGCGCCCGACCACGCCTCGGTGAACTTCCACGAGGACGGCGCCGAGCTGGTCGCCGAGGCGCTCTTCGAGCGCGGCGTCGCCATCGAGGCCGGGATCTTCTCCGGCACCGACGGCGCCGACCGGTTCCTGCGCTGGCCGCATGCCCACCACGTGCTCCGGATCCTCGCCGAGGTCACCGACCCCGACCCGGAGACCGCGACCGGCACGGCGAAGGCGCTCCTGCACGAGCTCGGCACCAACCACGGCCGCCCGGTGCTGCTGCACGGGGAGGAAGGCGGCGCGTGGCCCGTCCTGCGGCTCGCCGTCCGGCTGAACCTGGACGTCCGCATCGGCCTGGAGGACACGCTCGTCCTTCCCGACGGGGCGCCCGCCACCGACAACGCGGCCCTGATCCAGACGGCCCGCGCCCTGCTCTCCGCCTAAGGCCCCCTGCCTAGCAGAGGGCTTCTAGGAGCGGGGGTTGTGCCCGGCGTCGGCGTCCATCCGCTCCCAGTCGGCCTCCCACAGCGCGTCGCGGTGCCGGTCGCAGCGGCGCCGGACGAGGACGTAGGCGAGCAGCACCGGAACCGCGCAGGCGAGGACGGTGGCGGCGCCCGCGTAGGCGGCGTCGGTCACCGTGCGGCTGTGCGGGCGGGGGCGGACGGTCGGGTCGCCCTCGCGGTCGATCCAGATCGTCCGCTGCGCGCCGGCCTTGGCGTTCTTCCAGCTCGGCAGCGTCCCGACGCGGGGCTTGCCGTCCACGCCGGGCCAGGTCGCCTGGACGGTCTCGTGGATGTAGCGGTCGCCGGACGAGCCGATACCGCCCGTCGAGGTGACCGTGGCGACGACCTGGCGGCGGTCCGCCCGCTCGGCGTTCTCCGCTCGGGTGCCCGCCTCGTAGGACCAGGACACGGTCCACGCCGCGAGCGGCGGGGCCGCGGCGAGCAGCAGCACGAGCAGTCCGAGGGCGATGGCCCGCTGCACGCGGTCGACCCGGCGGCGCAGCTCGTTGCGCTCCAGGCCGAGCCGCCGGCGGACCCTGGCGAGCGGCGTGCCTCCACCGCCGATGCCGGTCCTGCGCATCTGCGTCACCTCCCCGGGGAGTGCCCTCCCGGCAAGAGGCCTCAGCCTTCTTTAGCCGTCTTTTCCCAGGATATTCCCGAGCCGGTCGCTCGGCACCTGACCTGTGGGCGATTCCTTTCCGAGATCCGGGCCGGTATGCCCGTTTGATGGCCGAATTCGGTCAGGAGCCCGATCCCCGGGGCGGCCCCGGGGCGTGCCGCGCTCCGCACCCCCGGCGGCAAGCGCGAGCACGGCGCCCAGCACGCACAGCCCGGCCGTGATCCAGAAGATCTCCTGGTACTCGGTGCGCAGCGCGTCGTCGACGGCGGCGTTGTAGACCTTGAGCTGCCGGGCGAACTCGTCCTTGGACATCAGGAACGGCAGCGGCGGCTTCAGGTCGGCGGTCAGCGCGTGGAAGCGGTGGAACCCCCACGCCGACAGGGCGGAGATCCCGAGCAGCATCCCCATCATCCGCGCCACCACCACGGCCGCCGACGCGACGCCGTGCCGCGCGGCCGGGACGGCCGCCAGCGCCGCCGACGACACCGGCGCGATCACCAGGCCGAGCCCGATCCCGGTCACGACAAGATCGACGTCCATCCGCGGCAGCGGCCCGTAGGAGGCGTCCGCCAGGTCCGCGGGCCACGCCGCGATCAGCAGGTAGCCCACCGCCGACACCGCCATCCCCGCGGCCATCGGCCACCGCT
>NZ_SMJX01000471.1 GCF_004348535.1 Actinomadura sp. KC216
CCCCATCCCAGCTCCGGGATCCCCACCATCGCTCGGCTATGGCGCCGCACCGCCCGCGGGCCCGCCCACCCGAGGCTCCAGCCGATCCCTCAACAATCAACCGACCGCGGGAGGTCCGATGCCACGACGCCGCGCTCGCCCGGCCCCCGCCGACGCCGGGTTCCAGCAGGAACTCGGCAACGTGCTCGATCGCCTCCGCCAGGTCCCCGAAGCGCATGATCAACGCGTCCACCACCTGCTGAGCGAACTCCTCCCCATCCTCGAGTCGATCACCCAGCGAATGGAGGCACAGCAACTCGACACCACACCCCTCACCGCCCTACGCGACGACCTCCGCCGCCTGCACCCCACATCGGACCAGGCGACCGTCAACGACCTGTGGGCCCGCGCACTCAAGGTCCTCAGCGACTTCACGGGAAGGCCAGCACCCCGCCGCGCCTTCTGGAAGCGCAACACCTAGGCCGTATCTCGAAGCGGGCCTCAACCACGCACGGTCCGACGACACCGGAACAGCGTGGGCGAGCACGGCGTCAAGCAACGTCGCGCTCGCTCACCGCCTGCCCCGGAGACAAGCCGCCAAGCAAGCGCCCTACCGAACTCCGAGCCACGCCGTGAAACTCCAGGATGGGACCCCAGCCACGCCACACCCAGGCGAGGTCGGCCGCGGCCGCCGGGCTCAGCTCGCCGGGCCTCGGCCGGCATGCGTGGGCGAGGCTGGCGCCGACCTGTCCGCCGGAGGACTAGGCCGCCTCGCCCTGGCCCGGGCCCGTCCGGCGTCGCTGTCAGGCGTGCTTGGGGCGGTAGCGGCGCAGGAGCGGCACCAGGTTCAGTGCCAAGCCGACCACGGCGACGGCACCGACCAGGTTGACGCCCGGGTGGAACTCGCCGAAGCCATCGCCCCCGGCGGCCGTTCCGCCCGCGACCAGGGCGGTGACGACGGCCAGGACCAGGGCGGCGCCGACCTGTCCCGACGTCTGGACGAGTCCGGACGCCAGCCCCTGCTCGGAGTCGTCGATCCCCTCCGTCGCCTGACCCATGATCGAGCTGAACCCGAACGCGAACCCGCCGCCCAGCAGGAGCATCGTCGGCAGGATCGTGACCAGGTAGTGCGGGGCGTTCCCGGCCGTGGCCAGGAACCATCCGTAACCGAGGGTCAGGGACGTCATGGAGCTGATGATCAGGCGCGGCGTCCCGTACCGGTCGATGAGGCGGCCGACGAACGGGGAGCCGAAGGCCACGACGAGTCCGGCCGGCAGCAATGCCATGGCCATCTTCAGCGGGGACCAGCGCAGCACGTCCTGCAGGTAGAGCGTCATCATGAACTGGAAGCTCAGGTACGAACCGAAGAGCGCGACGATGCTCAGGTTGGCCCGGACGATCGATCCGATCCGCAGGATGCCGAGCCGGATCAGCGGGTGCCGCACCTTCTTCTCAGTCACGAAGAAGGCGGCCAGCAGGGCCGTCGCCAGCGCGACCGAGCCCAGCGTGAGCGGGTCCAGCCAGCCCCGTTCGGGCGCGGAGACGACGGTGTAGACGGCGAGCAGCATGCCGCCGGTGAGCGTCACGGCGCCGATGATGTCGTGGCCACCGCCGGCCGCCGGCTTGTCCCGCGGGATCAGCGCGAGGCCCGCGATGAGGGCTATGAGGGCGAGGGGCACGGGCGTCAAGAACGTCCAGCGCCATCCGAAGCTCGTCAGCAGGCCACCGAGGATCAGGCCGGACGAATATCCGCTGGCGCCGAACACTGAGAAGACCGACAGCGCGCGGTTGCGTGCGGGCCCCTCGTGGAACGTGGTCGTCAGGATGGACAGGGCGGTCGGCGCGGTGAACGCGGCGGCGAGCCCCTTGACGAAACGGGTGATGATCAACAAGGTGCCGTCGTTCACCAGCCCGCCTATCAGCGAGGCGACGGCGAAAACGGCCAGCGCGGTGAGGAAGACCTTCCGGCGGCCGAGCAGATCGGCGGTGCGTCCGCCCAGCAGGAGCAGCCCGCCGTAACCAAGGACGTAACCGTTCACGATCCACTGCAGCGACGTCGTCGAAAGGCCCAGCTCGGCGCCGATGGACGGCAGCGCGACGCCCACCATCGAGACGTCGAGTCCGTCAAGGAACAACACGGCGCACAGGACGCCGAGGACTCCCCACAGCCGGGGAGTCCAGGTCTGTTCGGCCGGCGCGCTCTTGGCGACCGGCGCACCGACGGTGGAGGCAGGTGAGGTGTCAGCGATAGTCACGTCGAAGGACGGTACATGCACATGCATCAAATGTCCACGCACTAAATTCTGCAGAATTTAATTCGGGTGCATCAGATGCGCGCGCATGCTAGGATCCGCGGCATGAAAGCGGAGGCTGCACTCGTCGGCCGGTGGCGCAAGCTGGCGACCTGCTACAACGCGGTGGCCTGCGCCCTCGACCGCGCCCTTCAGGACGCCCACGGCCTCAGCATGAGCGAGTACGAGACGCTCGACCGCCTCGTTGACGCCAACTGTGAGAAGCGCCGCGTGCAGGAGATCGCCGCGGCCATGTACCTCAGCCAGAGCGCCCTCTCACGCACGGTCGCCCGCCTGGAGAAGCACGGATACGTGCAGCGTGGCCTCTGCGAAGCCGACCGTCGCGGTGTCTTCGTCGAGATCACCGACGCGGGCCGGCGATGCCACGCCGAGGCCCGCGAGACCCACCTGAAGATCCTCGCCGAGCACCTGACCCCGGTGTCCTGACGGCATTCACACCCCTCGAACTCCCCGGTGCACCCACCTGCCGTCCACCCCGCAACTCGTGTACGGGTCTGCGGCCAGGAGTAGCTCACTCCGATGCACAGCTCGAACACCCCGGCTGTGACGCCTAAGACGTAGGTAAGCCCGCCCCGCCGCACCTCGCCCCAGGGCGTTGGCGGGGGCGCCAGACGACTGGGACGAAGAGTTGGACGAGCAGCGCGCATACGTGCCGTGCCTCGGACGCAAGCAGCCAGATCACCGAGGCCGCCCGTCATCGCGCAAACGCATCGCGGGCACGCTCAGGCAGAGGCCCCGACTCACGAGCTGCAGCGCAGCTTCGTGGCAGCGTGGTTCGGCAAGGCCTCGCCCCCCTTCGAGAACCATCTCCCCCGAGTCGGCACCGAGTTTGGAGGTCACTCGTCCACTGGCACTGGATCAAGCAGCGGCCGATTGGCGTCGCTCATGGCGACCGCGTCCGGCTGAGCAACTGCCCCATGCCCGGGTGCACGACCTGCGCCACATCCACGCGACCACGCTGCTTCTGGCTGGCGTCCCCGTCCACGCTTCTGGCTGGCGTCCCCGTCCACGTGATGGCCGCTCGGCTCGGGCACGCCGATCCAGCGATCACGCTCCGGGTCTACGCGCACGTGATCCGGTCGGCCGAGGTGGCTGCCGCGGACGTGTTCGCGCGGGTCATGAAGGACGCGGCCTAGACGTCGCTGTCAGCAAGCCGGTTACCAAACAGCCCCCTTCCAAGATCGGAAGAGGGCTTTGAGCTGGGAGCCGCCTATCGGAATCGAACCGATGACCTATTCATTACGAGCGAAGATCAACATGGATTGATCGAGTCGACGGCCATGCACAGGAGTGCCTACAGCGCTCCGAGTGTCCACCGACGTCCGCCACGATTGTCACTCAGTTAGTCGCTCACGCAGGTCTCTCCATAGGAGTATGCAACCGCAGCGGGATAGCCCGTGCCATATCGGCTAAGCGCCAACATCAAGCCGGACGGCTTGGGACCTTAGTCCGTACTTCCACGTCCTGCCACGGAGACGGCCCGGAGCGGACCGTGGACACCCAGCGCGACGATCCCGCGGTTGTAGACGCCGATCACCCTGCAACGGGGACGGCCCCCGCCCGGCTGGAGCTGCAGACTCGTCCGGGGTGGGGCCCTACCTCCCCTAGGGGAGGTCCTGGCCGCCGCGCAGCAGCTTCCAGAGGATCCACAGCCCGGCCTTGACGGCCTCCCAGGCGATGCGGAGCTTCCAGTCCCACCGCTCCAGGGCAGCGTTCCTCTCGGGCCGCTCACCCATTGGCGTACCTCCCTCCTCTTAGTCGGCTGCACCGCCGGCAGAACCGACGCGCGCACGGCTCCCGAACGCGCCGACCGTCGAGAAGGACGTCGGGACGCTACCAAACAACGCCTTATTTGGCGTCAGCTCTGATCCTTCGGGCCACATCTGTTTTGGGCGGGGGCCGCACTCCCCCCTCGACCACCAGCGACGATGCATCCGGCCACCGCTTTAGGCCCGCGAGGAGGATCAGAACGGCCAGTAGCGACAAAGGCGGGTTGGTTCCTGGCACCTCGTTCGCGTTCGCTGGGGTGCATCCGAGGGTTCACTGGTGGCGTCCGCGCTGGAGCCCGTAGAGCGCGAGCGCCAGGCAGGTCACCGCGATTCCGGCGCCGATCGGCATCCACACCGCGGGGGCCAGCCACACCAGGACCCCGGCCGCGCAGCCCAAGGTGAGGCAGCCCGTCGCGGCGATCACGTGCTCTGGCACGAACACGCCCGGTCCGGGTCCGGTGGGTCGGGTGGTGTACTGCGGGCCCGGCAGTGGCTGGGGCTGGTGGTGGGGGGTTCTTGGGATGCTGTTCACCTTCAGGTCCCTTCTCTTGTGGTCGGGGTGGTGACAGCACGGTGGCCCCGGGGGGTGTTCGGTTCCGAGACGGAATTGGTAGGTGTTTGTCGTGCCTGGCCGGGCGGGGTGGTGTGTGCTGGTATCTGCCCTGAAACCGAACACCCGGCGGGGGTTGTGGTGGTCGACCCGGAACGAATCCACACGGCCGAGGAGCTGCGGGAGCAGTTGGGGAAGCTGTTTCGGCGGGGTGGGTGGAGCATCAACCGGCTGGCGGCAGAGTCGGGGCTGAGCACCTCGACGGTCAAGGCGATC
>NZ_SMJX01000472.1 GCF_004348535.1 Actinomadura sp. KC216
CGGCGCGGCCCGCGAGCTGGCCGCCCAGATCGCGGACTTCCCGTTCGAGTGCGTGCTGACCGACCGCGCCTCGACCTACGCCGGCCTGGACCTGCCCACGGCCGAGGCGCTGCGCGCCGAAGGGGCCGCGGGCGCCCCCATCGTGGTGCGCGAGGGCGTGGACGGCGCCGCCCGCCACGGCGACGTCCCGCATGATCCGGTCCATGGTCCGTGCCCGCGCGCCGAGGACGAGGCGCAGCGGCTGCGGGATGGCCGGGAACCGGTGCACGGGCGGCATCCCCGCGACGACCAGCGTCGCGTCCGCGTACCTGCCGCGCAGGACGGCGATGAGGTCGGCGAGGTCGGCCGTCCAGCGCCGCAGCGGCCGCCGCCGGATCAGGTCGTTGATGCCCACCGTGACGACGACCAGGTCCTGGACCGGCGGGCCGTCCACGGCCGGGACGAGGCCGGTCGCGACGCGGCGGGCCGTGGCGCCGTTCTCGCCGGTGACCGACCAGGCCACGCTGCGCCGCAGCCGCTCCTGCAGCGCCTCCGCGAGGAAGCCGGGCAGCGCCTCCGCGTGCTGGGACGCCCCCACCCCGGCGGCCGTGGACTCGCCGATCACCACCATCCGGAAGGCGGGGCCGGACGCGGGGTTCGTGCCGGGGACGAAGCCGTGCTCCTCGCCCGTCGCGGGGTCGAGCCGGGGCGTGCGGCGCACCGTCCGCCATGCCTGGACGGCCAGGACGGGCGCGAGCGGGACGAGCATCATCGACTGGGGGACGCGTGTTCGCCAGCGTCCGTTCAAGAAGGTGAATGGTTTCTTCATCTCTATCCCAGACTGAGAAAATTGGCCCCCGAGACTCAGATCGCCCGCTCGGCGAGCAGGCTCCGTGCGATACCGGCGATCACCTCCGCGACATAAGCGTGCCCTCTCGGGTTGAGGTGGATTCCATCGGCGCTCCACATCGCGGGGTCGGCGACTTTCGCCACCGATTCGCGCGCGGGAAAAGAATTTCCGAACTCGCGCGCGGCGCGGCCGAGCTCCTCGTTGAAGTCGTGAATCCGCTGGATGGTGCGTTTCTTTCGGAACTGCGACATCGGGGCCAGGTCGAGCAGCGGCGGGCGCGGCACCGGGATGGCGAGGGTGACCGCGCCGATGCCGGCGGCCCAGCCGAACAGCTCGTCCAGCCGGGCGGCGGCGGCCGGGCGCTCGAACCCGCGCAGCGCGTCGTTCATGCCGCACCCGAGCACGACCAGGCCGGGCCGCAGCGCCCGGACGGCGGGCAGCTGGTCGCGGACGACGTCCTCGATCGTCGCGCCGGGGTCGGACGCGTTGAGCATCTCCTCGCGGGGAATGCCCAGGTGGCGGGCCAGGCGCCCGGCCCAGCCGAGCCACCCGCCGGCGGGGTCGGGATCGTCCTGCCCCTCGGCCACGCTGTCGCCGAGCACCACCATGGCGGGCGCGACCGCACCGGGCCCGGGAGGCCCCGCCGCGGGCACGCCGGCCTGGGGAACGCCGACCTCGGAACGGTCGGCCTCGGACACGCCGCCGCCCATCACGCGACGAGTTCGAGCAGGTAGTCGGTGAGGGCGGTCACCGTCTCCCGGCGGCGGGCCTCGGCCACGTCGACCTCGACCTGCAGATGGTCCTCGATGTCGCTGATGATGCTGATGGCGTAGACCGAGTCCACGCCATAGCGCGCGAGTTCCACCGTCGGGTCGATGTTTTCCACCGGCCTGTCGAGGTAGAAGGCGATCCTGTCAAGAAGCCACGATTGCAGCTCGCCGTGGGAAATTGTTTCCGATCTGGTCACCGCACTCCCCCTTATGTCAGAGGATCTTCGCAGACATTAGCGATTGCACCGGAAGACGAGCAACACGCAACATACAGGGATATGGATGTTGTGTCTCAAGTCCACATGTGAACGATCGGACACAACCATGTCTCCGTTCCGTAAATTATGTCAGTGCCATGGTAAATCGGCGCAAAGTTACCGCCAGGTAACCCGTTCCGTTAAGGGACCCACCCGGGCCGTGATCGGACACCGCCGACCCCCTGCGTCCCAGGGATCCGTTCCTTCTCGCGCGCCGCATCACGGCACGCGACCTGCGCCGTTCCCCAGCGGGCCCGCCGCACCCGGCCCCCGCCGGGCCGCCCGGCGCGCAGGCGATACGGCACGTTCCATGAGAATTTCGGACAACTGAACGAGCGGTACAACACTGTCAGGCAAGGCGTCTTGCCCAGAGGTAAGGGTCGCCTCGCGGAGAGGTCAGCTCTCGTCCAGGCGGTCGGGCACCGACACCGGGCCCCGCAGCAGGGAGACGACCGGGTTCGGCTCGCGGGACTGCACGAGCCGGTCCAGGACCGCGTGCGCGTGCCGCGACCGCCAGCGGTGCGCCGCGATCCGGTGGAACCGGGCCAGCTC
The DNA here is from genome assembly GCF_004348535.1 of Actinomadura sp. KC216. Taxonomy (GTDB): domain Bacteria; phylum Actinomycetota; class Actinomycetes; order Streptosporangiales; family Streptosporangiaceae; genus Spirillospora. Next base: position 2,409 of record NZ_SMJX01000472.1, read on the forward strand.
CGCGGCGCTGGGACGCGCCGCACCGGACAGCGCGTAGCCGTGGTCCAGCAGGCGGGACGCGAGGACGTGCTCGACCAGGTCCGCCTCCGGGCCGCGCAAGCGGTCCCGCCACGCCCCGACGTGGCGGCTGTTGGGCTCCTCGTGCGTGCGCAGATGCCACCGGCGCGCGGACGGCACCGTCCGCCGGGCGTGCCGGTACGCCTTGGTCATCTCGGGGTCGTACTCCTCGTCCAGGAAGATGCAGAGCCGCCGCAGCTCGTGCTCGGGATCGGCGACGAGGTCCTCGTACCGGAGCTCGTAGAAGGTGCCGGGCCCGAGGCGGGGGCCGAGCCGCTTCCCGGTGTCGACCGCCTCCCGCCAGGTCAGCGCCGCCGCGTAGATGTCGCCGTCGAACCACGGCATCCGCATCAGCGAGCTGACCGCGTCCCGGCCGTCGCGGACGAGATGGACGAACTGCGCGTCCGGGAACATCCGCCGGAGCATCCGCACGCGCCGGAAGTAGCTCGGGCGCTTGTCGCCCCAGCGCGGCTTGCCGTGCCGCCGCGCGTAGGCGCGGAAGACGATCGCGAGCGCCGACCCGAGCGTCGGGGGCCCGTGCACGATCTCCTCGATCACCTCCTCGGCGTCCAGCTCCAGGACCCTGAACTTGGTGTCCCCGCCACGGGTGATCCACTCGGCCAGCGCCCGCCGGTTCGCCGCGCGCTCCAGATCGCCGAACCGGTGCCGCGCCTCGTAGGCGGTGTGCACGAACCGCGTCTCGGACGGGAACGCGATGCGCCGGTGCGAGTGCAGCATCTGCTGCAGCAGCGTCGTCCCCGACCGGGGGCAGCCGAGGACGAAGACGGGGCGGCTGATCTGCGGATTCATGGGCGGCGAACGTACCCGCGTCGCCTGGGACGAAGCCCAAAGCGACATCAACGAAACCTGAAGATTCCCCCGTGACCTCCCCGCTGGCGCGACGGTCTGCGGCGTATGTCCGCTCAGCGCGTCTCGTCCGGGTGGGCGCAGCCGACGTCGGCGGCGGGCAGGACGCCGGTGCGCAGGTAGGCGTTGACGATGCCGTCCGCGCACGGCACGGGTGTCAGCCCGTCGGCGCCGCGCCCGTAGACGCCGTGGGAGCGGATGTCCGCTGAGACCAGGCGCGAGCCCTTGAGCCTGCGGTGCATGGCGACGGCGCCCGCGTACGGGACGTTGTTGTCGCGCTTCGCCTGAAGGATCAGCAGGGGGACCCGGTTGCGGATCTCGACCTCGGGTTCGCGCGGCTCGATCTTCCAGAACGGGCACGGGAAGATCGCGTTGGCCGTCGCCGCGAAGACCGGCTGGGTGCGGCGGGCGCGCTCGATGTTCCGCCAGTACCGCCCGGGGTCGGACGGCCAGCCCCCGGCGGGCCAGCCGCCGTCGCCGCACAGGATCGCGTTGGCGCTGTTGAACTGGTTGTCGAGCTCGGGGCTCGGGGTGTTGAACACCTCCAGCCACATGCGGAGCTCGGGGATCGGCTCGACGGCCCGGCCGCCGGCGGCGTCGACCAGGTTGCGGACGGCCCTCGCCATCACGTCGTCGTACTCCTCGGTGCTGACGAGCTGGCGCAGGATCAGGCCGAGCGCGCTCGCGTCCATCGTGAAGCCGCCGATGCGGAGCGGGCCCCCGTCCACGTGTCTGGACAGGCTCTCGACGGTCGCCCTGACCTGGCCGGGGGTGCGCCCGAGGCGGTAGTCGGCGGAGCGGCGGGCCGTCCAGGCGGCCCATTCGTCCAGGCCCCGCTCCTGCGCCGCGCCGGCGGCCTGGAAGTTCTCGTACTGCGTCAGCGCCGGGTCGGTGACGCTGTCGATCACGATGCGGTCGGCGTGCCCGGGGAACATCTGGGCGTACACCGCGCCCAGGTCGGCGCCGTAGGAGATGCCGTAGTAGGAGAGCTTGCGCTCGCCCAGGACGGCGCGGATCAGGTCCATGTCGCGGGCGACGTTGCGGCTGGACGCGTGGGGCAGCAGCGCCGCGTTGTCCCCGTGCTCGTAGCAGCGGCGTGCGGTGTCGCGCGCGTTCCGGACCGACGCCTCGAACGCTTCGCGCCGTGAGCGCGTCGGCTGCGCCTTCGGAGAGACGCCGCAGTAGATCGGGGTGCTGCGGCCGACGAACCGGGGGTCGAAGCCGATCAGGTCGTAGCGGTCCGCGGCGTCCTTCATCGAGGATCTGAGGTGCGCCGCGTAGTCCAGCCCGGGGCCGCCGGGCCCGCCCGGGTTGGCGAGCAGGATGCCGCGCCGGTGCGCGCCGTCCTTGGCCTTGATCCGGGAGATCGCGAGGTCGATGGACGGGCCGCCTGGGGCCGCGTAATCGAGCGGCGCCATCATTTGCGCGCACTCGGCCCCCGCCTTGACCAGTTCGGTGGCGCCTGCCGGGCACGCGCCCCACTCGAGGTGCTGGCCGAGGTAGCGCGCCGGCCCCGGCGACGCGGACGGGGACCGGGGCGGGGAC
>NZ_SMJX01000473.1 GCF_004348535.1 Actinomadura sp. KC216
GCTCTGGAACAAGCCGTCAGGACGCTTGGAACCTCTCCGGGCCAAGATCAGAGGTTCGGGAACGGGCACTAAGAACAACCCGCTGTAGGAACAACCCGCCTCAACCCAACGGCCCCCACCACGAACGCCTCCGCCCCGCCAACCCACACCAAGACCCGACACAACGGAACCCCAAGCCACCAACCAGTCGATCTCGGACGGGAACCGGGTGGCGGTGGGGCGGCCGGGCGAGGCGTGACAAGCCGGTAGTGATCTTGTGGTGGGGGCGAGTGTGGGCACCGTGCGTTTCTAGGATCGGCTGACGTGGTGACAGAGGCGGATGAATGGGGCGGGTCGCCGGAGGCGGCGCTGGCGATGGCGCAGCGGTATGTGCGATCTCCCGGGCCGGAACCGTGGCCGCGGTGGCGTACGGCCGATCTGCCGGTGCCGGTGCGGATCGCCTGGCTGCGGGCCGAGATCGCGTCCGATCCCGCGACCGTGTCGAACGAACGCGTCGGTGAACTTCTGTACCAGGCCGTCCACGGACTGGACGCGGCCGACGTCGCGGATCCGGAAGGTCTCGCCCGGGAGCTGGCCGGGCAGGACGATGCCGTGCTGCGCGGGGAGGCGCTGCGCGTCACGCGCGAGGTCCTGCGCTTGGGCCTGTTCGCGCCGGCCCGCGCCAGGCGCCTCCTCTTGGCGCTCCTGGACGACGCCGCGCCCGATCTTGCGGCGGATGTGCTGCGTGAACTCACCGAGCCATGGGCGTTGTTCGACCCCGTACCCGGTGAGTGGTTCGTCCGGTTCATCGGGGATCCCGTTGCCGCTGACCAGGCCGTCGAGGCAGCGGCTCGGCACGGGCGCGGGGAGCTGCTGCGCGAAACCGCCGCCGATCCGGGACGGCCTCCCGCGCTTCGGCGCCGGGCCCTGGAACTGCTGGGCAGCCTGGCGATCCGCGACGACGTCGGCGACCTGGTGCATATAGCCAGCGCGGACCCGCTGCTTCTCGCGGTGCCCGCCGTGCGGTGCCTGCGGCAGATGCATCAGCGCGGACACTTCCCCGGTGACGAGCACGTACCGGCGATCGTCGCGCTGGCCCTGGCCGACCATTCGGTAGACGCCGATGACGTGGCCACACTGCTCTACACAGCCCGGCACGCCCTGCTGCGCGAGGCGACGACGTGCGCGGCCCCAGACGACGCCACCTGGCCGCGGCGGTTGGAGCTGCTGGTCGCGCTGGCAGCGCAGGGCACGGGCGGCTTGCCGATCGGCGACGCCGTCGCCGCACTGCTGCCGGTCGCGCCGGACCCCGTCCCCTTCCTGGAGGCCATCCGGGCCCTGCGGCACACGGAGGCCGAGGAACTCGTTCTCGAGACGCTGCCTCGCTCACCGGCGGCGGCCTTGGACGCCCTGGAGGCCGTCGGCGGCGAACGTACCGCCGCCGTGCTGCGTGAGGGCTTGGCGGGCGAGATCGCACCGTATCTGGTGCCCGTCCGGCACCGCGCGCTCGAACTCCTGTGGCATCTCACCGAGGACCCCGAGGCGCGACGCGCACTCCTGGACAGGCTCGACCCACGCGACCTGGCCGCGCGGATCGCCTCGGATCTGGGTGGCCCGGATGTCCGAGAGCTCGCCCTGCTACGTGCGGGACTGGACCCAGACCGACCGGTGGACGCGTTGTGCACGCTGGCGCGCAACGGCGATGCCAGCACCGTCCCGGCCATCGCTGACCTCCTCATGAGGGTCACGTCGCACGTCCAGGAAGACCAGCAACCTCAACCGCCGCACTCGCTCCAGCCGCCGCAGGCTCCGCAGATTCCGCCGCAGGCCGTCGCGGCCGTCCGAGAGCTGGCCGGGCGGCTGTATGAACGCGGCAAGATCAGGCCCCGCTGCCTGCTGGACGCGGCGGACGCGCGGGAGGCGGGCGACGCCCTGCTGGCCGAGATCGCCCTGGACCTGCTGGAAGAGGCCGATGCGTCGCCGGCCGAGCGGGCGGTCCTGCTGCGGATGCTCCTGGACGTCCCCTACCGGCGGATCCGGGAGCGGATCCACCGCTGCTGCGCGACCGCGACCGCCATGTGCGCAAGCACGCCATCGCGCTGCTCGCTCGCGACGCCGGAAGGCGGGACGCGCGGGCGGTATCGGCCGGACTGATCCCGTTGACCGCCGCGGCGGACGTCCAGACCGTGCGGCAGGCGCTGCTGGCACTCGGCCATGCGGGCGGCCAGGGCGCGGCGCAGGCGATCGCGGCGTGCCTCGACCACCCCAACATGAACGTCAAGAAGACCGCCGCTGCGGTGCTCGCCCACACGGGTACCCCGGCGGTGGTGCCGAAGCTGCTGACTTGGCTCGGTCGGCACGACAACCCGGGCCTGCGCGCCGAGCTGACAAGGACACTGCGAGCAATACTCGGCGATGGTTTCGCCGCCACCGTTGTCGCCGCGGCCGACCGCACCGCAGACACGCGAACCCGAATGTTGCTGGTCGAAAGCCTCTCAGGCAGCCTCTCGGAACGCGCAATCCGCGCGCTGGCCGCACAGGGCTCTCCGGCCGGGCAGGCTTTGCTCGCCGCGCTCCCAGACCCGGGTACTGAGCCGTCCTCCAACCCGGTGGACGAACTGGCCAACCACGGCTGGACCGTCGAGGCCGCCCGGCAAGCGGTGGAGCTACACGAGAAGGATCCCGACGCGCCCGGCTTGCAGCGCATGGCCCGGCTGCGGCCGATGCTCCCGCACTGGCTCGACTTGGCCGTGACGGCAGACCGAGACGCGGTCCTGCGGCTGACGATGCGGCTGTGCCCGCCACCCTGGAGCCCAGACGAACTGCAAGCCTTCGCCCGAGCCCTGCCGACACTCGCCGCCGGCCTGGCCGAGATCGGCCCTCCCCACCACCCGCAGCTGCTCGCGCTAATAGGTGAGGCCGTCGCATGCCTCCCTGATGGCCGGGCGCCCGAGATCGCCGAACGGATCCGCGCGCTGCCGGTACTAGGCGCACCGGAGTTGACGCTGCTGCGCCAGTGCGGCGGAGTTCCGACTTGCGACGACCTGGAGCGAGCCTTGTCGGCGACGCCCACGGGCGAGGAAGCGGTATTGCGGGAGGCATTCGCACTCGGCCCCAGACCACCCGATGGACACCCGCTCAATTCACGCGAACGGCTCGAGGAGCTGATCAAGACCTTCCCCACCGCTGACACGGATACCCGCCGGAGGCTCTTGGACCAGATGCTCGAACTCCAACCTCTGGGGGCACCACCTTGGACCCTCACTGAGCAGGCGCGCCGACCGTCCCCCGACGACACCCGCGCGCCCCACCCCGGCGATCTGGACCAACCACGTTCACAGGCCCAGCGCGAGCGCCTGCTGACAATGCTGGACGATCCCACCCGTTCGGCCACCGCCGCCCACACCCTGCTCAGCTGGCCGGAACCCGAGACCCGCGTCGCCGTCCTCCGCGCCTACCTGCGCGGCAAGCTGGCGGCTCTGACGATCACCGACCGGCTCGCCCGAGCCCTGCATCAGTTGGACGAGACCGAACTACGGGAGGCGTCCGGCGACGTCCAGGAACGCCTCGTCCGCCTCGCTACCGATCTGGACGCCCCGTCGCGCGCGCCCCTGATCCCATTGCTCCTGGATTGGTGGACCAACGGCTCCGCCAAGACGCGCACCACAATCGAGCAGTTCCTGCGCGGCGCCCACCCCGACCAGCTGGCCGAGGCGCTGGCCCCTCACCTCGACGCCGGCGCCTGGGGCGTCCTCGACCTGCTCAAGGGAACCAGCATCCGGCGCACCCCACCCCTGACCAGGGCATGGCAACGCCTGCACGCCGAGGAACGCGAGAACCTGACGGACCGGATCACCCTCCTCGACGGCCCACTGCGTGATCCAGACGCGGCGGCCGAGGACGCCGCCGTGCTGGCCGCACTCCGCGACCGTTCACACGCCCCGACCGCCCACCGGAAACGCCCCTCGCACCACGACCTGCTGCATAAAGCTCGCACCGGCACCCCAGCACAAATCCGGCAGGCGCTCGACCAACTCGCCGAAGCCTGGACGGAGGGCAACCGCGACCGCGAGCTGGCGGACCTCCTGATCGAGTTGATCGGTCACTCCGACCCGGCGGTCCGCCTCCGCGCCCACCGGATCGCCCGCCGGGTCCTAGACCGTCCCGCCTACCTGGAGCAGACCATACGGCTACTGGACGACAATCGCTCGACCGTCGTCGTCTCGGCCGCCAAAACGCTGTCCCACGCGAGATGGGAACCCGCCATCCCGGCCTTGGTCGCCCTGCTCACCCACAAACATCCCACCGTGCGCCGCGCCGCAGCCGACGGACTCGTCCTCATCGGCGAACCCGCCGCCTCCGCCCTCACCCACGCATCCGCCCGCGCAAGACCAGACCGCACAGTCATCTACACCACCGTCCTGCATCGAATCACCGCTCAACCATGACCCGATACCCGCAGACACAACGGCCGACTGCTGCCACGTCCCCGAGACCGACCCCTGCCGGACGGGCTAATCGGCGGCCGCGTCGAGATCGCCGACGAGCGCATCCGGCGCACGCATGCGCCAGGCGTCGGTGATGAGCTCGTCCAGACGGTCGACGTCGACTTTCTCCAGCCACAGCATGACCAGAGGCATCCCGTCGTAGGCGGGTGTGGTGAAGAAGCGTTCCGGCTCCCCAAGCAGCAACGCCTGCTTCTCCGCCTCGTCACCCACGTACAGCACGGCGATGTCGGTTCGGATGACGCGTGGCTTACCCGGTCTGCGCTCGGGATAGGACCAGACGAAACCCTTGCCGCCGACCCGGAAATCGAAGCCGTCACTGTCGATCTCGACCACGTGAGGCAGCGCAAGCGCCAGGCGGCGAACGTCCTCGGCGTCAGCCATCC
>NZ_SMJX01000474.1 GCF_004348535.1 Actinomadura sp. KC216
GACCAGCCCCCGGACACCACCGAACCGACCCCGCACCTCATCCCCGGCCTGGGGCAGGGCCGTGAAACCCCCGCGCGGAACCCCTCCCCGTTCACGCGGATGCGCCGCCCCAGCAACCACGTGCTCGGCGTCGCGCTCTCCCTGTTCATCGGCGTCGGCGTGGGCATCGCCATCATCGCGCTGGTGCTGTGGCCCCAGCTCAAGGACGACGACGGGTCGCCGCCTGACAGCACCAACGCGTCCAACAACCGCCCGGTGACGACGATCCCGTCATCGTTCGCGGGGACGTGGAAGGGAACGGTCGTCAACACCAACCGCAACGTGTCGTTCCCCGTCGAGGTCACGTTCCAATCCGGCGGGACGACCGGGCGGGTGTTCTATCCGAAGGAGAAATGCGTCGGTGCGCTCACACTGACGAGGGGCACGGAAAGCGCGCTGAAAATGTCGCTGTCGGTCGCTAAGCCGTGCACGTCCGGAGTCGTCCAGATCACCCGGCAGCCGGACGGCACGCTCCAGTACACATGGAGCCGACCAGGCACGAGCCTCGGCTACGGAGGTCGGCTGAACCGTGGATGAGTCCCATCCCGTACCTGGAGAAGTGGCTGTGAGTCGCGTCACGTAAGATAGCTCGGCCCCCAGCAAGCGAGCAGGGCTTATTACGCTTCGCACCGCCCCACCCATCCCTGGGGTTTAACCTTGGCGATGCACTGATGGCACTTTAAGGTTCGTTGACCTACGGCCAGGACGAGAGGAGAACACGTGGAGACCCCCGCCTCCGCACGCCCACGCGGTGGAAGGCGCGCCGCCATGGCTCTCGTGGCCTTCGCCGCCGCGCTGCCTCTGGTCGGCACCGCAACCCCTTCCGCGGCGGCCCCGCCCGCCCTGGCCGCGTTCAACGCCTACGCCGCCGACCCCGGCGACAGCAAGAAGTTCGCCCAGCTGAGCCGGCAGATCGAGAAGCTCGACAAGCAGTACGGCGGCGACCTGGCCAAGCTCAAGGACACCCAGTACGCGGCGGAGAAGTCGCTCAAGAAGGCCAGGGACCTCCAGCAGGACCTCGTCGAGGCCCGCAACCTCGTCGCCCAGCTCGCCGCCACCCAGTACATGATGAACGGCGAGGACCCCACGATCACGGTCGTGACGTCCACGAACCCGAGCGACCTCCTCAGCAACGCCACCCTGGTCAGCCACCTGTCGCAGAACAAGGCCGCGAAGGTCGCGCAGATCCAGAAGCTCGTCAACGAGCAGCTCCAGGCCCGCCAGCAGGCCCAGGCGAAGCTGGCGGAGCTGCGGAAAGAGATCAAGGACCTGCTCAGCCGCAAGGCCAAGATCCAGGCCCTGATCAAGCAGTACAAGCCCGAGTCGCCGAGCATCGGCATGGGCGGCATCACCCCCCGCATGCTCAAGGTCAAGAACACCATCGACCTGGAGACCGGCCCGTACCCCGTGATCGGCTGCACCCGCCCCGGCGACCCGCAGGACCACGGCACCGGCCGCGCCTGCGACTTCATGGTGACGACCGGCGGCGCGATGGCCACCGGCAGCGCCCAGGCCCAGGGCGACCGGGCCGCCCAGTACGCGATCTCCCACGCGAACGCCCTGGGCATCAAGTACGTGATCTGGCGCCAGCGCATCTACGACATGCGCAGCCCCGGCTGGCGCATGATGGAGAACCGCGGCGGCACCACAGCCAACCACTACGACCACGTCCACATCTCGGTCTTCTGAGGCCGTTCAACGCGAAGGGCGCCTCCCACCACGGAGGCGCCCTTCGCGTTGTTGTGGACGGGTCAGTCGACGTAGCTGGGGAGCATGTGCTCGTGGGCCTCGCGTAGTTCGTGCAGAGGGATGCTGAACAGCTCCTGCTGGTCGCCTTCTGGGGCGCGGCCCGTCACGGTCAGGCTGTCGCCGCCCGCCACGCCCAGCTGGGACACGGGGACGCCCGCCGACTCGCACAGGGCCGCGAGGCGCGCTTCGGCGCCCGGCATGACCACGACCATCGCGCGGGCCACGGACTCGCTGAACAGCGCGACGAACGGGTCGCCGGGCAGCGTGATCTTGGCGCCGAGGCCGCCGCGCAGGCACGACTCCACCAGGGACTGCGACAGGCCGCCGTCCGACAGGTCGTGGACGGCGGTGACCAGGCCGTCCCGGATGGCGTTGACCAGCACGGACGCGAGCGCCGCCTCCGCCTTCAGGTCGACCAGCGGCGGCAGGCCGCCCAGGTGGCCGTAGACGACGTGCGCCCATTCCGACCCGCCGAACTCCTCGCGGGTCTCGCCGAGCAGCGCGATCGTGGCGCCGTCGGTGGTGAGCGACATGTTCACGCGGCGGCGGACGTCGTCGTGGACGCCGAGGACGCCGATGACCGGGGTCGGGTTGATCGCCGTGGTGCCGGTCTGGTTGTAGAAGCTGACGTTGCCGCCGGTGACCGGAATGCCGAGGTACTGGCAGCCGTCCGCGAGGCCCTCGACGGCGCGGGCGAACTGCCACATGACGCCCGGGTCCTCCGGGGAGCCGAAGTTGAGGCAGTTGGTGACGGCCAGGGGCCGCGCGCCGGTGGCGGCGACGTTGCGGTACGCCTCGGAGAGGGCGAGCTGTGCGCCCGCGTACGGGTCGAGGCGCGTGTAGCGGCCGTTGCCGTCCAGGGACAGGGCGATGCCCAGACCTGATTCGTCGTCGATGCGCACGACGCCCGCGTTCTCCGGCATGGCCATCACGGTGTTGCCCATGACGTAGCGGTCGTACTGGGACGTCACCCACGTCTTGCCCGCGAGGTTCGGCGACCCCGCGAGCCACAGAACGGTGCGGCGCAGCTCGTCGCCGTTGGACGGGCGGGTCAGCCGCCCTGGCGTGTCTGATTGGAGTGCACCGAGGTCAGCCGGCGGCTGCAGCGGGCGCTGGTACACCGGGCCCTCGTCGGCGGCGGTGACCGGCGGGATGTCGACGATCGTCTCGCCGCGCCACGTCATGACGAGGCGTCCGGTGTCGGTGACCGTCCCGATCACGGTCGCCGGGATCTCCCAGCGGGCGCATATCTCCATGAAGCGGTCGACCTTGCCGGGCTCGACCACCGCCATCATGCGCTCCTGCGACTCGCTCATGAGGATCTCCTCGGGGAGGAGCGTCTCGTCGCGGAGCGGGACGGCGTCGAGGTCGACGTGCATGCCGCCGGTGCCGGCCGCGGCCAGCTCCGTCGTCGCGCAGGACACGCCGGCCGCGCCGAGGTCCTGGATGCCGACGACGAGGTCCTCGCCGAACAGCTCCAGGCAGCACTCGATCAGCAGCTTCTCCATGAACGGGTCGCCCACCTGGACGGACGGCCGCTTGCGGTGCGACTCCTCGTCGAACGTCGCCGAGGCGAGGACGGACGCGCCGCCGATGCCGTCCGGGCCCGTCAGCGCACCGAAGAGGATCACCTTGTTGCCGGGGCCGGGGGCCACGGCGCGCTTGATGTCCTCGTGCTTCAGCACACCGACGCACAGGGCGTTGACCAGCGGATTCTGCTCGTAGCAGGCGTCGAAGACCGTCTCGCCGCCGATGTTGGGCAGGCCGAGCGAGTTGCCGTAGCCGCCGATGCCCGCGACCACTCCGGGCAGGACGCGCTGGGTGTCGGGCGCGTCGGCCGGGCCGAAGCGCAGCGAGTCCATGACGGCGACCGGCCGCGCGCCCATCGAGATGATGTCGCGGACGATCCCGCCGACGCCGGTCGCGGCGCCCTGGTACGGCTCGACGTAGGACGGGTGGTTGTGCGACTCCACCTTGAAGGTGACCGCCCAGCCCTGGCCGATGTCGACGACACCGGCGTTCTCGCCCATGCCGACGAGGAGCTTGTCGGTCTTCGGGGCCTTCTCACCGAACTGGCGCAGGTGCACCTTGGAGCTCTTGTACGAGCAGTGCTCGCTCCACATGACCGAGTAGATCGCCAGCTCGGACGACGTCGGGCGCCGCCCCAGGATGCCGCGGACGCGCCTGTACTCGTCTTCGTTCATGCCCAGCTCGGCGAACGGCTGGGGACGGTCCGGAGACGCGGCGGCGATCGCGACCGTGTCCGTGCCCGAGTAGGCGGGTGCCGGTGCCTCGATGGCCGGTTGCGGACCCGTCCCCGGGCCTACGGCAGGCAGCGGACCCGTGCCGCGTCCCACGGCGGCCTGCGGGCCGGTGCCCGTGCCGATGGCGGGTTGAGGTCCGGTGTTCCGGCCGATGGCGGGTTGAGGTCCGGTGCCAGGGCCGACTGCAGGCTGTGGGCCGGTGCCGGGGCCCATGCCGAGTGCGGGCTGCGGGCCCGTCCCGAGGCCGATGAGCGGCTGCGGCCCGGTGCCGGGGCCCACGAGGGGCTGAGGCCCGGTGCCCGGGCGGACGGCGGGCTGCGGGCCCGTGCCGGTGCCGATGGCCGGCTGCGGCCCCGTGTTCGGGCCCACGGCCGGTTGCGGGCCGGTGTTCGGGCCCACGGCCGGTTGCGGGCCCGTGCCCGTTCCGATGGCGGGCTGGGGGCCTGTGCCGGTGCCTATGGCCGGTTGCGGGCCGGTGTTCGGGCCCACGGCGGGCTGCGGGCCCGTACCGGTGCCTATGGCGGGCTGCGGGCCGGTGTTCGGGCCCACGGCCGGTTGCGGGCCCGTGCCCGTTCCGATGGCGGGCTGGGGGCCCGTGCCGGGGCCGTGGACGGACGGGTTCGACGGGGCGGCGGGGCCCGTGTACTCGCTCACGTCCGGGGTGGTGAGCGTCGGGTCGGCCAGGGTGGACGACGGGTCGCCTGAGGCGCGCTCCTGGG
>NZ_SMJX01000475.1 GCF_004348535.1 Actinomadura sp. KC216
GGGCCGGACCGCATCGCGGGGCTGCGGCCCCGGGCGTGGCTGCTGACGATCCTGACGAACGTGTGGCGCAACAGCCTGCGGACGGCGGCGCGGCGCCCGCCGCCCGGACCGCCGATCGAGGACGCCCCGGACCCGCCCGACCCGGGCGAGGGCGTGGAGGACGCCGCCGCCCGCCGCGAGACCGGCCGCGAGCTGGCCGGGCTGCTGGCCGCGCTCCCGCCCGCCCAGCGCGCCGCGGTCGTGCTCCGCCACGTCACCGACCTGCCCGTCGCGGAGATCTCCGCCGTGCTCGGCGTCCCGGAGGGCACCGTCAAATCGCACATCTCCCGCGGCCTGGCGCGGCTGCGCCGCCTGCGCGCCGGCCACGATCCGCAGCGCCCTGACCAGCGAGGGGGCACCTGATGACCCGCACCGATCCCACCCGCGGGAACCGCGACCCGGCCGCCACCGGCACCCCGGCCGGTCCCCTGCCCGATCCCCTGGCCGGGGAGCTGGCGGGGCTGGCCGCCGACGCTCCGCCGTCCCTGCTGGACCGCATCGCCGCGCGCCGCGTCCACGTCCCCGGGCCGCTGGAGGGCCTCCAGGTCGCCTTCACCGACCACGGCGTCGCCTACCTGCGCGCCGGGCTCGACGACGAGGAGTTCACCGCCGCGTTCCGCGCCCGGTTCGCGCGGCCGCTGCTGCCCGCCGACCGCCCGCCCGCCGGGCTGGTGCCCGCGCTGCGCACCGGCAGGCTCGGCGCGCTGCGGCTGGACCTGCGCGGCCTGTCGGAGTTCGAGGCCGCCGTGCTGCGCGCCGCCGCGCGGATCCCGCGCGGGCAGACCCGCCCGTACGCGTGGGTGGCGCGGGCGGCGGGGCGCCCCAAGGCCGTCCGGGCGGTCGGGTCGGCGCTGGGCCGCAACCCCGTCCCGCTGCTGATCCCCTGCCACCGCGTCACCCGCTCGGACGGGGCGCTCGGCGACTACGTGTTCGGCGCGGACGCCAAGGAGCGGCTGCTGCGCGCCGAGGACGTCGACGTCGAGGAGGCCGCCGACCTGGCCCGCCGCGGCGTGCGGCTGGTCGGCAGCGACACCACCGGGATCGTGTGCTACCCCACCTGCGGGGACGCGCGGCGGATCACGCCCGGGCACCGGCGCGGGTTCCGCGACCTGGCCGCCGCGCGGGCCGCCGGGTACCGGCCGTGCCGGCACTGCCGCCCCACCGAACCCGCCTGAACCCGCCTGAACCCGCCTGAACCCGGCCGCCCTGGCGGGCATAGAACGGCGGGAGGCGGGAATGGGCCGGGTCCCGTCCACCCGCGGGGACGGGACCCGCGGAGCGGCACGATGACGGGGCACGACGAGGGGGAGGCCGCCATGCGCGTCGTCGTCACCGGCGCCACCGGCAACATCGGAACCAGCACGCTCCGGGCGCTGGCCGCGGACCCGGGCGTCACCGCCGTCACGGGCCTGGCGCGCCGCGACCCCGGCCGGGCCGCCGCCCCCGACGAGGGCGGTGAGAAGGTCGAGTGGGCCGAGGCCGACGTGACCGACACCGACCTGGTCCCGCTGATGCGCGGCGCCGACGCCGTGGTGCACCTGGCGTGGCTGTTCCAGCCCACCCACCGCCCGGCGGTGACGTGGGACGCCAACGCCGTCGGCAGCGCCCGCGTGTTCGACGCCGCCGCCCGCGCCGGGGTGCCCGCGCTGGTGTACTCCTCCTCGGTCGGCGCGTACTCGCCCGGCCCCAAGGACCGGCCGGTCGACGAGTCCTGGCCCACGCACGGCTGGCCCGGCGCCGCCTACAGCCGCGAGAAGGCCTACGTCGAGCGGCTCCTGGACACCTTCGAGGCCGCGCACCCCGACCGGCGCGTGGTGCGGATCCGGCCGGGGTTCGTGTTCGAGCGGCAGACCGCGGCCGAGCAGCGGCGGCTGTTCGCCGGGCCGCTGCTGCCCGGACGGCTCGCCCGCCCGGGCCTGATCCCCGCCGTCCCGGACCTGCCCGGCCTGCGGCTGCAGGCGCTGCACTCCGCCGACGCGGGCGAGGCGTTCCGGCTCGCGGTCACCGGCGGCGTCTCCGGCGACGCGCGCGGCGCGTTCAACATCGCCGCCGACCCCGTCATCGACGCCGCCGAGCTCGCCGACATGCTGGGCGCCCGCACCGTCCGGCTCCCGGCGCGGGGGGTGCGGGCCGCGCTGGCCGCCGCGTGGCGGCTGCATCTGGTGCCCGCCTCCCCCGGCCTGCTGGACCTGGCGCTGCGGGTCCCGCTCATGGACACCTCGCGCGCCCGCGAGCAGCTCGGCTGGACGCCCCGCCACACCGCCCGCGAGGCCATCACCGAGTTCCTGGACGGGCTGCGCACCGGCGCCGGCCGCGACACCCCACCGCTGTCGCCCGGGACCGGCGGCCCGGCTCGCGCCCGCGAGTTCGTCACCGGCATCGGCCGCAAACCCTGACACCCGCCACCCGCACGCCCGCCGTCCGCCGTCCGCATCTGGAGGTCACCCCATGCCGACGATCACCTCGGAGCATCTGCACGCCCTGCTGGCCTCCGCCCACCGCGACGCCGCGCTCGTCGTCGTGGCCGGGAAGGCCGCCGTCGTGCCCGCCGACCCCGGCCGCGGCGACGGGCCCGAAGAGGCCCTGGTCATCACCACCCGCAACGCCGTGATCGCCGAACTCGACACCGGCGCCAACGAGGAGCAGATCGAGAGCCTCGCCCAGCGCCTGGACGTCGCCCTCGACAGCCTCGGCGGCTGAAACCCGCTCCGGGCGGCGCGGTCAGGGCCGCCAGGCTCATTACCGCCGCGCCCGTCATCAGCGCCCGCGCCGGGACCAGCGGGGCCGGGAGGTTCAGGGGGTGACGGGGACCTCGACGTAGCCGGGGACGCCGCGGCGCAGGGACGCGCGGCCCGCGGTGGCCTGCGCCGCCCACGCCTCGAAGTCGTCGACGTCGGTGAGCGGGACCGGCACGTCGGCCTCGACACGCCGCCCGTAGCGGACATCGCCGGGACGGACGCCGCGGGCGTGCAGGTCGCCGAGGAACCGTCCCGCCAGCGCGTGCTCCACCGCGACGGTGACCGTCACCACCGGGCGCAGCTCCACCACCCCGACCGCGTCGACGGTGCCGGCGACCGCCTGCCCGTAGGCGCGGACCAGACCGCCCGCGCCGAGCTTCACCCCGCCGAAGTAGCGGGTGACGACCGCGACCGTCCCGGTGAGGCCGCGCCGCACCAGCACCTCCAGCATCGGGATCCCGGCCGTGCCCGCGGGCTCGCCGTCGTCGCTGCTCCTGGTGAACTCGCCGTGCTCGCCGACCACGTAGGCGGTGCAGTTGTGCGTGGCGTCGCGGTGCGCGCGCCGGTGCTCCTCCAGGAACCGCGCCGCCTCGTCCTCCCCGGCGGCGCGGGCGAGGGTGCAGACGAACCGCGAGCGGCGGACCTCCAGCTCGCGGGACCCCGCCTGTCTGATCGTGCGCATGGCCGCACCGAGTCTACGGCGTGCGCCCCCGGCGCGGCGGCGGGGGTTTGGCGCGGGCGCGCGCGGGCAGCGCGCAGGGATGGAAATGCTGGACGAGCTGTACCGGCGCTGGCTGTTCGAGGTGTGGACCGGCGACTACGCCGCCGCGGAGGAGATCCTGGCCCCGGGGTTCATCGGGCACTGGCCGAACCTGGAGGTGCACGGCCCGGCCGGGGCCGCCGAGCAGGTCCGCCGCTCCCACGCCTCGTTCGGCGGTGTCCGCACCACCCTGGACGTCGGGCCGGTCGTCGGCGACGGGATGGTCGCCGCCGGATGGACCTTCCACGGCGAGTACCGGGGCGGTATCCCGGGCGCGACCGCGGCGCCCGGCACGCCGGTGTCGTTCCGCGGGCAGGACATCTTCCGCGCGGAGGACGGCCGGTTCGCCGAGTACTGGGTGGTGTCGGACGCGCTGGGCCTCATGGCCGCGCTCGGCGCCGTCCGCTGAACCCTTCGCGACCGCCTCCGGGCCGGGCGGGTCAGATCAGGTCGATGAGGTCGGCGATGGACGGCACGACGCGGTGCGGCCGGAACGGGAACCGGGCGATCTCGTCCTTGCCGGTCACGCCGGTCAGCACCAGGATCGTCTCCAGGCCCGCCTCGACGCCGGCGACGATGTCGGTGTCCATCCGGTCGCCGACCATCGCGGTCCGCTCGCTGTGCCCGCCGACGACGTTCAGCGCCGTCCGCATCATCAGCGGGTTCGGCTTGCCGACGAAGTAGGGCTCCACCTTCGTCGCGCGGGTGATCATCGCGGCGACCGCGCCGCACGCGGGCAGCGACCCCTCCGGGGACGGGCCGATCGGGTCGGGGTTGGTCGCCACGAACCGCGCGCCGCCCTCGATCAGCCGGATCGCGCGGGTGATCTGGGAGAAGCTGTAGGTGCGGGTCTCGCCGAGCACCACGTAGTCGGGGTCGATGTCGGTCAGCACGAAGTCCGACTCGTGCAGCGCCGTCGTCAGCCCCGCCTCGCCGATCACGTACGCCGATCCTGCGGGCCGCTGGTCGGCGAGGAACTTCGCGGTGGCCAGCGCGGAGGTCCAGATCGCCTCGGCCGGGACCCGCAGCCCGGCCGCGGCGAGCCGCGCCGACAGGTCCCGGCGGGTGTAGATCGAGTTGTTGGTCAGCACCAGGAACGGCTTGCCGGACGCCGACAGCCGCCGGATGAACTCCTCGGCGCCGGGCACGGGACGTCCCTCGTGCACCAGGACGCCGTCCATGTCCGACAGCCAGTAGTCGATGGGCCCGCGCTCGCTC
>NZ_SMJX01000476.1 GCF_004348535.1 Actinomadura sp. KC216
CGCCCAAGCCGCCTGACCAAACCCCGCACTTAGGTGACGACCGGGCAGGCGTCGCACCAGTGGCCTTCGCCACCGCTGTGGCATCGTGCGTCGACGTGTCTCGTCATGGTGAGCCCGTCCGGCCTGGAGTGTTGAAGGTTGGTCAGCGGAGGTCCCACTCCTGTGGAGGGGCGGCTGAGGAGGATGTCTCCCGCTCGCTGGGCCCGGATGACGACTCCGAGTTCATCGGACGCGGCGTCGCCTTCGACCGAGACGTGGCACGGCTTTCTCACGTTCGGTCAGGTAGTCGAAGAACTCCTTCATGAGATTCGACGGCGCACGCCCAACCAGCGCCGTCCCGTCCAAGCTGATCTGGGGGCCACAGGGCATCGACGGCGACGCAGGCCAGGCCCTCAGGGTCTCGGTAATGGAGCGTGACGGCCGTCGAGTACCCCGGTGCTGTGGCGGCACGGAACTCAGCTTGCCAGGTGAGGGCGCCGTGCTCGGGTTCCAGCGGAGACAGCAATCCCGTGAACCCGCGTGCCTCCATCACGGCCTTCGCGTCCTCCGGGCTCATGCGAACCACAGCGGTCCCACGCGCTCTCCAGGCACGGAGTCCCACCGATCGCGATCACTGTCATCAACAACCAACCACATAGGCAGATTCTCCTGGGACGGTCTTCCGGCAAACCCACCCGGAGCCGCTCCCGGGGATGATCGGCGCCGAACGTCACGACCCCGATGATTGCGGCACCCTGGACGAGCCTGCGCATCGCGTCGCGTCCCCGATCAGAGCGCGACCGATGCCCTTGGGCATGTTCACTACCAGGCCGTCGTTGAATTCACCCCATCAACGAACGGCTTCACCTACTTCGAGACACGCCTAGTGCGGCCAGCGATGCGGCGAAAACGGCCACGGCGCCCGCAGCCCCGACCCCCGGGTCGAAGTTGACCTCGTTCAGGGACAGTGGGGCCAGCACCCAGGCGCTCACCACCAGCAGATCCACCGCCAGCATCGGCGAGCCTGGCCTGTACGGGGGCGCCGTCAGG
The DNA here is from genome assembly GCF_004348535.1 of Actinomadura sp. KC216. Taxonomy (GTDB): domain Bacteria; phylum Actinomycetota; class Actinomycetes; order Streptosporangiales; family Streptosporangiaceae; genus Spirillospora. The sequence continues at coordinate 1,030 of NZ_SMJX01000476.1, forward strand.
TTCGGGCGCCGCGCCAGGACCAACACTCCCACCGCCAGAACTGCGACGACCAACGTCAGCAGCAGGTCAGCCATCCGTGGGCCCTGCAGCCCCAGGGACCGCAGCGCGGCATCGAAGAACGCCTCATAGTGGTGATCTCGGTGCTTGCCTAGCACCGGTATCGCGATCATCCAGGCCACCACGACCTTCAGCAGCAGGGTGCTTGCGACGACGGCACCCAGCCCGGCCACCACAGCCCGCCGTTCCCGGCCGATCACCGCCACCAGGCCCAGGATCAGCACGGTGGCCGCGAAGTAGGCGACCACGAACACCATGGTCGCGGCCTGCGCGATGTCCTCCTCGTAGAGCTGGACATCCTCCGTCGCCCTGACATGCGATTCCATGGCGAACCACCAGCCGTACTCCACCCACAGCAGAACGCCGGTGATCACCGCTGCACAGCCCAGCGCGCCCAGACGGACAGCGGCCGCCCGCCGCCCGAGCCCGTCCTCCAGCCGAACGGTCAGTGCATGGCAGGCGGCAATGAACACAAGGCCCACCGCCCCCGACTCCGGGTCCAGGCCATACCCCCAGCCCTCCTCATCACCGACCAGGCTGGCCAGAACCAGCGCCGCACTCCCGGCCAGGAACACCATGCTCCGCCCACGCCGCATCGCACGCTCGTCTCCGTGATACTCCAGGATCAGCTACGCGATCACCGTAGAACTTGCGACGCGATGCCACGCTCGATTACGGCCTGGCTCGGGCACAAGGCGCCCAGCGAGCCTCATGTCATTACTTTGAGCCACGCCCTAGGTGATTGTGCATGGGCGGCCGATCCAGCACCTCGATGTACATGATCCGACCGTTCAGGACGTCCAGATTTAGCATGCCTCTCGAGGGCAGGAGTGGCACGCACCGATGGCCCTCGCCGTACGGCTGTCCCTTCGGATGGACTTCAGTGCGGATGCTTTGACAGAAGTCATCACCGCAATCGCACATCGCGACCAGACGCACATCCGCCAGGCACAGAGCAAGCTCACGTTCACCCTCATCCTCCAAGAGGGTGATCAGCTCAGCGATGAGGTCCGGGTAAGCGTCGCGAACAAGAGGGCGGTCCAACTCCACGCCGACGAGCCTAACCGGAGCTATGCGAGGCGGTCCTCCTCATGGAGATCACGTCCTACGGCTGAAGTACTGGGTGGACGGATGACTACCCGCGTCGCGTGGCCCGGCCCAACCTCGACGCACTTGCCCTCCTCGCCGCCGCCACGTCCGCTCGTCCTAGCCGTCGTTCGTGGCCGGAACAGGCGGGGTCGGGGGGCCGCCCCGCAGGTTGCGTCAAACTCGATGATCGTGAGCCTTGCTGCCCTTCCACCGGCTAGATGTTGGTGAGGTGGGTGTGCCATTCGCCGGTCTTGAAGGTGAGGATGTCGCCGCCAGGATCTTGGAGCCGTAGTCGGCGACCAACCATGTCGTCGCCCCATCCAAACCTCGAGGTCGGGCCGCCCTAGGTGGGTTGCGCCGGAGGCTTCGCGAAGGTGAGCTGCCGCCCGACCTCGACGTGTTCGCTCTCGTCGTCGCCGGGGTCCTTGCCGCTGCCGCGTTTGCTCGTCTCAGCCGTTGTTGGAGGCGGGGGTGGCGGAGTCGGGTCGCCCTCCGCAGGTTGTGCCGCAAGTTCGGCGATGGTGAGCTGCCCGTCCGACCTGGTGCGGGGACGGCTGGGTGGATGGGGTTATGGGTTGAGGTCGTGGGCGCCGGTCCTGATGTTGGTGAGGAGGGTGTGCCACTCGCCGGTCTCGAAAGTGAGGATGTCGCCGTTAGGGTCCTTGGAGTCGCGGACGGCGACCACCCGGGTTGTGGCCCGGCCAGCCTCGGCGCGTTCGGTTTCGTTGGGCTCGCTGTGGCTGCTCTTGCGCCAGCTTGGGGCGATCGAAGCGGTGGGCTCGGTGTGGTTGATCTTTTGCTTCGGCCCCTGCGACTTCGACGCAGTCGCCTTCTGGCGTGGCACTGTGGCGGCTCTTGCGCCAAGGCGTAATGATCTCGATGCCTTCGTGGGCCGCGTGACTGGTGTTGATTCCAGCGTATGTTTTGTCTTTGCCCATGGTTATGACGCTATCGCGTCAATGAACCTTAGCGAGGCGGTCTCGTCCAGCGACGCGTCCAGGATGCGGTTGAAGACTGCGGCGTGCTCCGCCACTTGGTCTTCGTCATCCACAAAGACGGACTTGGCGAACAGTTCGAGCACCGACACGGTCAGCGATCCGGGTGGCCGAAGGGACATGAGCACGAAGGATCCGGCCAAACCGAGGTGTGCGCCAGCGGAGACCGGCAGAACCCGCACGTGGACGTGGTCCCACCGGGCGACCTCGCCTACCCGGCGGATCTGCTCGCGCATCACCGCTTCATCTCCGACCTGATGACGGAAGACCGACTCGTTGATGATCGAGACGTATTGAGGTGGATTCGGGTCCGTGAGTATGCGGTGCCGGTCCCTCCGGAAGTCGAGCAGAGCGGAGATGCTTGCGTCGTCGGACAGGCGCGTGGAGAAAAGAGCGCTCGCGTAGTTCCGCGTCTGTAGCAGACCTGGGAACACACAAGGTTGGAAGTTGTGAATTATCGCGGACTCCACCTCCAGGCTGGCGATATCAAGGGCAGCAGCGGAAATCTTGCCTTCGTACGTGCGGTCCCCAGAAGTCGAGGAGGTCGGCCGGTTCTTGGGGGTCTATGGTGTGGAGGCCGTTTTCCAGGGTGCTGAGCCAGCTCTTCGAGCGGCCGTAGCGGCGGCAGGCGGTGCCGACGGTCAGGTTGTTGGCTTCGCGGGCCTTGCGGAGGGCCGAGCCGATCCGGCGGAGCCGCACTGTGGGTTGGTTCCGGGAGGGCATTCACTCACACTGTCACCCTCCGTGCATGATCGGGCACGTTTGTGGCGGGAGAACGTTCGCTTGGTGGTTTACGGGTTGACTTGGCGGCGGGTGTCTATGCCGGATTCGTTGGACGGGTCGCGGCCCGGGACGTGTACTTCGTGGTTCGTGGCGTGGGCTGCGTAGAGGCGTAGGTGGGCGTCGCCGGTTAGTTCTTCGGGGTGGAATGCCTTGGCGCCTGGGTCTATGTGGGCGAAGGCTTCTGCGCAGCGTTGCGGTAGTTCTTCGTCCGGGACGATGGAGGCTGTCGCTTCTATGTAGGCGCAGCGGCCGGCGCCGATTTCTGCGGTCGAGTCGTAGATGGCCAGGGCGACGGATGGGCGGGCTTCGATGTTGCGGGAGTGTTGGGCCGAGGGTGAGGAGACCCAGTAGAACGTGCGGTAGGCGGTGTGGGTGAAATAGACCGGGGAAAGGCGCGGGCGGTTGTCGGGTTCGGTCGTGCCCAGGGTCATGTAGCGGTTCGCGTCGATGATGGCACGTGCCAATTCGTCGAGGTCGTCAGGCAGGTTCATGAGGAGTCCTCCTGGTGCGATCATGACACGTCGCTTGCGGGGTGACGGGTGCGGCCAGGGAAAACGTTCGTGCCGGACGTGAACGGGAGACGGGTTCCTGCGCGTACAGCGAGAGTGACGGGCGACTTTCCGGAGGCGAAGGGAGCCGTCGTGGACGCGTTGCGAGCTGCCGGCCGAGGCGAGGCGGGCCTTGGAGCCGACCATGCCCGGTGTCGGGGAGGCGGTGCTGTGGGGGACGCGCGGGACCGGGTGGTGATCGGCG
>NZ_SMJX01000477.1 GCF_004348535.1 Actinomadura sp. KC216
TCCCTGACCCTGGCGTTCACCGCCTCCACCGGCTCCTACACCCGCGCCGGCGCGCTGATGGCCGCGCACGGGCTCACCGGCGCCGCCCTCTCACCGCTGCGCGCCGCACTGATCGACCGGCACGGCCCACGCCGCGCCCTGCCCCCGATGACCGTCGCGTACGCCGCCCTGCTCACCGCCCTGGCCGCCGTCCTCTGCCCGGTCGGGGTCGTCCTCGCCGCGGCCGGGCTCGCCCCGTCCGTCGCCGCCCTGGCCGCGGCCGCCTTCACCGTCGGGCTGTTCGTCGGCCCCGCCTTCACCACCGCGTTCCTGATCACCGACGCCGCCACCCCAGCCCGCGCCCGCACCCGCGCCGTCGCGTGGACCAGCACGTCGGTCAACCTCGGCATCTCCGCCGGGTCCGCCGCGACCGGCGTGTTCCTGGACGCGCTGCCCCTGCCGCTCTGCTGCGCCCTCGCCGCCGCCCCGGCCGCCCTCGCCCCGGCCCCGCTGCTGTGTTTGCCGAAACCGCAACAGGATTCGCCGGACGAGCCCGTCCGGGTCCACCCTCTGACCATGGACGACACCACCGCACGCCGGGAATTCTGGGACTCCCGCTACGCCGAGCACGATCACCTCTGGAGCGGCGACCCCAACCAGATGCTCGTGCAGGAGACCTCCGACCTGGAACCCGGCACTGCCCTGGACCTCGGCTGCGGCGAGGGCGGCGACGCGATCTGGCTCGCCAAGCGCGGCTGGCACGTCACCGCCACCGACATCTCCGGCGTCGCCCTCGAACGCGCCGCCCGCCACGCCGAGGCCGCCGGCGTCGCCGACCGCATCGACTTCCAGCAGCACGACCTGGGCGTGTCGTTCCCCAAGGGCACCTACGACCTGGTCTCCGCCGCGTTCCTGCACTTCCCCCAGGAGGGGCTGCCGCGCGAGCCGGTCCTGCGCGCCGCCGCGGCGGCCGTCGCGCCCGGCGGCACCCTGCTCATCGTCGGGCACTCCGGACCCCCGCCCTGGGACCCCGACGCCTACCCCAAGGCGCACCTGCCCACCGCCGCCGAGGTCCTGGCGTCCCTGCGGCTCCCGGACGGCGAGTGGGACGTCCTCTACAGCGCCGAGCACGACCGCGTCCAGACCGCCCCCGACGGGCGCGTCATGCACCGCACCGACAGCACCGTCAAGGTCCGCCGCAACCCGGCGCCCTGACCACGCCGGCCGGGATCAGAGGTCGGCGGTGCGCTCCATCAGCGCCGTGAACTCCTCCAGCGAGATCTTGCCGTCGCCGTTGGCGTCGGCGGCCACGACCACCTCCACCGCACGCGTATCGGTGATGTCCTGCCCGAGCTTGCTCATCAGGTTCTTCAGCTCGGCGGTCGAGATGTACCCGTCGCCGTCGACGTCCACCAGCTCGAACGTCGCGCGGTAGTCGTTCACGTCCGCCATCGGCTTGCTCTTTTGGTGATCAGTTCGCCGCCGCCGACCGTAGCATTGGACGCAATCCGCCTGGTGCCTTTACGTAGTAAGGTCAAGTGTGGCGGCGAGGTCGGCCATAATCGGACGGGTGCGACGCACGTACGAGTTCCTCGACCATCCGGGCCCGATCCCCTTCGCCCACCGCGGCGGCGCGGGCGGCCGGCCGGAGAACTCCATGGCCGCCTTCCAGCGCGCCGTCGACCTCGGCTACCGCTACCTGGAGACCGACGCGCACGCCACCGCCGACGGCGTCGTCGTCGCCTTCCACGACCGCACCCTCGACCGCGTCACCGACCGCACGGGCACCATCGCCCGGCTCCCCTACGCCGAGGTCGCCAAGGCCCGCATCGGCGGCGCCGAGCCCATCCCCCGCCTGGAGGACCTGCTCGGCTCGTTCCCGGACGCGCGCGTCAACATCGACCTCAAGGACGCCCCCGTCATCGGCCCCCTCGCCGCGGCGCTGCACCGCACGAACGCCTGGCACCGGGTGTGCATCACGTCCTTCTCCACCCGCCGGCTGGCCCAGATGCGCGCCCGCCTGCCCCTGTTCACCGACCGCGACGTCTGCACCGCGCTCGGGCCCCGCGGCGTGATGGCGCTGCGCGCCAAGTCCTACGGCGGCCCGGCCGGGAAGCTCGTCCGCCTGGCCGCCACCGGCGTGGCCTGCGCCCAGGTCCCCTACGGCCTGGGCCGCCTCCCGTTCGTCACCGAGTCGTTCATCGCCCGCGCCCACGAGCTGGGCCTGCAGGTCCACGCCTGGACGGTCAACGACCGCGCCGCCATGGAACGCCTCCTCGACCTCGGCGTCGACGGCATCATGACCGACGAGCTCCTCACCCTCCGCGACGTCATGACCGCCCGCGGCCAATGGCCCGGCCCCGCCACCACCTCGGGGCTCAGCGGCTGAAGCCGGGAGGGCGGTGCTCGGCCGCGATGCGCAGCGGCGCGGCCGGGGACTGCGGACGGTCGACGGGCTGAGCGGCCTGCGCCGCGCCCTGGGTCAGGTCGACGCGCTGCGACCTCACCATCTCCAGGAGCTCCAGATCCTCCGGGGAGATCAGCGCGGCCATCACCCGTCCCCGCCGCGTCAGCTTGACGGGCTCGCCGGTGTAGGCGACCCGGTTCACCAGGTCCGCGAACTCGGCGCGTGCTTCGGTCACCGGAACATCCACGTATTTCATCGTATAGCGAAACGCCGCGTTCACCCCTGGTCACCCCGTTCCGTAGGAGCTAGCGTGCTGACGTACGTAGCGTACGGACTGTACAGATCGAGGAGGGCGCGTGGACGGGGTACCGGGACGCTGGGACGGCGAGCGACGGGCGGAGACGTTCGTGGGCAGGACGTACGCGAGGGTGGCGGAGGCGCCGATCGTGGCGGAGGCGCAGCTGTTCGAGCGGCTGCTCGCGCAGCGGATCGTTTTCATCGGGACCGAGATCGACGACTCGCTCGCCAACCGGGTCAACGGGCAGCTACTGCTCCTCGCGGCGCAGGACGCGCAGCGCGACATCACGATCTACATCAACTCCCCCGGCGGGGTCGTCGACGCCGGGATGGCGATCTACGACATGATGCAGTTCGTCCCGAACGACATATCCACCGTCGCGATGGGCATGGCCGCGTCCATGGGACAGACGCTGCTGTGCGCCGGGACGCGGGGCAAGCGGTACGCGCTGCGGCACGCGCGCGTGATGATGCACCAGCCGCACGGCGGGATCGGCGGCACCGCGTCCGACATCAAGATCCAGGCCGAGCAGTCGCTGTACCTCAAGCGGACCCTGGCGGAGCGGACGGCGTTCCACACCGGGCAGCCGCTGGAGCGGATCGAGGCCGACGGCGACCGCGACGCCTGGTTCACCGCCGAGCAGGCCCGCGACTACGGATTCGTCGACCACGTCATCGACAGCACCGACCGGGTGGGCACATGACACGGGCCGGACGGTCAGAGCGGCGCTACCTCGTTCCCGAGTTCGAGGAGCAGACCACCCTCGGGCGCAAGCACACCGACCCCTACAACAAGCTCTTCGAGGACCGGATCGTGTTCCTCGGCGCGCCGGTGGACGACATCAGCGCCAACGACGTCACCGCGCAGCTGCTGGCGCTGGAGGGCATGGACCCCGACCGGCCCATCGCCCTCTACATCAACTCGCCGGGCGGGTCGCTGACCTCGATGCTGGCGATCTGCGACACGATGCGCTACGTCCGGCCGCCGATCGAGACGACGTGCGTCGGGCAGGCCGGGTCGGCGGCGGCGATCCTGCTGGCGGCCGGTTCGCCGGGCCGGCGGGCGGCGCTGACCGGCGCGCGGATCCTGCTGCACGAGCCGGCGATCGAGGTCGCCCGCGGCCACACCACCGACCTGGACATCCAGGCCCGCGAGGTGCTGCGGCTGCGGGAGCAGACCGAGGCGATCCTGGCGGAGGCGACGGGGAAGGACCCCGAGACCGTCCGCCGCGACCTGGACCGGGAGCGGTACTTCACCGCCGCCGAGGCCAAGGACTACGGGCTGGTCGACGAGGTCCTCACGTCCCGCCGCTGAGACCCGTGCAAGGGCCCGAGCAGGGGTGGTGCAGGGCCGCCGCTAGGGCCGCCGCAGGGGCGCGGCCCGGTGCGGACGCAAACGGCAGGGTTGGATCATCCCGCCCCGGGGAATCTTGTCACGGGATTCAGCGTTGGTCAGGGCAAGACCGCAAGCCGTCTGGGAGGCACGTGACGATGGCCGAGCGCGCACTTCGCGGCACCCGACTCGGAGCGACGAGCTACGAGAACGATCGCAACACCGATCTGGCCCCTCGGCAAGAGGTGGACTACACCTGCACGAAGGGCCACCGGTTCACCGTGACGCTCGCCGCCGAGGCCGAGGTGCCGATGACCTGGGAATGCCGTAACTGCGGGGCCACGGCCCTGCGGGTCGACGGGGAACTGCCGCAAGCGAAGAAGGGAAAGCCGCCGCGCACGCACTGGGACATGCTCATGGAGCGCAGGACGCTCGAAGACCTTGAGGAGGTCCTGGCGGAGCGGCTGGAGATCCTGCGCGCCGGGCGCAGGAAGTCCGCGTGAGCGGCTGACGATCGGCGGATCGGGCCCGTACCGGTGACGGTACGGGCCCGACCCATGTCCGGCGGCGTCAGGCGGTGGGTCAGGCGGCGGGCTCGCCGAACCAGCGGGTGAGGTGGGCGTCCAGGTCCCGCTGGTCGTCGCCGATCCAGGCGATGTGGCCGTCGGGCCGCAGCAGGAC
>NZ_SMJX01000478.1 GCF_004348535.1 Actinomadura sp. KC216
TCCTCGCGCAGCACGCCGAGCAGCCGCCGCATCTCGGTGAGGGCGGTCCGGGCGGTGTCGCCGATGGCCAGCAGCCGCTCGGCGCCCTCGGCCGGCATGCCGGGGACGGCCAGCCGCGCCGTCTCCGCCTGGACGGAGATCATCGAGATGTGGTGGGCGACGACGTCGTGCAGCTCGCGGGCGATGCGGGCGCGCTCGCCGCGCGCGGTGTGCTCCAGCAGCGTGGTCTCGAAGGCGCGGCGGGAGGCGTCCAGCGCGGCGGCGTCGGCGCGGCGGCGCAGCACCCGGCGGCGGACCAGCACCGACCAGACCGTGACGAGCGCGACGGCGGCCGCGACCCCCACCCCCCGGTGCAGCACCCACGCGGCCGGCGCCGCGACGGTGATCGCGACGGCGGCGGCGGTGACGCGGTCGCGGGCCAGGACGAGCGGGAGCGTCGCGCACACGTCCACCACGATGGCCAGCGACAGCACCACCCCCGGCCGGCCTCCGGTGCGCAGCACCGCCTCGGCCGTCCCGGCCAGCGCCAGCAGGCCCCCGGCGGCGGGCCACAGGCGCGCGGGTGACGGGCGCGGCCACCATGTCCGGTGTTCCCCGCTCCGCCCCGTGCCGCTCCGCCCCACGCAGGCCATTGTGGCGTGGCCGGCGGCGCGGCGGCGTCCCTCCCCAGAGGGACCGGGCGTCCCCCGCGTCCCGCCACCCGAAACGGCACTACGGCGGGACGCCCCGGAGCCGCGCGGGTCCGTAGCCTCCCGGACCATGGACGCAACCATCGAAGTGCGGGGCCTGCGCAAACGGTTCGGGCCGACCGTCGCCGTGGACGACCTGTCGTTCACCGCCGCCCCCGGGCAGGTCACCGGGTTCGTCGGCCCCAACGGCGCCGGCAAGTCCACCACCATGCGGGTGATCATGGGCCTGGACCGGCCCGACGCGGGCACCGCGCTGGTCGGCGGGAAGCCCTACCGGTCGCTGCGGACGCCGCTGTGCCGCCTCGGCGCGATGCTGGACGCCTCCGCCGTGCACCCCGCGCGCCGCGCCCGCGACCATCTGCGGTGGCTCGCGCACGCCAACGGGCTCCCCGTCCGGCGGGTGGACGAGGTGATCGAGCTCGCGGGGCTGGGCGGCGCGGCGCGGCGGCGCGCCAGCGGGTTCTCGCTCGGCATGCGGCAGCGGCTCGGGATCGCGGCGGCGCTGCTCGGCGACCCGCCCGCGCTGATGTTCGACGAGCCCGTCAACGGCCTGGACCCCGAGGGCATCGCGTGGATGCGGCGGCTGCTGCGGTCGCTGGCCGCCGAGGGCCGGGCGGTGCTGGTCTCCAGCCACCTGATGAGCGAGCTGGAGGGCGGCGCGGACCATCTGGTGGTGATCGGCCGGGGCCGGCTGATCGCCGACACCGCCGTCCAGGACCTGCTGGACGCCGCGTCCGCCGGGCGGGTCGAGCTGCGCACGGCCCGCCGGGAGGAGGCCATGACCGTGCTGGCGCGCGCGGGCGCCACCGCCACCGCGACCGGGCGGGACGCGGTGACCGTCACGGGCCTGCCCGCCGAACGGATCATCGCACTGCTCACCGAGGCCGGGGTGGCGTTCTCCGGCATCGCCGAGCACCGCGCGACGCTGGAGGAGGCGTACATGGAGCTGACCAAGGACGCGGTGGAGTTCCAGGCCGTGACCGGACGGGAGGCGCCGTGACCTCCCCCGGGCGCGGCACCCCCGCCACGCGCGAGCCGTACCGCAGCACCGTCCAGGCGGAGGCGAGCGACGGGTTCCGGCGGCTGCTGCTCGCCGAGTGGACCAAGCTGCGGACCGTCCCGCGCTGGACGCTGACCCTGCTCGCGGCGGTCCTGGTGACGGTCGTGGTGGCGCTGCTGACGGCCGCGGGCACCGAGTCCAGCGGCTCGGGCGGCGGGCCGGCCGACCCCGCCCGGCGGCAGATCATCGACCTGGGCCACTACACCTACCTGCCCCTCGCCGGGGACGGGTCGATCGTCGCGCGCGTCACCTCCCAGCACGGCGGCGGCGGATGGGCGAAGGCCGGCCTCATGATCAGGGGCAGTGCGGAGCGGGCCACCCCGTACGCGGCGCTGATGGTGACGCCGGGGCACGGCGTCCGGCTGCAGACCGGCTACAAGGGCGACGGCGCGGGCGGCGGCGCGGGGACGGCGCCGCGCTGGCTGAAGCTGACCCGCGCGGGCACGGCCGTGACCGGGTACGCGTCGGCGGACGGGCGCGCCTGGGACCGTGTCGGGTCGGTGCGCCTGGCGGGGCTGCCGCCGTCCGCGCTGGCCGGGATGTTCGTCGCCGTCCCCGACGAGGTCAAGGTGCGGCGGGCGTTCGGCGGGGAGAGCGTCGACGGGCATCCGCGCGACACGCGGGCCACGTTCGACCACGTGTCGGTGTCGCCCGCGCCGCCGGGCGCGCGATGGCGGGACCGCGGGTCGCCGGGCGGGCCCGCCCGCGGCCCCGCGGTGGGCGGGCGCACCGAGTCCGGCGGGACGTTCACGCTGACCGGGTCGGGCGACGTCGGGCCGGACCTGTTCGCCGACGACGACACCCGCACGACCCTCACCGGCGTGCTGATCGGGCAGGCGGCGATCGTCGCGCTCGCGGTGCTGTTCGTCACCTCCGAATACCGGCACGGGATGGTGCGCACGACGTTCGCGGCGACGCCGCGCCGGGGCCGGGTGCTGGCCGCCAAGGCGGTCGTGGCGGCCCTGGCGTCGCTCGCGGCGGGGCTGGCGGCGGCGTTCGGCGCGGTGCTGCTGGCCGCGCCGCTGCGGCGCTCGAACGGGCTCGCGCCGCCGCCGCTCTCGGACGGCGCCGTGCTGCGCGCGGTGCTCGGCACGGCGGCGGTGCTGGCCGTCGTCGCGGTGCTCGCGCTGGCCGTCGCGGTGATCGTGCGGCGCAGCGCGCCCGCGATCACGATCGTGCTGATGGTCCTGCTGCTGCCGCAGATCGTCGCGACCGGGCTGCCGCTGTCGGCGGCGCGGTGGCTGGAGCGGCTCACCCCGGCGGCCGGGTTCGCGATCCAGCAGACCGTCGAGCGGTTCGACCGGGCGATCGGCCCGTGGGCCGGGTTCGGGGTGCTGTGCGCGTACGCGGCGGCGGCGATGGCGGCGGCGCTCTGGCAGGTCGGGCGGCGTGACGCATGAGCGTAGCGAACCGGGGGGTTCGGGGGGCCGTCCCCCCGCACCCGGGACGCATGATCGGGACGGCGCGCGCGGTGCGGGCGGAGTGGACGAAGCTGCGGACGGTGCCGTCCACCGGATGGCTGCTGCTGGCGCTGGCCGGGCTGACCGCCGCCGTGGGCGCGGCGGTGACCGGGGCCGTGGACACCTCGCACTGCACGAGCCCCGCCGGCTGCCAGGAGGACACGCCGAAGCTGGCGCTGTCGGGCGTCCAGCTGGGGCAGGTCGCGGCGGTCGTCCTCGGGGTCCTGGCGGTCGGGAGCGAGTACGCGGCGGGGACGATCGGCGCGACGCTGGCGGCGGTGCCGCGCCGCGGGACGGTGCTGGCCGCGAAGGCCGCCGTGGTCGCGGCCGTGGTCGCCGCCGCCGGGACGGCGGGGGTGCTGGCGTCGCTGGCGGCCGGGCGGGGCCTGCTCGCCGGCAGCGGGTTCACCGCCGCGAACGGCTACCCGCCGCTGTCGCCGCTGGACGGCCCCACGGCGCGGGCCGCGTTCGGGACCGTCCTGTACCTGGTGCTGGTGGCGCTGCTGGCGCTCGGGGTGGGGACGGCGGTCCGGGAGCAGGCGGCGGCGATCACGGCGGTGCTGGCGCTGCTGTGGATCGTCCCGATCGTGGCCCGGTTCGTCGGGGACGAGACGTGGCGGGACCGGCTGGAGAAGTTCGCGCCGATGCCGGCGGGGCTGGCCGTCCAGGCGACGCGGGGCCTGGAGCGGCTGCCGATCGGGCCGTGGCCGGGCCTCGGCGTGCTGGCCGCGTACGCGGCGGCGGCGCTGCTGGCCGGCGCGGTCCTGTTCACCGCCCGCGACGCGTGAGCCGGGGTCACGTGCGGGACGGGTGATCGTCCTCGTCGATGACCTCGCCGCGGACGACCGGTCCCGGCGGGGTCTCGACGCGCCCGGGGCCGGGCCCGCGGCCGAACGGGTCGAACCCGCCGGTGAAACCCGGCGGGAACGCCGCCGCCCGGGCCCTCGCCCGGTCTTCGGCGGCGCGCATCCGCCGCGTCGCGTACCGCGACAGGACGCGCCGCACCAGCGGCCGGGTGAACGGCAGGACGAACGCGAACCCGAACACGTCGGTGACGAACCCGGGTGTCAGCAGCAGCACGCCACCGGCCATGACCAGCGCGGCGTCGGCGAGTTCCCGGTCGGGCATGACGCCGCGGCGCAGCGCCTCCTCCAGGGCCCGCCAGGCGCGGCGGCCCTCGCGGCGCACGATCCAGCCGCCGAGCAGGCTCTCGGCGACCAGCAGCCCGACCGTGGGCCAGGCGCCGATCACCCCGCCCACCTGGATGATCACGTAGATCTCCAGGACGGGCATCACCAGGAACGCCAGGACCATCAGCAGCGGCAGCATGGCTCCATCTTCGGGTCGCGGGGAAATGCCTCTCCCCGTACAACGCCGCGACACCCCCGAACGTTTCCCCGGCCCCGGGCGGCGGAGGGGTCAGC
>NZ_SMJX01000479.1 GCF_004348535.1 Actinomadura sp. KC216
GGCCCACTCCCCGAACGGCCAGGAGCCCCGTTCGCTCTCGCACCAGTGCGTTGACGTGCTGAGGCAGAACAACATGGGGCCGTTCCAGGAACTGCGGCAGGACATCTACCGCGAGCTGGAGCGGCTGGTCGGGGAGAAGTCCCGGACGGCCGACCAGCTCATCAGGGACGCGGTGCACGCCGTCCGCGACAGGACCCAGGACGCGCCGAGCAAGTCGGGCAAGAGGTTCCCCTGGAGCCGGATCAGGGCGTTCCTCACCCGGCTGACCCGGCAGGTGCCGGTCTTCCTGAGCGGCGACGAGCCGGTCACGGTCTCCCTCGGCAACAACGGGACCGTGGTCGACGCGCTCGCCGACGACTGGTGGCGGATGCTCGACGGCGAGCTGATCTGCTACGTCCTCGGCAAGGGCGTCGCGATCACCCAGTACGACTACGAGGAGCTCGCCGGGGCCCTCTACAACAGCCGCTCCACCGCGTCCTACGACAAGGTGCAGGAGGTCATCGAATACCTCGCCCGCGCCGGCCGCATCACCGAGGCGCCCGACGACGTGATGAGGATCGTGCTCGCGGGCCCGCCCCTGGCCCACGACGGCTCGCCCCCGCCGGGCGGCTGACACCGGGGGGAGCGGGGAGTGCCGGGCCCGGCGGAGCAGGCGCGCCGTGCCCGGCACTCCCGTCAGACGGCGGCGGCCGCGCGGGACGTCTCCAGCGCCTCGTCGTACCGGCGGACGATCAGATCGGCGACCTCCGGGGCCGCGCCCAGGACGGGCGACACCGCCGCGGCCCCGGCGGCGAGGGACTCCGCCCGGACCTTGTCGGCGAAGTAGCCCGGGGCCAGGAAGTACGACGCCACCGCCACGCGCGGGGCGCCCGCGCCGAGCAGCGCCGCGACCGCCTCGGCCGGGGCCGGGCTCGCCGCCGACGCGTACGCCGGGACCACGTCGTGCCAGCCGCGCGCCCGCCACTCGCGGGCCAGCCGCGCGATGGTGGCGTTCGCGGACGCGTCGCTGGAGCCCGCCGAGACCAGCACGACGGCCGTGTCCGGGACGCCCGGGACGACGCCCGCATCGGCGAGGCGGCGCTCCAGCGCGTCCATGAGGAGCGGGTGCGGGCCGAGCGTCCCGGCGGTGCGCAGCCGCAGCCGCGGGTGCAGGCCGCGCACCCGGTTCAGCACGCCCGGGATGTCGGTCTTGCTGTGGTAGGCGGCCGTGAGCAGCAGCGGCAGCACGACCGCGGCGCCGGCGCCGCCGCGGGCGAGGCCGTCGAGGACGCGGTCGGGCGCGGGCGCCGCGTGGTCCAGGAACGAGGCGTGCACGGGCACGTCCGGGCGGCGGGCCCGGACCGCGTCCAGCAGCGCGGCGACGGTCGCGGCCGCGCGGGGGTCCCGGCTGCCGTGCGCCACCGCCACCATCGGCCTGCCGTCGGGGTTCATGGGGCTCACAGGTGGATTCCGCACTCCGTCTTGCCCATCCCGGCCCAGCGGCCGCTGCGCGGGTCCTCGCCGGGCGCGACCGGGCGGGTGCACGGCGCGCAGCCGATCGAGGGGTAGCCGTCGTAGTGCAGCGGGTTGACGAGCACCCCGTTGTCCTCGATGTAGTTGTCCATCTCCTCCTGCGTCCAGCCGAGGATCGGGTTCACCTTGACCATGCCGCGCTTGCGGTCCCACTCGACGACCCTCCGGTCGCGGCGGCTCACGGTCTCGTCCCGGCGGATCCCGCTGAACCACGCCATGTAGCCCTCCAGCGCGCGGCCGAGCGGCTCGACCTTGCGCAGGTGGCAGCACAGGTCGGGGTTGCGGCCGAACAGCCGCGGGCCGAGCGCGGCCTCCTGCTCCTCCACCGTCCGGGACGGCGCGACGTTGATCACGTTCACCGGGTAGACGGCCTCGACCGCGTCCCGGGTCCCGATCGTCTCGGCGAAGTGGTAGCCGGTGTCGACGAACAGCACGTCGATGCCCGGCTTCACCTTCGACACCAGGTGGATCAGCGCCGCGTCCGACATGGACGAGGTCAGGCAGATGCGGTCGCCGAACGTCGCGACGGCCCAGCGGATGACCTCCAGCGTGGGCGCGCCCTCCAGCGCGGCGGCCGCGGACTCGACGATGTCTTCGAGGTCAAGGGTCGGTCTGTCGGTCTCCAGAAGAGTCACCGAAGGGTCTCCTTGCTCGCGGTGCGGGGAGCGCCGACACCGAGGAACTTCAACGTGAAGGAACGAAGGCAGTCGGGGCAGAACCACGACCCGTGCTCTTCGCGCGGTTCGAGGCTCTCCTCGCCGCAGTAGGGGCAGTAGAACGGCGCCATCCGCTCGCTCATTTGAGGTCCGCCTCGTCGGCGCGATGCACCCAGTCGGCGAACGACTCGCCGTCCGTGCGCTGCTCGTCGAACTTGCGGACGACCCGCTCGATGTAGTCGGTCAGCCCGGCCGAGGTCGTCTTCAGCCCGCGGACCTTCTTGCCGAACGACGCGCCGAGCTGCCCGCCGAGGTGGATCTGGAAGCCCTCGACCTGGTCGCCGTTCTCGTCCACGACGAGCTGGCCCTTCAGGCCGATGTCGGCGACCTGGATGCGGGCGCACGCGTTCGGGCAGCCGTTGACGTTGATGGTGAGCGGCTGGTCGAAGTTCGGGAGCCGCTTCTCCAGCTCGTCGATCAGGTCCATGGAGCGCTGCTTGGTGTCGACGATCGCGAGCTTGCAGTACTCGATGCCCGTGCACGCCATCGTCTGCCGCCGGAACGTGGACGGGCGCGCGTGCAGGTCGTGCTTCGCCAGCTCCTCGACGAGCGCCTCGGTGTTCTCCTCCGGGACGTCCAGGATCACCATCTTCTGCTCGTTCGTCGTCCGCACCCGGCCGGAGCCGTAGCGGTCGGCGAGGCCGCCGATCACGCCGAGCATCTCGCCGCTCACCCGGCCGACGCGCGGCGCGAACCCGACGTAGAAGCCGCCGTCCCGCTGCGGGTGGACGCCGACGTGGTCGCGGCGGGGGAGCGGCGCGGCGGGCTCGGGGCCGTCCGGCAGCGCGTACCCGAGGTAATCCTTCTCCAGCACCTCGCGGAACTTCGCGGCGCCCCAGTCCTTCATCAGGAACTTCAGCCGTGCGCGGCTGCGGAGGCGCCGGTACCCGTAGTCGCGGAAGATCGACGTGACGCCGTGCCACACCTCGGTGGCCTGCTCGGGCTTGACGAACACGCCGAGGCTCTGCGCGAACATCGGGTTCGTGGACAGCCCGCCGCCGACGAACAGCTGGTACCCGGTCTCCCCGGCCTCGTTCACGACGCCGACGAACGCGATGTCGTTGATCTCGTGGACGGTGCAGTGCGCCGTGCAGCCCGACATCGCCGTCTTGAACTTGCGCGGCAGGTTCGAGAACTCGGGCGAGCCGATGTACCTGTCGTGGATGTCGCGGAGCTGCGGCGTCGCGTCGATGACCTCGTCGGCCGCGATCCCGGCCAGTGGACAGCCGATGATGACGCGCGGGACGTCCCCGCACGCCTCCATCGTGTGCAGCCCGACCGCTTCGAGCGCCTCCCAGATCGCCGGGACGTCCTCGATCCGCACCCAGTGCAGCTGGACGTTCTGCCGGTCGGTGATGTCGGCGGTGCCGCGCGCGTACCGGGTGGAGACGTCCGCGATCGTGCGGAGCTGCGGGCCGCTCAGCTGCCCGCCGTCGATCCGCACCCGCATCATGAAGTAGCGGTCTTCGAGCTCCTCGTCCTCCAGCGCGCCGGTCCTGCCGCCGTCGATCCCCGGCTTGCGCTGCGTGTACAGGCCCATCCAGCGGAACCGGCCGCGCAGGTCGGCCGGGTCGATCGAGTCGAAGCCCGTCTTGGAGTAGATGTCGATGATGCGGCGGCGGACGTTCAGGCCGTCGTCGTTCTTCTTGTTCTCTTCGTTCTTGTTGAGGGGTTCGTGGTAGCCCAGGGCCCACTGGCCCTCGGCCTTCTTGCGCTTGATCGCGGGTGGCACGGCGCGCGTTCCTCATCTGTGATGTGAGGGACGCGTAGCGCACCGGCAGTCATGGGCAGCCGGCTCGACGCTGAGCTGGGTGGAGTGAACGGTGACGCCGATGCACCACGCGCCCGGCTGAGCAGGGGCGTGGTCGGAGCGTCACCGACAGATCGCGCTGCGGACGCGGAGGAAGTCGACGTGCCGGCGCTTGGCCAGCAACGGGTCCGCGGCAGTCATACCTGAACTCTGACACGCCGTCTCGCAAGCTGTCCAGTCACGTCCGGCACGCGGGCGGGTGAGATGCGTCATCCTTGCCGCTTCCAGTTCACCGGAGGCTCCGCATCGTCGCTGGTCTCCGCATCGGTCTCGGGCGATCCGCCGTCGCGCGCCGCCGGGCCTGGCCGGTGCTGGCAATCGCACCAGGACCCGCCGCGGCACTCCTCGTGGCGGCGCTCTCGGCACGACTCGCAGATCACGCTTCCATTGTCACCGATGGAGGACGGTGCCCTGTCCGCGCCCAGCCGGTGCCCTGTCCGTCCGGAGACGATCTTGGTCCGGGCGACGTTCTGTGCCGTCAAATCGGGTATGGGCAAAACGATGCGCGGGGAACGGAAGCCATGCCTGCGAGATGGCGGGGCGGGGGAGGCGGTCGGGACGCGATGCGC
>NZ_SMJX01000047.1 GCF_004348535.1 Actinomadura sp. KC216
GTGAGGAGATCTCCATCGGCAAGCCGGGCGCCGAGACGCGGCACACGCCGAAGCACGCCCGTCCGGGAGCGCCGCCGAAGCCCGCGAAGCCGGGCGCGCTGGGCAGGCACCACAAGTCGGCCGAGGCGGAGAGGGAGAAGGCGGAGAAGGCGGGACCGGTCGCCGAGCCCGCGCCGAAGCCCGAGCCGTCCGAGCCGAAACCGGAGCCCGCGCCGCAGGCGAAGCCCGCCCCGAGCCCGAAGGCCGCCAAGCCCGCGGAAACCGCCAAGCCCGCCAAGCCTGCCAAGCCCGCCAAGGCGGCGAGCAGTGCGGAAGACCTGCCGGTCCCCGACTACGACAACGCCAGCCTGCCGCAGCTCCGCGCGCGCTTGCGCGGCCTGTCCGTCGACCAGGTGAAGCTGCTGCGCGAGTACGAGCGCGAGCACGCCGCCCGCGAGGACGTCATCGGCATGTACGAGCGCCGCATAGCCAAGCTCAACGGCACCAGCTGAGCCCTGGCGAAAGGCCCTCGGACGCAACGCGGTCCGAGGGCCTTCCCATGCCGGATGTCAGCCCGGGGCGGGTGGCGTGCGCCGTAGGCTTCCGGCATGGCGATGGAGACCACGGCCGAATCCCCCGTCCCGGTGCGGACGGTCCTGCAAGCGGTCAGCGGCTGGATCGGCAGGCTCGGCCGGATCTGGGTCGAGGGCCAGATCACCGACCTCAACGCCCGCGGCGGAACGGTCTACCTGACGCTCCGCGACCCCGTCGCGAACATGTCGGTGCGGGTCGTCGGGCCGCGCGCGGTGTTCGAGGCCGCGGGCCCGGCGGTGACGGACGGGGCGCGCGTCGTCGTCCACGCCAAGCCCGACTTCTGGATCAACCGCGGGACGTTCTCGCTCAGCGTCCTGGAGGTCCGGCCGGTCGGCGTCGGCGAGCTGCTCGCCCGGCTGGAGCGGCTCAAGCGGGTGCTGGCCGCCGAGGGGCTGTTCCGGCCGGAGCGCAAGCGCCCGCTCCCGTTCCTGCCCGGCAAGATCGGGCTGATCTGCGGGCGCGACTCCGACGCCGAGCACGACGTCCTGCAGAACGCGCGGCGGCGGTGGCCCGCGGTGGCGTTCCGGGTGGAGAACACCGCCGTGCAGGGCTCGTACGCGGTCGGCGAGGTCATGGAGGCGCTGCGCGCGCTCGACGCCGATCCCGAGATCGATGTGATCATCATCGCGCGGGGCGGCGGCGCGATGGAGGACCTGCTGCCGTTCTCGGACGAGGCCCTCGTGCGCGCGGTGTCCGCGGCCCGCACGCCCGTGGTCAGCGCGATCGGGCACGAGCAGGACTCCCCGCTCCTCGACCTGGTCGCCGACGTGCGGGCCTCGACCCCGACGGACGCGGCGAAGAAGGCCGTCCCGGACGTGCGCGAGCAGCTCCAGCTCGTCCGGCAGCTCCGCGACCGGGGGCGGCGCTGCCTGGCGGGCGCCGTGGACCGGGAGCTGGCCTGGCTGCGGTCGATCAGGTCGCGGCCCGCGCTGGCCGACCCGGTACGGGAGATCGAACGGCAGTCCGAGCAGGTCATGGCGTTGCGCGACCGGTCGCGGCGGTGCCTGTCGAGCGCGCTGGACCGGGCCGGGGACGAGCTGTCGCACACCCGCGCCCGGCTGCTGGCCCTGTCCCCCGCCGCGACGCTGGAGCGCGGGTACGCGATCGTCCAGCGGGAGGACGGCGCGGTGGTGCGGGAGTCGCCGGGGGTCAAGGACGGCGAGCGGCTGACCGTGCGGCTGGCCCGCGGGCGTCTCGGCGTGACCGTCTCCGAGCGGGAGGAGCTCTAAGGTGGGGCAGGTGGCGGACGAGAAGGGGACGGCCGAGAAGCCGTCGTACGAGCAGGCGCGCGACGAGCTCGCGGACGTCGTCAAGCGGCTTGAGGCCGGCGGGCTGACGCTGGAGGAGTCGCTCGCCCTGTGGGAGCGGGGCGAGAAGCTCGCGGCGATCTGCGAGGAGTGGCTCGAAGGCGCGCGGGCCCGGCTGGCGGCCGCGCTCGACCGGCCCGAGAACGGCGAGTCCGCCGCGCCCTTCTGAGCGGCCGCCCGACCCGCCCGATCAGTAGCCGGGCTTGGGGGTCGCCGACGGCGTGAGGCCGGCGTCCTTCCGGCTCTGCGGTTTGAGCGACGCGGCCAGGAACGCCAGCTCCTCGTAGGACGCGGTGCCGGTGACGACGAGGCTCACGCCGTCCGGGAGGGTGCGGGCGAGGGAGTTCGCCTTCTTGTCCTTGCGGTGGTACTTCGTCCAGGTGACGCCGTTGACCTGCTGCGTCCCGACCATCTTGCTGCTGTTGGTCATCCGGGGGACGTACTCGGACGCCTTCTCGTTGCTCTGCTCCAGCGCCGCGTACTCGTCGCTGGGGGTCACGAAACCGAGGTGCCAGGCGACGGGCTTCTTGCCGCCGGACTCCAGCCCGTTCAGCCGGGAGCTGGTCGGGCGCCACCCCGCCGGGAGCCCTTCGGGCGCGTAGGAGGTGAACGGCGCGTCGTTGCGCATGGCCCACAGCTGCGAGCCGTAGTCGACGGTCGGCAGCATCTCCTCGTTGCTGCGCGGCGTGACGGCGTAGATCGCCAGGACGACCAGCAGGCACGCGGCCATCGCCATCGTGAAGCCGCCGAGCCCCGTGGTCAGCCGCTTGTGCACGGCCGGGCTGACCTCGACCACGGGCCGCCCGCCGGAACCCTTCTCCGCGGTGCTTTCGGAGTCTTCCTCTTCGGTCACCCCTCCAGGATCCCGCACGGTCAGCGCTGCCCCGTACCGGGGTTGGTGATGGTGCCGACGATGGCCATGATCTCGTCGGCGAGCCTGCGGGCGGCGTCCTCGTCGTCCATGAGGGAGATCTCCGAGACCGCGCCCGCCATCGCGCCGGTCAGCACGACGACCAGGGCCTCGTCCACGCCCCCGTCGGCGGTGTGGAACAGCGCGGCGCTGCGGCGCGCCCACTTGCCGAGCCGCTGCCGCATGACGCGGTCGAAGCCGGGCGGGCCGTCGCCGGAGATGAACAGCCGGGACACGTCGCGCTCGGCCAGGCAGCCGTCGAGGTAGGCGCCCGCGCCGGCGATGAACTGCCGCATCGGGTCGGTCTCGCCCGCCTCCCGGACGGCGTTGATCGCCTTGCGGGTGCGCTCCTGCTGCCCGACCTGGAACTCCTCGAACAGCGTCAGGTACAGGTCGGCCTTGCCGCTGAAGTGGTGGTACAGGCTGCCGACGCTCGCGCCCGCCTTGGCGACGATGTCGGTCACCGCGGCCTGGGCGAAGCCCGACTCGCAGAAGACGTCCCGCGCAGCCGCCAGCAGGGCGCCGCGGGTCGCGGCGCCGCGGTCGGACGTGCGCGCGGGGGCGCCGGCGGTCCCCGTCTCCCCGTTCGGGGTGACCTCGCCGGACGGGACGTCGATGTGGCTGCTGCTCATGTCGCCAGAGATTACGCCCTCTCCCAAGGGGAAACGATCCCTTGCCCGCGCGACCGCCGAATCGGCGCCGTGCCGGGCGCACCGCGGCGCCGCGCCGGGCGCACCACGCCGGGCGCGTCGCCCGCACCGGTACGCTCCGTGAGCCCGGCTGGTCTGGTCCAATTTGTGGCCGGACGTCCGGTCCACGGAGAATCCGGACGAACGATCGACCGCCGGGTCGCCGCCGACCGAAGGGCTGGGCCGCCATGTCCGATGAGACCGCCGTTTCCTCTCCGCTCACGACCGAGCCCGAGGCCCCGGACCGCAACCTGGCGATGGAGCTGGTCCGGGTGACCGAGGCCGCCGCGCTGGCCGCGGCCCGCTGGGTCGGCCGCGGCGACAAGAACGGCGCCGACGGGGCCGCCGTGAACGCCATGCGCCAGCTGATCAACACCGTGTCCATGCAGGGCGTCGTGGTGATCGGCGAGGGCGAGAAGGACAACGCGCCGATGCTGTTCAACGGCGAGGAGGTCGGCGACGGCTCCGGCGCCGAGTGCGACGTCGCGGTCGACCCGGTGGACGGGACGCGGCTGACCGCGCTCGGCATGAACAACGCGATCGCGGTGCTGTCGGTCGCGCCGCGCGGGTCGATGTTCGACCCGTCCGCGGTGTTCTACATGGAGAAGCTGGTGACCGGTCCGGAGGCGGCGGACGCCGTCGACATCGAGCGTCCGATCGCCGACAACATCCGCGCGATCGCCCGCGCGAAGGGCTCGTCGCCGCACGACGTGACGGTCTGCATCCTGGACCGCCCGCGGCACGAGGGCATCGTCAAGGAGGTCCGCGAGGCCGGGGCGCGGATCAAGTTCATCCTGGACGGCGACGTCGCCGGCGCGATCATGGCGTGCCGTCCCGGGACGGGCGTGGACGTGCTGCTCGGCATCGGCGGCACCCCGGAGGGCATCATCGCGGCGTGCGCGATCAAGGCGCTGGGCGGCGTGATCCAGGGACGGCTGTGGCCGCAGGACGACGAGGAGCGGCGGCGGGCCGCCGACGCCGGGCACGAGCTCGGCGCGGTGCTGACGACCGACGACCTGGTGACCTCCGACGACGTGTTCTTCGCCGCGACCGGGATCACCGACGGGGAGCTGGTCGACGGCGTCCGCTACAGCAAGGGCACGGCCGTGACGCACTCGCTGGTCATGCGCTCCCGCAGCGGGACGATCCGGACGATCGACAGCGAGCACCAGCTCAGCAAGCTCCGCGCCTACAGCGCCATCAACTTCGACACGGCGGTGTAGCTCGGCTAGCCGCCGCGGGTGAAGCGGCCGCGGACGCGTGCGCGCAGCGTGCGCTTCGGCGCCCGGACCCGCACCGAGCCGAAGATCATCGTGCCGCCGACCTCGATGGTGGGGCCGTCGGCGACGGGACGCCCCCGCAGGTCGCGGGTGCTGAGGATGGTGCGCCCGGTGACGTCCACGCGGACGCCGTCGGGGACGAGCAGCCGGATCCGGCCGCCGAGGACCATCGAGTCGACCACGATGTGGCGGCGCTGCAGGACGGCCTCGCGCAGGTCCAGCTCGACCGTCCCGAACAGGGCGAGCAGCGGGAGCTTCACGGGGACGACCCAGCGCCCGTCCCGGCGGGCGCGGCCGAAGAAGACCGTGACGGGACGGTCGTCCACGAGGATCGGCTGCGCCTCCTGCGGGCTGAGGTCGAGGGTGAGGCCGGTGAGTTCACCCAGCGTGCGGGCGGCGTAGGCGCGGGCGGTACGGTCGGCGTGCTCGTCCGCGGTGAGCCGGCCGTCCGCGTAGGCCTCGCCGAGGACGGCGGCGACGCGTTCCCGGTCGGCGTCCGACGCGCGCAGGTCGCGGATGCGCGTCGCCTTGGCGGCGGCAGGTCGCGGCGTCTCGGCGGCGGGGCGCGGCCGGCCGTCTCGGTGGGGAACGTCCACACCATGAGGTTAGCCGCAGGCGGCCGATCCGCCCCGCAGAAAACATGTGGGGTTATGTCCCGAATTTTCCCTAGTGTGAGAGGCATGACCGTGCAACGTGCGCAGCTCTCGGCTGCCCAGGAGAGCCAGGCCGCGCCGGCGATCAGCCTGCGCGGCGTGGTGAAGCGCTTCGGCGACTTCACCGCCGTGGACGGTCTCGACCTGGAGGTCCCCACGGGCATCTGCCTGGGACTGCTCGGCCCGAACGGCGCGGGCAAGTCGACCACGATGAAGATGCTGACCGCGCAGGCGATCGCCACCGAGGGCAGCATCCGCGTGCTGGGCTTCCGCGTCCCGCGGGAGTCCAAGCAGGCGCGGGCCGCGATGGGCGTCGTCCCGCAGCAGGACAACCTCGACGAGGAGCTGACGGCCCGCGAGAACCTGGAGGTGTTCGCGCACCTGTACCGGGTGCCGCGCCGGGCCCGCAGGCAGGCGGTGGACGACGCGCTGGCGATCGCGCACCTGACCGAGCGGCAGTTCACCAAGGTGGACGACCTGTCCGGTGGCATGCGGCGGCGGCTGCTGATCGCCCGCGGGCTGGTGCACCGGCCCGCGCTCGTCCTGCTGGACGAGCCGACCGTCGGCCTCGACCCGCAGGTCCGCGCGGAGCTGTGGGGGCTGATCGACGGGCTGCGCGCCGGGGGCACGACCGTGCTGATGTCGACGCACTACATCGAGGAGGCCGAGCGGCTGGCGGACGAGTGCGCGCTGATGTCGCACGGCCGCGTCATCGCCCGGGGCTCCCCGTCGTCGCTGGTGGCCGAGTACGCGGGCGAGCGGGTCGTGGAGCACTACGGGCCGCCCGGCCGGCTGACGGAGGTGGAGAAGCTCGCCAAGACGGCCGGGCTGCCCACGCGCCGCACCGGCCCGTCGGTGTCGGTGCTGAAGGCCGAGACGATCCCGCCGTCCCTGGAGGACGAGCTGGGCCCGGACGGCGTCCGCCGCGCCGCCAACCTTGAGGACGTGTTCGTGGTTTTGACCGGGGAGCGTGTGGAATGAGCGTCGCGGAGGGGACCCGGGCGCCGCGGTTGCGGCGGTTCGAGTTCGCGCCGGTGCGGGGGATCTGGCGGCACGAGCTGGCCCTCTACAAGCGGTACTGGAAGTCGCAGTCGTTCGCCTCGATGGTGGAGCCGACGTTCTTCCTGCTCGCGTTCGGCTACGGGTTCGGCTCGATGGTCGCGGTGATCGGGAACTACCGGTACCTGGACTTCGTCGCGACGGGCGTCGTCGGCACGGCCGCGCTGTTCACGTCGGTGTTCCCGGGGATGTTCAACGGCTACATCCGGCGCGTGTTCCAGCACACCTACGACGCGATGCTCGCCGCGCCGGTGGACGTCCACGAGCTGGTGACGGCCGAGGCGCTGTGGATCGCGGCGAAGTCGTCGGTGTACTCGTGCACGCCGATCGTCGTCGGGATGTTCTTCGGCCTCGATCCCTCGTTCGGGATGCTGCTGGTGCCGCTCGTGACGTTCTTCACCGCGCTCGGCTTCGGCCTGTTCGGGATGTGGACGTCCTCGGTGGTCCCGTCGATCAACTCGTTCGACTACGTGATCACCGGTGTGGTGACGCCGCTGTTCCTGATCGCCGGGACGTTCTTCCCGATCGAGTCGCTGCCGGGCTGGGCGCAGAACGTGTCGTACCTGAACCCGCTCTACCACTGCGTTGAGCTGGTCCGGGACGCGGTCTTCGGCCTGGACCCGCTGGCCGATCTCGGGCATCTGGCGGCCCTGATGGTGTTCGCGGCGCTGATGTGGCTCATCGCCGTCCGCGGCATGCGCAAGCGCCTCATCGACTGACGATTGACCTGGTGCCCGCCCTGTCCCTACGCTGACGCGAATCTTCTTCACATTGCGTGCCGGTGAGAGGTGGGGCCGCATGCGCCAGGGCGTCACCGTCCGGGACCGCCGGGCCCGGTTCTCCGCGTACGCGGCGTTCGCCGTCCAGGGGCTGTGCTTCGCGTCGCTCGTGACGCAGGTCCCGCAGATGCAGAAAGCCCACCATCTCAGCGACGCCACGCTGTCGCTGGTGCTGCTGATGGTGCCGCTGATCGCCGGGGTCGGGAGCGTCGCGTCCGGTGCCCTGTTCCAGCGGTTCGGCAGCGGGCCGGTGCTGCGCGCCTCCCAGCCCGCCGTCGCCGCCACGATCGCCCTGATCGGCCTCACCGGCGACAACGACCTCGCGCTCTATCTCGCGGTCGCCGCGTTCGGGCTGTTCGTCGGCGCGGTGGACGCCTCGATGAACGCGCAGGCCATCGCGGTCGAGCGCCGCTACGGCGTCAGCCTGATCACCGGCTTCTACGCGGTGTGGAGCGTCGCGGGGATCCTCGGCGGGCTCTGGGCGTCCCTCACCAACAAGATCGATCTCTCGCTGTTCACGGGCTTCGCGGTCGCCGCCGCCGTCGGGATCGCGGTGTCCCTCGCCACCGGGCACCGGCTCTACGCCCGCGCGGAGGAGGGCGGCGGGCCGACCGCCGAGGAGCTGAAGGCCGCCGGACGCGGCGTCCCGTGGCGGCCGATCCTGGTCGTCGGCGCCGCGATGGCCGTCGCCTACCTCGCCGACTCGGCGATCTCCAGCTACGGCGCGAAGTACCTGGACGACGAGTTGTCCGGCAGCGACTGGATCGCGCCGCTCGGGTACGTCGCGTACCAGGTCACCATGGTGATCAGCCGCGCCGTCGCGGACCTCGCCGTGCGCCGCTCCGGCCCGGTGCGGGTCGTGCGGATCGGCGGCGCGGTCGGCGTCGCGGGCATGGCCGGCGTGGTCGCGGCGCCGAACGCGGCCGTCGCCATCGCGGCGTTCGCGGTCGCCGGGCTGGGCCTGGCCGTGATCGCGCCGGTGTCCTTCTCGGCGGCCGGACGCGTCGACCCGACCGGCCTCGGCGTGGCCGTCGCCCGCGTGAACATCTTCAACTACGTCGGGTTCGTCCTGGGAGCGGCCGTCGTCGGCGCCATCGCCCCGCTCAGCGCGGACCACGGCCTGCGCCTGGCGTTCATCGTCCCCACGGCCCTCATCCTGGTGGTGTTCGCCACCGCCAAGGGATTCGACCCCGTCCCGGCCAAAGGCGCACGACCCCGGCCGGACTCCCCCGCCATGGAACGGCCCGTCGCCTGACGCGTCCCGCAACGTGCGAGCCCCCGCCCACGCAGGACGCGCGAACGGGGGCTCGAAACGACGGACGGTCAGGTGCCGGCGGCCGGCCGGGCGTCCTCCATCAGGCGGATGGCCTTCTCGCCTTCGGCCTGGGCCTGCTCCGGGGTCAGGTCCTGCAAGGCGCGGCTCAGGGCCACCTCGGCGGCGTCGGCCGCGGCCCGGAGGGTCACGGCGTGCTCCTGCGCCCTTTCGAGGTCGCCCAGGCCGACACAGTCGAAGGCCACCTGCGCGTCGTGGCCCGCCATCTTCAGCTGCCGCGCGGCCTCTTCAAGACTCATTGACAACTCCTACCTCGGGGATCCTTGTCCTACCCCTCGGTACCGTCCGTAACCGCTTGGCCCAGCAGTTGCGCGGCCTTGACCAGGCGCGGCTCGGAGAGGCCCGCGTACCCTAGGACGAGGGCCGGTTTGGCGTGTCCCGCACGCCCGGGCGACCACATGGGACGGGCGCCCGCGACGGACACGCCGGACCGCGCGGCGCGCGCCACGACCGCGTCCTCGTCGCATCCCCTGGGGAGTTCCACGTAGAGGTGGATGCCCGCTGAGACGCCGCGAACCACGGCGCCGGGCATCCGGGAGTTCAGCGCCCCGGCCAGCGCGTCCCGCCGGGCCCGGTACCGCCGCCGCATCGTGCGCAGGTGCCGGTCGTAGCCGCCGCTCCTGATCAGCTCGGCGAGGGCGTACTGCTCCAGGACGGGCGCGCCGAGGTCGGTGGTGCCGCGGTGGTCGCGCAGCCGCTTGGCGACGGCCGGGGACGCCACGGCCCAGCCGAGCCGCAGCGCGGGCGCGAGGGACTTGCTGACCGAGCCGAGCAGCACGACGCGCTCGGGGTCGATCCCCTGGAGGCAGCCGACGGGCTCGCGGTCGTAGCGGAACTCGGCGTCGTAGTCGTCCTCCAGGATCAGCCCGTCGACGTCGCGGGCCCAGGCGATCAGCTCGGCGCGCCGGGAGGGGGACAGCACGACCCCGGTCGGGTACTGGTGCGCGGGGGTGACCAGGACGGCCCGCGCCCCGGTGCGGGCGAGCGCGGCGACGTCCAGCCCCTCGGCGTCGACGGGGACGCGGATCACCCGCAGGCCGGACGCGTCCAGCATCGGGAGCTGCCGGTCGCTGGTCGGGTCCTCGACGGCGAGCAGCGTGTGCCCGCTCGCGCGCAGCATCCGCAGCAGCGCCGACAGCCCCTGCGCCACCCCGTTCATGATCACGACACGGCCGGGGTCGGCGTGCGCGGCGCGGACCCGGCCGAGGTAGCCGGCCAGCTCGGCGCGCAGCGCGGCGACGCCGCCCGGGTCGGGGTAGGTGAGCGCGTCGTGCGGCAGCGTGCGCAGCGCGGCGCGGGCGGCCGAGATCCAGCGCTCGCGCGGGAACGCCGACAGGTCAGGCTTGCCCGGCCACAGGTCGTAGGCGGGCGCGGGCGGCGCGGGTTCCGGCCTGAGCTCCCGGGACGGCCCCGGCACGCCGTTCTGCACCGCCGCCGGGGACGCCTCGTCCGGACGGGCCAGCGGCGCGATCCGGGTCCCGTCGCCGCGCCGCGCGATCAGGAACCCCTCGGCCGTCAGCTGCTCGTAGGCGGCGACGACCACACCGCGCGAGACGTCCAGGTCGCGCGCCAGGTCGCGGCTCGACGGCAGCCGCGTCCCGGCGGTGAGCCGGCCGGTGCGCACGGCCGAGCGGAAGCCTGCGGCGATCTGGGCGGCGAGCCGGCCGGCGGACCGGTCGAGCGGGAGATGAAGGTCGGTCACATGACTCTCAGCGTCAAGAGGGAGTGCGAGCGTCACCGACCACGCAATGGTCCACATCATCCCGCATCGATTGGCCCTGTCACATGGACCAAGCGGGATTCTAGCGTTCCACCCATGAACACTTCTCACAGGCGCGGCATGGCCGGGGCCGGGTCGGCGATGTTCCTCGTCGGGACGCTGACCGCCGTGTCCGCGACGATCGCCGGCTATCCCGTGTTCGGCGGCCAGGCGGTGCGGTACGCGGTCGCCGCGCTGGTCCTGCTGATCGTGGTCCGGGTCGCCGGCCCCCCGGCGCGGCGCCCCTCCCTGCGGGACTGGCTGCTGCTGGCGGCGTTGGCCGGGACTGGCCTGGTCGCGTTCAACGTCTGCATCGTCGCGGCCACCCAGGACACGAGCCCCGCCACGATCGGCACGGTGATCGCGACGGTGCCGATCATCCTGGCGCTGATCGGCCCGCTGCTGGAGGGCCGCCGTCCCGCCCCGTCGCTCGTGCTGGCGGCGTGCGTGGTCGCCGCCGGGGCCGCGCTCGCCAACGGGCTCGGCAGCGGCAGCCTCCGCGGGCTGCTGCTGTCGCTCGGCGCGCTCGCCGGGGAGGTGTGCTTCTCGCTGCTGGCCGTCCCGCTGCTGCCCCGGCTCGGCGCGCTGCGCGTCTCGGCCTACTCCGCCGCGCTGGCCGCGCCGATGCTGCTGGCCGTCGGCCTCGCCGTGGACGGGGCGGTCGTGCTCCGCACCCCCACGGCCGGTGAGCTGGCGGGCTTCGCCTACCTGTCGGTGGTCGTCACCACGATCGCGTTCCTGCTCTGGTACGGCGCCATCGGCCGGCTCGGCGCCGACCGGGCCGGGCTGTTCGCGGGCCTGATCCCGGTCAGCGCGGTGATCACGACGGTGGCGCTCGGCATCGACCGTCCAGGCGCGGCCGACCTGGCCGGCGCCGCGCTGGTCGCGGCGGGCGTCGTCGTCGGCCTGCGCGCCCGCGTCGCCCCCCGCGAGCCCGTCGCCCCCCGCGAGGTCGCGGTTCCCGAGGTCGTAACCTGTGAGTCCGTAGACACCGCCCCCATCGGAACCGCGCGAGGATCTGCCTGACATGCCTGAGTTCTCCTACACCGACCTGCTGCCGCTCGGCCCGGACGAGACCGACTACCGTCTCCTGACCTCCGACGGGGTCTCGACCTTCGAGGCCGGTGGACGGACGTTCCTCCAGGTCGAGCCGGAGGCTCTGCGGCTGCTCACCGAGACCGCGATGCGCGACATCTCGCACCTGCTGCGCCCCGCGCACCTCGCCCAGCTCCGCCGGATCCTGGACGACCCGGAGGCGTCCCCCAACGACCGGTTCGTCGCGCTGGACCTGCTGAAGAACGCGGGGATCTCGTCCGGGGGCGTCCTGCCCATGTGCCAGGACACCGGGACCGCGATCGTGATGGGCAAGCGCGGCCAGCACGTCCTGACCGACGGGAACGACGAGGAGCACATCTCGCGCGGCGTCTTCGACGCGTACACGAAGCTGAACCTGCGCTACTCGCAGATGGCGCCGGTGACGATGTGGGACGAGAAGAACACCGGCAGCAACCTGCCCGCGCAGATCGAGCTGTACGCCTCCCCCGGCGCGGCGTACAAGTTCCTGTTCATGGCCAAGGGCGGCGGCAGCGCGAACAAGTCGTTCCTCTACCAGGAGACGAAGGCCGTCCTGAACCCGAAGCGGATGATGACCTTCCTGGAGGAGAAGATCCGCTCGCTCGGGACGGCCGCGTGCCCGCCGTACCACCTGGCGATCGTGGTCGGGGGCACGTCCGCCGAGTACGCGCTGAAGACCGCGAAGTACGCGTCCGCCCACTACCTGGACACGATGCCCACCGAGGGCTCGCCGCTCGGGCACGGGTTCCGCGACCTGGAGCTGGAGCTCCAGGTGTTCGAGCTGACGCAGAAGCTCGGCATCGGCGCGCAGTTCGGCGGCAAGTACTTCTGCCACGACGTCCGCGTGATCCGGCTGCCGCGGCACGGCGCGTCCTGCCCGGTGGCGATCGCGGTGTCGTGCAGCGCCGACCGGCAGGCGCTCGCGAAGATCACCGCGGAGGGCGTGTTCCTGGAGCGGCTGGAGACCGACCCGGCGCAGTACCTGCCGGAGACGACCGACGAGCACCTCGACGACGAGGTCGTGCAGATCGACCTGAACCGTCCGATGGAGGAGATCAGGGCCGAGCTGACCAAGTACCCGGTGAAGACGCGGCTGTCGCTGACCGGCCCGCTCGTCGTCGCCCGCGACATCGCGCACGCCAAGATCAAGGAGCGGCTGGACGCGGGCGAGCCCATGCCGCAGTACATGCGCGACCACGCCGTCTACTATGCGGGCCCTGCCAAGACGCCGGAGGGCTACGCGTCCGGCTCGTTCGGCCCCACCACCGCCGGGCGCATGGACTCCTACGTCGAGCAGTTCCAGGCCGCCGGCGGCTCGCTCGTCATGCTGGCGAAGGGCAACCGGTCCAAGCAGGTCACCGACGCCTGCAAGGAGCACGGCGGCTTCTACCTCGGTTCGATCGGCGGCCCCGCCGCCCGCCTCGCCCAGGACTGCATCAAGAAGGTGGACGTCCTGGAGTACCCCGAGCTCGGCATGGAGGCCGTCTGGAAGATCGAGGTCGAGGACTTCCCCGCGTTCATCGTCGTGGACGACAAGGGCGAGGACTTCTTCGCCGACACCACGGGCCCCGTCCTGACCATCGGCAGGCGCTGACGAACGGCAGCCCCTGCCGCCGTTTCTTGGTGATTCTTGCCTTTAGGTCATAATGACAACCCGAAAATGCCGTTGGTGCCGAGGTCTCTCCGATGAGCGCCTGGCCACTCCGGTATCTTTTCCGCCATGTCACGGTCAGAGCGCCTCGTTCTCGCGGCGCGCTACCGGTTGGTCTCGGAAATAGGTCAGGGCGCCAACGGCACCGTATGGAGAGGGCATGACGAACTCCTCGATCGCGCCGTGGCGATCAAGGAGCTCCGGCTCCCCGATGACCTCAAAGAGGACGACAGGGTCGTCTTCTACCGCCGCACCCTCCGGGAGGCGCGCGCGCCCGCACAGCTGCGCACGCATTCCATCGTCGAGGTGTACGACGTCGTCATCGAGCAGGGCCGCCCCTGGATCGTGATGGAGATGATCGAGGCGCCCAGCCTCGAACAGCTCATCGAGCGCTCGGGCCGGCTGCCGCCCGAGCGGGTCGCGTACATCGGCCGCGCGCTGCTGGACGCCCTCAGCACCGCGCACAAGGCCGGGATCGTGCACCGCGACCTCAAGCCCAGCAACGTGCTGCTGGACGGTGACCGCGTCGTCCTCACCGACTTCGGGCTCGCGTTCTCGTCCGGATCGGCCAGCCTGACCAAGACCGGCCACTTCATGGGGTCGCCCGCGTACGTGGCGCCCGAGGTGGCCCGCGGGGAGAGGGCGACGCCCCGGTCGGACCTGTGGTCGCTCGGCGCGACGCTGTACGCCGCGCTGGAGGGCCACCCGCCGTTCGAGCGCGAGAACGTCATGGCGACGCTGAGCGCGCTCGCCACCGAGTCGACGCCCGCCCCGCAGAACGCGGGCGAGCTCACCCCGGTGATCACCGGGCTGCTGGAGAAGAACCCGACCCGCCGGCTCAGCCACGCCCGCGCGGTCGACCGGCTCGAACGCGTCCTCACCGGGCCCCGCTCGAAACGCCGCGGCCGGACGCCCCGCCACCGGATGATGGTGGTGATCGGGCTCGTCGGCGCGACCATCGCGTCCTGCGGGATCGGCGCCACCGCGCTCGTCGTCGGGATGACGCGGGAGAACCCCGGAGCGTCCCCGACCGGGGCGCCGACCAGCCCGGCGGGCGGCGGCGCGCAGGGCGTGCCGTCCGGCGTCACGACCAGCACGCTGGTCGTCCGCGCCCGCAACGCCGTCTGCAAGATCTTCGTGTCGGAACCGGCCGGGGCCGTGCTCAGCGACGAGACCCTGCGGGAGGGCGAGGCCCGCCAGTACGGCCAGCCGCGCCTCAACGCCGTCATCTACGACGCGTCCGCCTGCGACGTCTGGGTCAACGGCCTGCGCAAGCCCCTGGGCTCCCCCGGCGAGCGGAAGACCTACTCGCTCACCAGGGAGGAGTGACAAGCCCCACCCCGGGGAATGCGGGAGCCACCCGCCCGGCTGCCACTGATGGCGGCCACGGACGCGAAGGGGAGGCTGCGATGGGCGAGCAGGAGTTCCGGGTCGAGCACGACTCGATGGGCGAGGTCCGCGTGCCGGCGGCGGCGAAGTGGCGGGCGCAGACGCAGCGCGCGGTGGAGAACTTCCCGATCTCGGGACGGACGCTGGAGCCGTCGCACATCGCCGCCCTCGGCCAGATCAAGGCCGCCGCGGCGACCGTGAACGCCGAGCTCGGGGTGCTCGACGAGGACCTCGCCCGCGCGATCGCCGCCGCCGCCCGCGAGGTCGCGGACGGCCGGTGGGACGACCAGTTCCCCATCGACGTGTTCCAGACCGGGTCCGGGACGTCGTCGAACATGAACGCCAACGAGGTCGTCGCGTCGCTGGCGGAGGAGCGGCTCGGCCGCCCCGTCCATCCGAACGACCATGTGAACGCGTCGCAGTCGTCCAACGACGTGTTCCCCTCGTCCATCCACATCGCGGCCACCGGCGCCGTCGTGAACGACCTGATCCCCGCGCTGCGCCATCTGGAGGCCGCTCTCGCGCGCAAGGCGGACGAGTTCCGGACGGTCGTGAAGTCGGGCCGCACCCACCTGATGGACGCCACGCCCGTCACGCTCGGCCAGGAGTTCGGCGGGTACGCGGCGCAGGTCCGGCACGGCGTGGAGCGGCTGGAGGCCGTCCTGCCGCGGCTGGCGGAGCTGCCCCTCGGCGGGACGGCGGTCGGCACCGGCATCAACACCCCGGACGGCTTCGGCGGCCGCGTCATCGCCGAGATCGCGCGGGCCACGGGCCTGCCGCTGACGGAGGCCCGCGACCACTTCGAGGCGCAGGGCGCCCGGGACGGCCTCGTCGAGGCGAGCGGCGCGCTCCGCACCGTCGCGGTGAGCCTCACCAAGATCGTCAACGATCTGCGCTGGATGGGCTCGGGCCCGCGCGCCGGGCTCGCCGAGATCCGGCTGCCCGACCTGCAGCCCGGCTCGTCGATCATGCCGGGGAAGGTGAACCCGGTGATCCCGGAGGCGGTCGCGCAGGTCGCCGCGCAGGTCATCGGGAACGACGCGGCGGTCGCGTTCGGCGGCGCGTCCGGCAGCTTCGAGCTGAACGTGATGCTGCCGATGCTGGCCCGCAACGTGCTGGAGTCGATCACCCTGCTGGCGAACGCGTCGCGGCTGCTCGCCGACCGCTGCGTGGACGGCATCGAGGCCGACGAGGACCGGATGCGCGAGTACGCCGAGTCGTCACCGTCGATCGTGACGCCGCTCAACCGCTACATCGGGTACGAGGAGGCGGCGAAGGTCGCCAAACAAGCACTGAGCGAACGCAGGACGATCCGCGAGGTGGTCCTGGAACGCGGCTACGTGGACGACGGGAAGCTGACTGTCGAGCAGCTCGACGCGGCGCTCGACGTCCTCGGAATGACGAACGCGTCCCAGAAGTCACCCTGACGCCTGGGACGCGCTCGGACGGGTCAGTACCAGCCGACGGACTGGGAGTGCGACCACGCGCCGCACGGGCTGTTGTAGCGGCCCTTGATGTAGCCGAGGCCCCACTTGATCTGCGTGGTGGCGTTGTTCTGCCAGTCGGGACCGGCGCTCGCCATCTTGGAGCCCGGGTTGGCCTGCGGAATGCCGTACGCCTCCGACGACGGGTTGTCCGCGTGCACGTTCCAGTGGCTTTCCTTGTTCCACAGCTTCACCAGGCAGCCGAACTGGCCGTCGCCGGTGAACCCGTACTTCGGCATCAGCCTCTTGGCGATCTGCTGCGCCTCGCCCGCCGGGACCGGGTCGCCGATCGGGCCGGCGCCACCGCCCGGCTTCTTGGTCGGGATCGGCTTGCCCTTCGGGTGCAGCGACGGGCTCTCGCCCCCGTCCTGGCGCGTCGCGCGGGAGGCGCGGTCGAGCGCCAGCTTGCGCCGCTGCTCCTCCAGCACCTTCGGGTCGACCTTCGGCGCGGCGTCGGCGAGCTGCCGGTTCGGCTTGACGGTCGCCTCCTCGCCGGACCCGCCGGTCAGCGCGAACGCGGCGACGGCTCCGCCGCCGATCAGCACGGCCGCGCCCGCGGCGATGGCGGCGATCCGCATGCCGCCCCGGCCGCCGGAACCGCCCCGCCCGCCGGAGGCGTGCTGCGCGTGCCGTCCGGACACGATCTCGTCGCGCGGCCCCTCGGTGGACGCGCCGCCGCGCAGCGGCTCGGCGGGGAGGGCCTGGAAGCCGAGCGTGTCACCGGCGGGCGCGCCGGCGACCTGGGTCCGGGCGCTGCCCGCGACCCGCACGTCGTCCTCGTGCGGCGCCGGCTGCCCGAACGGGTCGGGCTGCCCGAACGGGTCCGACTGCGCGAACGGCTCTGGCGGCGAGTACGGGTCGGGCTGCGCGGGCGGCTGCGCGGGCGGCGCCGCGAAGGCGCCGGTGGCCTGGATGGGAACGTGGGGAGCCGGGGGCTCCGCCGGAGCCGCGACCGGCTGCGCCGGCGCGGAAGGCGCGCCCGGCCACTGCCCTTGGGGGTCGAAGTTCTGTCGTTCGTCTCGCCTAGGGGACCCGGGATGGTCTCCGTACAAGGCGGTCCTTCCGACGGTCGCACGCGCATGGACACGCGCGCGAGCTGCTTCACCCCTGGCCCGTCCGGCCGCCCTGGAGGTCGCGGCGGCCCCGGACCCGGGCCGGCGCCGTGCCCGGCACGCGTGTCGATCAGGGGACGCGCTCCGGCCCGGCACCGCTCGGGGGTGCTTACGGGGAGACACAATGCCTGAGGCCGAGGGAGGCTTCGCAACCGAAACGAGACGAAAGCTGCGGCTGGGGCGCTTGTCAACTCACCGGACGAACCGCCGAAACCGCGACGGGACCAGGGGTTCTCCACCCCCGAGGGGCATCCTGTGACCTTCCTCACAAACCCACGATGCGAGGTTTGACGATCACGTTCCGTAGACAGGATCCAGGACGTTCTGAGACGCGAACCCCGGCGGACCGCTCCACACGGTACCGCCGGGGTTCACTCGCTCCTGGAAGGCTCAGCCGCCCACGTCG
The DNA here is from genome assembly GCF_004348535.1 of Actinomadura sp. KC216. GTDB lineage: Bacteria > Actinomycetota > Actinomycetes > Streptosporangiales > Streptosporangiaceae > Spirillospora. The sequence goes on from NZ_SMJX01000047.1 coordinate 17,459, forward strand.
CCGAGCAGGTCGGTGACCAGCGCGGCGATCGGCGACCGCTCCGACCGCGTCAGCGTCACGTGCGCGAACAGCGGATGCCCCTTGAGCTTCTCCACCACCGCCGCGACGCCGTCGTGCCGCCCGACCCGCAGGTTGTCGCGCTGCGCCACGTCGTGCGTCAGCACGACCCGCGACCCCGCGCCGATCCGCGACAGCACGGTCAGCAGCACGCCGCGCTCCAGCGACTGCGCCTCGTCCACGATCACGAACGCGTCGTGCAGCGACCGCCCGCGGATGTGGGTGAGCGGCAGGACCTCCAACATGTCACGGTCCACGACCTCGTCGATGACGTCCGGGGTCGTCACCGCCGACAGGGTGTCGTAGACGGCCTGCGCCCACGGCGACATCTTCTCGTTCTCCGAGCCGGGCAGGTAGCCGAGCTCCTGGCCGCCGACCGCGTACAGGGGGCGGAACACCACGACCTTGCGGTGCCGCCCGCGCTCCATCACGGCCTCCAGGCCCGCGCACAGCGCGAGCGCCGACTTGCCGGTGCCGGCCCGCCCGCCGAGCGAGACGATGCCGACCTCCTCGTCCATCAGCAGGTCGAGCGCGATCCGCTGCTCGGCGGACCGGCCGCGCAGCCCGAACACCTCCCGGTCGCCGCGCACCAGCTTCACCGACTTGTCCGGCAGCGTCCGGCCGAGCGCCGAGCCGCGCTCCGACAGCAGCCGCAGCCCCGTGTGGCAGGGCAGGTCCCGCGCCTCGTCGACGTCCGCGGCGCCCGACTCGTACAGGTCCTCGACGACCCCGGCGGGCACCTCCAGCTCCCGCATGCCCGTCCAGCCGGACTCCACGACGGCCAGCTCCGCCCGGTACTCCTCGGCGGTGAGGCCGACCGCGGACGCCTTCACCCGCATCGGCAGGTCCTTGGAGACCAGCACGACGTCGCGCCCCTCGCGCGCGAGCCACGCCGCGACCGACAGGATGCGGGTGTCGTTGTCGCCGAGCCGGAACCCGTCCGGCAGCACGCTCGGGTCGGCGTGGTTCAGCTCGACGCGGAGCGTGCCGCCCTGGTCGCCGACCGGGCCGTCCACGGACACGGGCTCGTCCAGCCTGCCGTGCCGCAGCCGCAGGTCGTCCAGCAGGCGCAGGGCCTGCCGGGCGAAGTATCCGAGCTCGGGGTGGTGGCGCTTGGCCTCAAGCTCGGAGATCACGACGATGGGGAGTACGACCTCGTGCTCGGCGAACCGGGTCAGCGCCCCCGGGTCGGCGAGCAGGACGCTGGTGTCGAGGACGTACGTGCGCCGATCCGGCACGAAGGTACCGGAGGTGTTCCCGGACGGACCGGGACGGCGCGCGGAGGTTGTGGCCACTCGATCTCCCTGATGATGGGGGACTTGCCAGTGGCGCGTTGGTCCACCGCAAGGGCGGTGGTGGGGGCCGGTGGACGGCCGTCAGGTACCGTAGCGCCGGTGCCGCGCGGCGTACGAGCGCATGGCCCGGAGGAAGTCGACCTTGCGGAAGTCCGGCCAGTGGACCTCGCAGAAGTGGAACTCCGAGTGGGCGCTCTGCCAGAGCATGAAGCCGGAGAGACGCTGCTCCCCCGACGTGCGGATGACCAGGTCCGGATCCGGCTGGCCGCGCGTGTAGAGATGCTCCGCGATGTGCTCGACGTCGAGGATCTCGGCGAGTTCCTCGATGCTGGTGCCCCGGCTCGCCTGCTCGATGAGCAGAGAGCGCACCGCATCAGCGATCTCACGCCTACCCCCATACCCAACCGCGACGTTCACAATCAGGCCCGGGGCGTCCGATGTGGCCTCACCGGCGTCCTTCAGAACGCGGGCGGTCTTGTCGGGCAGCAGGTCGAGGGCGCCGACGGGCTTCACGTGCCAGCCGTCGGACGCGAGCTTCCCGACGGTGTTCTCGATGATCTCCAGCAGCGGGTCCAGCTCGGCGGCGGGACGGTTCAGGTTGTCGGTGGACAGCAGCCACAGCGTGACGTGCTCCACCCCCGCCTCCGTGCTCCACTGCAGCAGCTCGGAGATCTTCTGGGCGCCGCGCTGGTGGCCGGAGTTGACGTCGGCGAGGCCCATCGACCTTGCCCAGCGGCGGTTCCCGTCCAGGATCACGCCGACATGGCGGGGCGTGACGTCCTTCGGCAGCGACGCCTCGACCCGGTGCTCGTACATCCGGTAGACGACGTCGCGGACGGCCGCGTAGGGGCCGCTGTGGCGGATGGCGGAGGTCAGCCGTCCGCCGGCCTTCCGCATGCCGGTGCGCGGCTTTCCCGTACGCCGAACCCCCATATGGGCATCCCTTCGAGCGGCGTCCCTGGCGGGAGGACGCTCAATTATGGCCCGACGGCGCTACTTATCTCACCGTTCCCGTCATGTCAGGCTAATGCGCGGGGCGCTCCGGACCGGCCGTTTGGCCTGCTCCGGCCCGTTGACCTTTCGGCCTCGGCGAGCAGATCGGCGAGGAAACGGGCGAGGTCGGCGGAGGTGAGCATGGCGCGGACGCCGCGCCCGCTCGCGCCCCACGCCTCGATGACGGCCCGCCGCGCGATCCGCCACCGTCCGGCCGCGGACTGCTGCCGCCCGACCCACATCGAGGACGTCCGCAGCGCGCAGCGCAGCTCGCCGGTGCTCACCACGTCGCCGCGGTCGCGGTAGCGGAAGGAGAACAGCTCGGGTTCGCGGGCCGCACCGCCGCCGGGCGGCTCCGGGAACCGGTCGTCGGGGTCGGGCCAGCGGACGGACTGCGGGGACCCGTCGGCCCTGGCCGCGGCCACCCGGGCGGCGAGGTCGGCCAGGAAGTACCCGCACCGCTCCCCCACCGCGCCGAACGAGTCGCCGTCCCGCCACAGCTCCAGCGTGACCTCGAACGGGGTGCCGTCACGGTCGAGCGAGGCGACCGGGACGACGGCGAGGTCGGAGCCGTCCAGGCAGCGAAGACCGTGCGCCACCCGTCCACCCCCTGCTCGCCGTCCGCGCCCGCTCCCGCGGGCCCGCATGAACGCACAGTAGGGCAGGGCGGCACCATGATCACACCCCATGATCATCGTGATCGGGTAATGAAGCCGGGCCCGCCCCCGTCCTCAAGGCCCGGCCCGCCTTCCGGGGCCCGGCGCGGGCTCAGGCCTTGGGGCCGGCGGCGCGGGCGCGTTCGACGTGCTGGAGCGCGGAGCGCAGCTCCGACAGCCACTCGTCGGTGTTCTTGCCGACGAGCCGCACGCACCAGGCGAGCGCGTCGCTGCGGCTGCGGGCGACGCCGGCCTCGACGAGGGTGTCCAGGACGCGCCGTTCGGGCTGCCGGAGCCGGGTCATGACGGGCACCGACAGGGTGGTGAACATCTCGCGCTCGCCGCCGCACTCGACGCCCCAGGAGACCTTGTGGCCGAAGCGCCGTTCGGCCTCCCGGGCGATGCTCATGCGCCGGTCGCGGGTCTCCTCGCGGAACCGCTGGACGTGGCCGGCGATCGCGCCCGCCCGCTCCGCCTCGGACACCTCCGGCGCCGCGGCGGCGGGCGGTTCGGGGAGGCGGCCGATGACGCTGACCTCCTCGCGGTCGAGGACGACCTCCGGCGGTCCCTCGAACCAGTCGTCGGGGAGCCGTCCGGCGAACCAGCCGCGGAGCTGCTCCGCCGCTTCACTCGTACTCATGTAATCAAAATTACAACCCTGTCGGCGGCGTGCGCCAGCCTCCGCCGCCATTGACATCCACCACCTTTTGAGAGTTACTCTCATTTCATAGTTCACTTCAAATGGGGGTGACCGCCATGAAGGTGGGGTACGGTCGGCGCTGGTTCGGGCTGGCGGCGCTGGCGCTCAGCATGCTGGTGCTCGGGTTCGACATGACGATCCTCAACGTGGCGCTGACCACGCTGTCGGAGGAGCTGCGCGCGAGCACCGGCGAGCTGCAGTGGATCGTCGACTCCTACCTGCTCGTCTTCGGGGCGCTGCTGCTCCCGGCCGGGCTGCTCGGCGACCGGTTCGGCCGCAAATGGCTGCTGATCACCGGGCTCGGGATCTTCGGCGCCGCGTCCCTCCTCGGCGCGTTCGCGGACGGCACCGGCGGCGTCATCGCGGCCCGCGCGCTCATGGGGCTCGGCGCCGCGATCGTGACGCCGCTGTCCATGTCCATGATCCCGGCGATCTTCCCGCCGGAGGAGCGGACCAGGGCCGTCGCCATCTGGTCGGCGTCCACCGCGCTCGGGCTCCCGCTCGGCCCGCTGCTCGGCGGCTGGCTGCTGGAGAACTTCTGGTGGGGCTCGATCTTCCTGATCAACGTGCCGGTCGTGGTCGCGGCCGGCCTCGCGGTGGCGCTGCTGCTGCCCGAGACGCGGGACCCGTCCGCGCCCCGCGTCGACGGGTTCGGCGCGCTGCTGTCCATGGGCGGGATCGTCGCGCTCGTGTACGGGGTCATCGAGGCCCCGGTGCGCGGCTGGGGCGACGCGGTCGTGCTCGGCTCGTTCGCGCTCGCGGCCGTCCTGCTGGCGGGCTTCGCGCTCTGGGAGCGGCGGACCGCCCACCCCATGCTGCCCACGGCGCTGTTCCGGGACGCCCGGTTCATGTGGGCGATGGTCGCCGCCGTCACGGCGAACCTGATACTGGCGGGCGTGCTGTTCGTCGTGCCGCAGTACCTGGAGGCCGTCCAGGGCAACGGCGTCTTCGACACCGGGCTGAAGCTCATCCCGATGCTGCTCGGGCTCATGGGCGGCGCTCTCGCCACCGACCGCGCGACGCCCCGCCTCGGGCACAAGCCCGTCATCGTGCTGGGCCTGCTGGTGCTGGCGGCCGGATGCGGCTGGGGGGCGCTCACGGGCACCGGCGACGGCTACGCCCAGACCGTCGGGTGGCTGGTCGTGGTCGGGCTCGGCAGCGGCCTCACGATGGTCCCGGCGATGGACGCGGTCCTCGCCACGCTCCCCGCCGGCCAGGCCGGACGCGGCTCCGGGCTCGTCCAGACGCTGCGCCAGACCGGCGGGACGCTCGGCGTCGCGGGCCTCGGCAGCCTGCTGGCGGCGATCTACCGCGACCGCGTCGGCACCGGCGGCCTGCCCCCGGACGCGGCGGACGCCGCCCGCGACTCGGTCGGCGGCGCCGTCGCGGTCGCGGAGCGGCTCGGGGACGGCGGGCTGCTCGCCTCCGCGCGGGACGCCTACGTCCACGGCATGGCCGCGGTGCTCGGCGCCTGCGGGGCCGCCGCGCTCGCCGTCGCCGTCCTGCTGTGGCTCTTCCAGCCCGGACGCGTCCCCGGAGATGCGGGGCCCACCGCCGATGACACAGAATCGGACCATGAGCACGTCGCACCCTGAGCATGCGATCGACCGGCTGGAGGACCGGCTCGCCCGGCTTCCGCTGCGCGAGCGCAAGAAGCTGAGGACCCGGAGGGCCATCCAGGACCACGCCCTCCGGCTCTTCACCGAGCAGGGGTACGACGGGACGACGGTGGAGCAGATCGCGGCCGCGGCGGAGATCTCGCCGAGCACGTTCTTCCGCTACTTCCCCACCAAGGAGGACGTCGTCCTCACCGACGAGTACGACCCGCTCATCGCCGAGATGTTCCGCGAGCAGCCGCCGGAGACGCCCCCGCTGGAGGCGTTCCGTGCCGTGATCCGCGAGATCATGACGCAGATGCAGGCGGCCGACCTGCCGGCCACCCGGACGCGCCTGCGGCTCATGGCCGAGGTCCCCGCCCTGCGCGGGCGCATGGCCGAGACGATGCGGGTGGGCACCCGCGCCGTCCTGTCCGAGCTCGTCGCCGAACGGACCGGCCGGCGCGGTGACGACCAGGAGGTCGAGACGTTCAGCTGGGCGGTGCTGGGCGTCCTGCAAGCCGCGCTCTACCGGTGGCTGGAGAGCCCGGAGGAGCTCGACCTGGCCGAGCTCATCGACCGGAACCTGGAGTTCCTCGGCCGCGGCTGCCCCTTGTAGCTAACGCGCGAGGCTGTTGGCGATCTTGGGGCTGACCCGGACGGCGCCGCGCATGTTGCGGGTGTAGACGTCCTGCACCTGCACCACCGTGCCGCGCCTCGGGGCGGCCAGCATCTTGCCCTTCCCGAGGTAGAGCGCGATGTGGGAGATGTAGCCGGGCGCGGTCGGGTCGTTGGCCCAGATGAGCATGTCGCCGGGCTGGGCCTTGCTGTACGGGACGACCCAGCCGACGCGCGCCTGGTCGGCCGCGACGCGCGGGAGCCTGATGCCCGCCTTGGCGAACGCGTACTGCATGAGGCCCGAGCAGTCGTAGCCGCCCTCCTGCTCGGACTCGCCGCCCCACACGTACGGCCAGCCGAGCCGGGTGTGCGCGGCCTGGATCACCGTCCGGACCTGCCGCGCCGTCATGACCTGCCCGTTGGGGACGTTGCCCGGCGCCGCGGGCTCGATCTCCGGATTGACGGCGACGGCCTTCGCGCCCTTCGGCAGCACCTTGCGGAGCTTCTTGATGAACGTCTTCGGCTCGGTCTTCGGCACGCTGATCAGCATCGCGTTGCCGGACGGCATGCCGAGGGCCTGCGCGGTGGTGCGCGAGACGACCGCGTCCACGTCGCCGATGCCCATCGTCGCGTACGCGCCCACGCGCAGCGGCGACTGGTTCGTCCTGCCCCCCACGGGCACCTGGCTGCCGAGCGCCACGCCGCCGTCGTTGCCCATCGTGAAGGAGATCGCGACGTCACCGGCCGCCACGTTCCGCCACAGCGCGTCCGACCTGGCGGTGGGCTTCGGCGTGTAGTTGCGGAACGTGGACGGGTCGACGCCCATCAGCCCGACCCGCTTGCCCGCGACCATGCCCTGCACGGCGTCCACGACTTCGACGCCCTTCACGTTCTTTGCGCCGCGCACCTTAGCGACCAGCTCGGGCGGAAGGGTGGACGGCGCGGCGACCAGGACGTGCGGGGTGAGCCGGGTGCCCTGCGGCGCGACGGCGCCGGGCGACAGGCCGGTGCGGTCGGACGCGGCCACGAACCGGCCGAACCGCTCGGTGCCCCGGGTCGACGCGGGACCGTCGTCACCGCGCGCGACCAGGACGGCGACATTGGCGCCAAGGGTCGTCAGCACTGAAACGCCGATGATCGTCGGAAGGGCCCGGCGGTTCGGCTTTCCCACTGCCACACTCCTCGAAAGGTCGGCCCCGTTGCGGACGTCACACCGTGTTCTAACGTCGCACCGTGTTGTTAAGTTCGCGGTGGACCCCGGTTCCGTCCGGCCACCGTCGAGATACCCGGCGCTCCCGGCGGCCACCCTCGTCCGGACGGCCCCGTTGGGTCAGCCTCGCCCCTGCTACCCAGTGGTAACACCAAGCGGGTACGAGATCAAGGTCACGCTGCCACAAAATGGACGAATCGTCCAATGTCGCACGTCACCCGGAAGACCCGAGCAGTTCTCGCGTCAGCTCCGCCGCGGACGTCACCGGCCGCCGGCAGACGAACCCGCGGCACACGTACGCGGACGGGACGCCGTCCACCAGGCCGCGCCCCTCCAGCAGCGGGACGCCCTCCGCGTCCGGCGGCCCCACGCTCACCACCGCGCCCGGCGCGACCGCCATCAGCGCGGTCTGGTGCAGGACACGGGTGCGCTCGTCGTCCGGATCGCCGATCACCGCGATCTCCACCGGCCCCGACGCCCGCGCCTCCGCCACGGCCAGGCCCCAGCCGGCGAACCGCGCGTGCTTGTCGGCGAGCGTCCCGGCCGGGGCGAGCGCCGCCTCCGCGGACTGCCGGTGCCAGTCCGACGCGGTCAGCGCCGCGAACGACAGCAGCGCGCCCGCCGCGGCGAACTGCCCGGAGGGCACCGCGTTGTCGGTCGGGTCCTGCGGGCGCCGGAAGAGCCGCTCCGCGTCGTCGGCGGTGTCGTAGAACCCGCCGGACCCGTCCCCGAACCGCTCCAGGACGGTGTTCAGCAGCTCACCGGCCAGCCGCACATGCCGCGGATCTCCCGTGACGCCGTGCAGGGCGAGCAGCCCTTCGGCGACGTCCGCGTAGTCCTCCAGCACACCGGCGTTCGCTCCCGCGACCCCGCCCCGCGACGTCCGCGCCAGGCGTCCCTCACGCAGATGCACCTCGACCAGCAGCCGCGCCACCTCCTCGGCCGCCCGGACGAGGTCCGGACGGTCGAACAGCGCCCCGCACTCCGCCAGCGCCGCGATCGCGAGGCCGTTCCACGCCGCCACGACCTTGTCGTCCCGCGCGGGCGGAATCCTGTGCGCGCGCGCCGCCAGCAACGTCGTCCGCACACGCTCGTACCGTTCGACGTCATCGGGATCACTAAGAAGTTGCAGAACCGACGTCCCATGCTCGAACGTCCCGGTCACCTCGAACAGGCTCTCCGCGAACGCGCCGTCCTCATCCCCGAGCACCTCGCGCAGTTGCGCGGGCGTCCAGACGTAGTACTTGCCTTCGACGCCCTCACTGTCGGCGTCCAACGCCGACGCGAGACCGCCTTCGTCCGTCCGGAGGTCGCGGAGCATCCAGTCGCACGTCTCCAGCGCCACCCGCCGCGCGAACGGCGTCCCGGTCAGCCGCCACCAGTGCGCGTACACCCGCGCCAGCAACGCGTTGTCGTAGAGCATCTTCTCGAAGTGCGGCACGACCCAGCCCGCGTCCACCGAGTACCGGGCGAACCCGCCGCCGAGCTGGTCGTACATCCCGCCCCGCGCCATCGCCTCCATGGTGTGCGCGGCCATCGCGAGCGCTTCGTCGTCGCCCGTCCGCGCGTGGTGCCGCAGCAGGAACTCCAGCGCCATCGACGGCGGGAACTTCGGCGCGCCCCCGAACCCACCGCGCGCCGCGTCGTACGACGCGGCCAGCACCTTCACCGCGTGCGCGAGCATCTCCTCGCCCGGCGCCTCCGTCCCCGCGAGCCCCGTCCCGCGCGAGGTGAGCGCGTCGACGACCTGCCGCCCCTGCCCCACCACCTCGTCGCGCTGCTCCGTCCACGCCTTGTGGACGGCCTGCAGCAACGCCCGGAACTGCGCACGCGGGAAATACGTCCCGCAGTAGAACGGATGCCCGTCCGGGGTCATGAACACCGTCATCGGCCACCCGCCCTGGCCCGTCATGGCCTGGGTCGCCTCCATGTAGACGGCGTCGATGTCCGGCCGTTCCTCCCGGTCCACCTTGATGTTCACGAACAGCTCGTTCATGATCCGCGCCGTCTCGCCGTCCTCGAACGACTCATGCGCCATCACATGACACCAATGACAAGCCGCATATCCGACAGAGAGGAGAACAGGGACATCTCGCCGCCGCGCCTCGGCGAGCGCCTCGTCGCCCCACTCCCACCAGTCGACCGGGTTGCCCGCGTGCTGCAGCAGGTACGGGCTTGTCGCATGCTCGAGCCGGTTCATGCCACCGATCCTGCCCGATCCGGCCGCCCCCTCACGCCCTCGCCCGGACCGGCGCGCCTATCTCACGCGGAACGGCCGGCCAGGTCTGTGAGGGCGGGTTCTATGGCGCGGTGGAAGGTGGGGTAGGCGTACATCATTTCGCGGAGGACGGCGGTGGGGGTCTCGGTGTGGACGGCGACGGACAGGAAACCGAGGATCTCGCCGCCGGACGGGCCCGCGGCCGTGGCGCCGACCAGGGTGCCCCATTCGGTGCTCTCGACGAGCTTGATGAAGCCGTCGTTGCCGGCCTTGTGGATCCAGCCCCGGGACGAGTCGGGGATCTGGGACGTGCCGGTGCGGACGGGCAGGTTCTGGTCGCGCGCCTGGGCCTCGGTGAGGCCGACGGAGGCGATCTCGGGGTCGGTGAACGTCACGCGGGGCACGGCGCGGTAGGCGGCGGGCGAGCCCTCCTCGCCGAGGATGTCGCGGACGGCGATGGCCGCCTGGTACATGGAGACGTGCGTGAACGCGCCCATGCCCGTGATGTCGCCGATCGCCCAGACGCCGTCGGCGGCGCGGAGGTGGCCGTCCACCGGGACGTTGCGGGCGTTCTCGTCCAGGCCGACGTGTTCCAGGCCGAGGCCCTTCAGGTTGGGGCGGCGGCCGGTCGCGACGAGGAGGCGGTCGGCGGTGATGCTCTCGTCGCCGAGGTGCATGGTGAACTCGTCGTTCTCGTGCGTGACGGCGGTGACGTCCACGCCGGTGCGGACGCCGATGCCCTCGCGCTCGAAGGCGTCGCGGATCAGCGCGCTGGTCTCCGGTTCCTCGTTGAGGAGGAGGCGGTCGGCGGCCTCGACGACCGTGACGCGGGCGTCGAACCGGGAGAAGACCTGCGCCAGCTCGGCGCCGACGACGCCGCCGCCGAGCACGATGAGCGACGCGGGGACCTCGGTGATCTGGACGGCCTCGCGGTTCGTCCAGTACGGGGTGCCGTCCAGGCCGTCGATGGGCGGGGCGGTGGGCGAGGTGCCGGTGTTGAGGACGATTCCGCGGCGGGCGCGGAACACGCGGTCGTTCACCGTCACTTCGCGGGGGGCCGTGATGCGCCCCTCACCGCGGACCAGCGTGGCGCCCTTGCCGGTGAGGCGGTCGGCGGCGGTCTTGTCGTCCCACCCGTCGGTCGCCTCGTCGCGGATCCGGGCCGCGACCGGCGCCCAGTCGGGCCGGACGTCGGCCTCGCCCGCCATCCCGGGGACGCGGCCGCCGTCCGCGAGGAGCCCGGCGGCGCGCACCATCATCTTGGTGGGCACGCAGGCGTAGTACGGGCATTCGCCGCCGACCAGCCGCGACTCCACCGCGACGACGGACAGGCCCGCCTCGGCGAGCCGTCCGGCGGCGTCCTCGCCGCCGGGGCCGAGACCGATCACCACGACATCCACTTCTTCAGCCATGCCTGGACTCCTGCCCAAGATCGCGTCCGGTTAGGCGGTCGCGTTCGATTTGCTGCGGCGGCGGGACGGCAGCGGGATCCGGTCCAGGTCGTGGACGAGGGTGATGTCGCCGGTGAAATGGGCGGACGCCTCGTCCAGGAAAAGGTGCTCGTCCTCGACGCGGTACCGCTCGGAGAAGTGGGTCAGGACGAGGTGCCCGGCGCTTGCTTCTGCGGCGACTTTGGCCGCCTGTGCCGCTGTGAGGTGGCCGTACTCGGTGGCCAGGGCGGCGTCCTGGTGGAGGAATGTGGATTCGATGATCAGGAGGTCCACGCCGTGGGCCAGTTCGGTGACGGTTTCGCATAGGCGGGTGTCCATGATGAAGGCGACCTTCTGGCCTGGTCGGTGGACGCTGCACTCTTCGAGTGTGACCGTCTGGCCGTCCGGGGTTGTGACGCGGCCCTCTTCTTGAAGGCGCCGGACCAGCGGGCCGCGCACTCCCCGGGCGGCGAGTTCGCCGGGCAGCATCGTCACGCCGTCCGGCTCCTCCAGCCGGTACCCGTACGCCTCCACCGGGTGGGACAGGCGCCGCGCGGTCAGGCCGAAGGGGGCGTCGCCGGTGTCGAGGGTCATCCGGTCGCCCGAGACGGGGTGTTCGCGGATGACGTCGGTGTCGCGGAAGGCGGCCGCGTGGCGCAGCCGCTCCCAGTACTGCGCGCCGCTGGCGGGGAACGCCGCGTCCACCGGGTGCTCGACGCCGTCGCGGGCGATGCGCTGGACGATCCCCGGGACGCCGAGGCAGTGGTCGCCGTGGAAGTGGGTCACGCAGATCCAGGTCACGTCGTTCGCGGCGACCCCGGCGTGCGCCATCTGCCGCTGCGTGCCCTCGCCCGGGTCGAACAGCAGGCCGTGGCCGTCCCAGCGCAGCAGGTACCCGTTGTGGTTGCGGGCCTTGGTGGGCACCGCGCTGGCCGAGCCCAGGACGATCAGATCGCGCATCCCCCCATGGTGCCGCCCCGGGGCCCGGGTAAGCGCTTGGTTATGCTGGGCGCGTCGTCGAGCGGGAGGTGCCCCGTGGCCGGTGGGAAGCGCGAGAAGATCCGGATGGCGCCGGAGGAGGTGGCGTCCTATCTCGCCGCGAACTTCAGGGTCCAGGTCGCCACGGTCGGCCGGGACGGGGCGCCGCACCTCGTGACGATGTTCTACGCGCTGCTCGACGGCAGGATCGCGTTCACCACGTACCGGGCGTCGCAGAAGGTGCTGAACCTGCGCCGCGACCCGACCATGACGTGCCTGGTCGAGGACGGGGTGGAGTACGGCGAGCTGCGCGGCGTCGCCCTCTACGGCCGGGGTCTGGTCATCGAGGACCCGGAGCCGCGCTCGAGGGTCGGCATGGTGGTCGGGTCCCGGATGGCGGGGCTGCCCGTGCCGGAGATCGGCGAGCCGATCGACCCGGTCGTCGCGGCGGGCATCGAGCAGGCGATCGCCAAGCGCGTTCTCGTCGTCATGGAACCCGACCGCGTCGTCAGCTGGGACCACGGCAAGCTCTGACCTCACTCCAAGGCCGCGCGGCGGCGGGCGACCGCGGCCGACTTCGGGCTCTCGATCGAGTCGTACAGTTCGACGGCGCGGTCCAGTGCGGCGGCCTCGGCGGCGTGGTCGCCGCGCTGGCGGGCGGCGTCGGCGATGTGGACGAACATGGCGGCCTGCTGGTCGACGGCGCCCTGCCTCCGCATGATCTCCAGGGCCTGGCCGAAGAAGTTGGTGGCCGCGACGGGGCGGCGGGCGCGCAGGTACGCCTCGCCGAGGCTCGCCAGCGCGCGGGCCCGGTTGTAGTCGTCGGGTTCGGGGAGGGCGGCGAACTCGTCCGGGAGGGGGCCGAGCAGGTCGATGGCGCGGTCGAGGTCGCCGGTCATGGCCAGGGCGCGGGCGAGGTTGTGGCGGGCCATCAGGATCGCGTGCGGGTCGCCGCCGGCTTCGGCGCGGCGCAGGCCGTCCTGGAGGGTCTCGGCCGCCTCCGCCCAGCGTTCCCGCTCCAGCAGCGCCAGCCCGCCGGCCTCCAGTTCCCCTTCGCCGGCCGTGGCGTCCCGGCCGCCGGTGGCCGTGGCGGCGAGGTAGTGGTCGAGGGCGCGGCGGAGCGCGGCGTCCCGTTCCGCCGCGGTCTCCTCGCGTTCCGCCAGCTCGCGGGCGTAGCCGCGCAGCGGTCCCGGGAGGGTGAACCGGCCTTCGCCGGACGCGGCGGCGAGCTCCCGGGCGGTCAGCGCCTCCAGCAGCTCGCGGGCCTCGGGTTCGGGGACGTCCGCCAGCGCGGCCGCCGCCGCGAGGCCGATGTCGTCGGCGGGATGCAGGCCCAGCAGCCTGAACAGCCGGGCCGCCGCCGGGGCGAGGTCCCGGTAGGCGTCCTCGAAGTTCGCGCGCACGTCGAGGGTCCTCCCCGGACGCGCCCGGGTCCAACCGGCCGTCAGCCGGCCTTCAGCGGCCCCGGCAGCGGCGCCCGCTCGCGGAGCTCCAGCCGGTTGGCGCGGACGTCCCACAGCGCCAGCACCACGACCACGACGGCGGCGCAGATGTGCAGGGCCAGCGGCGTGAGCGCGTCGAGCGCGAAGGCCGGTACCGCGAGCGCGGCGAGGGCGAGGAGCGCGGTCGCCCGGGCGCGCGTGAACCCGCCGAAGACGGCCCGCTTGAACAGCGCGTGCCCGGCGACGAACAGGGCCGGGCCGCCGAGCGCGACGACGGCGAACGCGGTGCTCACGTGCCCGTCCGGGTGCGCCAGCACCTGCTCGTCCGCGACCGCGCTGACGACGATGCCCGCGACCATGACGATGTGGACGAAGGTGTAGGCGGACCGTCCGAGCCGCCCGGGGTCGGCGGACGACGCGATCCGCTCGGCGGCGGCCTCCGCGGTGTGGTCGAAGTAGATCCACCACAGCGCGACGGTGCCGACGAACGCCGACACGAGCCCGGCCGTGACCGCCGCCGTCGGCGTGTGGTCGCCGAACGTCGCGCCGGTGACCAGCACCGTCTCGCCGAGCGCGATGATGACGAACAGCTGGCAGCGCTCGGCCATGTGGGCGCCGTCGATCGTCCACTCGGTGGTGCTGGCCCGGCCGAGCAGCGGTGTCGCGTAGCCGTGCCACGGCGCGAGGCACTCCAGGGCGACGGCCAGCAGCCACAGCCCGGCGCGGGCGTCATGGCCGTCGACGAGGGCGCCGGCGATCCACAGCACGCCGGGGACGGCGTGCCAGAACAGGATCCGCTGGAAGCCCGCGCCCAGTTCGTGCCCCCGGGTGCAGACGACGGCGAACAGGGTGCGGCCGACCTGGATCGTGACGTAGGCGGCGGCGAACCACATCGCCTTGTCGCCGAACGCGCCGGGCAGCATCGCCGCCATGAACAACCCGGCGATCATCACGCCGACCAGCACCAGCCGGACGGCGGGATGGTCGGGGCTGAACCAGTTCGTCATCCAGGACGTGTACATCCACGCCCACCAGACCGCCAGCAGGAGCAGCAGCGTCTCGGCGGCCCCGCGCAGCGTGAGGTGCTCCAGCAGCAGGTGCGACAGCTGGGTGATCGCGAAGACGAAGACGAGGTCGAAGAAAAGCTCGAAGAAGGTGACCCGCGCGCCCTGCTCGCCGCGCTCGCGCAGGAGCGCGGTCACCCGGTGCGGGCGGTCCGGCCCGGGCGCGGTGAGGTCCTCTGGAAGATGCGCCGCGTCCGCCATGGGCGCCCCCGCTTCTGTCAGGCGTGCTGCCGTTGTGTCAGCCGGGGGGCGTGCGGGGTCGGAGCGTCAGGATTCGTCGTCGTCCGCCGGCGCCGTCGCGGCCTTGTCGATCTTAGCGGCGTCACCGGTGGCGGCGGTGCTCGCCGCCTTTTCCGCCGCCTTCTCGGCCTCGGCGCGCTCCCACTCCTGCTGCTTCAGGTCCGCTTCCCGCGGCGCCTGGATCTTCTTCAACTGCTTGGTCATCGAGCGGAGCAGGAGCACCGTCGCGACGAGCAGCGCGACGAAGACGGCGAGGCCCAGGACGCCGGGGCTGACGGTGTCGTCGTTCAGCGGGACGTCGGCGAGCGCGGGCGCTTCGGCGAGCAGGGGCACTACAGACACACCCTCTCCCGGATGCCGGCGAACAGGTCGTCCTCCGGCAGCTCGGTGTCGACCAGGGACCTGGCCAAATGGTAGTCCTCGGTCGGCCATGCCTCGCGCTGGACGTCGATCGGGACGACGAACCAGAACCCGTTGGGGTCGATCTGGGTGGCGTGGGCGAGGAGGGCCTGGTCCCTGGTCTCGAAGTGGTCGGCGCAGGGGACGCGCGTCGTCACGTCCCAGTTCGCGCGCTTCTCCTTCTTTTCCTCGAAGGCGTCCAGCCATTCGGCGTAGGGCGACTCCAGGCCGGCGGTCTCCATCGCGTGGTGCAGGGCGAGGATCCGCTCCTTGTTGAAGGTCATGTGGTAGTAGAGCTTGAGCGGCTGCCACGGCTCGCCGGTGCCCGGGTAGCGCTCCGGGTCGCCCGCCGCCTCGAACGCCTCCACCGACACCTCGTGGCACTTCACGTGGTCGGGATGCGGGTAGCCGCCCTTCTCGTCGTAGGTCAGCATCACGTGCGGCTTGAAGTCGCGGACGGCGCGCACCAGCGGCTCGGACGCCTTCTCCAGCGGTTCGAGCGCGAAGCAGCCGTCCGGCAGCGGCGGCAGCGGGTCGCCCTCGGGGAAGCCGGAGTCGACGAAGCCGAGCCAGCGCTGCTCGACGCCGAGGATCTCCCGGGCCCGCGCCATCTCCGCCTCGCGGACCTTGCCGATGTCGGCCTTGATCTCGGGACGGTCCATCGCCGGGTTGAGGATGTCGCCGCGCTCGCCGCCCGTGCAGGTGACGACCAGGACCTCGACGCCCTCGGCGACGTACTTCGCCATCGTCGCCGCGCCCTTGCTGGACTCGTCGTCGGGGTGGGCGTGCACCGCCATGAGGCGCAGCGGCTCCTCGCCGCCGGCCGCCGTTCCACCACCGGCCGCCGTACCGCCGTCGACGGCCGGCGTATCGTCGTTGACCGCCGTATCGATGACCTCGGACACGTGGGGATCTCCTGTTCGGACCGTGATGAGCGGACCCCGGTTCGAGGCACGCGCGATGACAGACGAGAATTGTCCCTGACAACGTCCGCCCACCGCACGGAGATTCCCCGCCATGACGACGAGCCTGTCGAAACCAGCGGCGTCCGACGACTCCGGGCCGGGCCCGGCCGGGACGCGGCGCGGACGCGCCGGGCTGGTCGTCATCGGCGTCGTGACGGCGCTGGCGGCGGGCGGCTTCGGGATCATCGCCGCCTACGCTGGGCAGACGCCGGGCATCGTCGCGCAGACGGTCACCTATGACATCGCCGACACCGGCGTCGAGATCAACTATTCGGTGGCCAAGGGGAAGGGCGACGAGGTGCGGTGCACCGTCGACGCCTTCGACGAGAAGTTCGCGGTGCTCGCCGAGCAGGAGGTCACCGTGCCCGCCGGAACGTCCAGCGTGGACGGGACGGCGACGCTCCAGACCCCGCGCCGGGCCACCGGGGCGAGGATCCACGGTTGCCGGGCCGTCTGACGGCCCGGACCTCTTTCGTCCCCGCCGGGACGCCCCTACACCCGGTAAAGGACGAAACACGATTGGCGGATTGCAGGCACCGTGTTCAGGGAACCTTTACTCGAACACACCGGATAGGCTAGAGGTTTCACCTGGCCGCACTTCATGTCGATGTGACACCCGCTCCACGGCGGGCGGGCGAGATCGCAACATGTGGATGAGGAGTACCCGTGACCGAGACCCGCGCTGACAACGTCACCTGGCTGACCCAGGAGGCGTACGACCGGCTCAAGAACGAACTTGAGCACCTGTCGGGCCCGGGCCGCATCGAGATCGCGCAGAAGATCGAGGCGGCGCGGGAGGAAGGCGACCTGCGCGAGAACGGCGGCTACCACGCGGCCAAGGAGGAACAGGGCAAGATCGAGGGCCGCATCCTCCAGCTCCAGGGCATCCTGGAGAACGCCCGCGTCGGGGAGGCGCCCCGCACGGAGGGCGTCGTCGGCCCGGGCATGACCGTCACGGTCTCCTTCGAGGGCGACGACGAGGAGGTCACGTTCCTGCTCGCCTCCCGCGAGGAGGTCGGCGCCCCTATCGACGTGTACTCCCCCAAGTCGCCGCTCGGCGCCGCCATCAACGGCAAGAAGGTCGGCGACAAGGCCACCTACACCCTGCCGAACGGCCGCGGCATGACCGTCGAGATCCTCGACGCGACCCCCTACGGCGCCGGCTGACCCCCGCGCGCCTTCACGAGCTCCCACGCGGCGTGTGACCGATGAGGCCGGGCGATCTCCACCGAGACGCCCGGCCTCACCACGTCTCCGCGGAGCCCTCGCGGCGGCCCGAGCCCTCGCGGCGGCCCGGGCCCTCGCGCCGGGTCTCGGCGTCGCGGCCGGGGGCCGTGCCCTTCCGGGTGGACGCCGCGTTCCTCCGTGACGACGCCGCGCGGACGAGCGGAAGCGTGCGGTACGGGACCTGGGTGGCCAGCGAGATCACCGAGGACGCCCGTTCGACGCCCGCCACGTCCACGATCACGTCGATGACGCGCTGCAGGTCGGTGTTGCTGCGCGCCACGACCCGGCACAGCATGTCGCCGGGGCCGGTGATCGTGTGCGCCTCGATCACCTCCGGCACCTGCGCGAGCCGCGCCGCCACCGGGTCGTGCCCGCCCGCCTGCCGCAGCTGCAGCGTCACGAACGCCGTGACGCCGTAGCC
Source organism: Actinomadura sp. KC216 (assembly GCF_004348535.1). Classification (GTDB taxonomy): domain Bacteria; phylum Actinomycetota; class Actinomycetes; order Streptosporangiales; family Streptosporangiaceae; genus Spirillospora. The sequence goes on from NZ_SMJX01000047.1 coordinate 34,967, forward strand.
GAGCGCCGCCGCGTCGATCTCCGGGCCGAAGCCCGCGATGACGCCGTCGCGGGCCAGCCGGTCGAGCCGCGCCTGGACGGTCCCGCGCGCGACCTTGAGCCGCCTGGACGCCTCCAGCACGCCGATGCGGGGCTCGGTCGTGAACAGCTCGATCAGGCGTCCGTCCAGGTCATCGATGGCCACGCCGCCGCCTCCCGCTCACCGCCGCCGGTTCCAACTCGCTCCCGCTCATGGTCATGATGTACAGACCGCCCGACGGTCTCCCGGTTCGACTGTACAGATTGTCCAGCGATTCAATCCACTCTTGCGCACCTTGTAGGCGCATGTCGAGATTGGGTGGTATGGATGAGTTTCCGGTCAAAGGCATGGACGCCGTCGTCTTCGCCGTCGGCAACGCAAAGCAGGCGGCGCACTACTACTCGACCGCGTTCGGCATGCGCAGGGTCGCCTACCGCGGCCCGGAGAACGGCAGCCCCGACGAGGCCGTGCACGTGCTGGAGTCCGGCAACGCCCGGTTCGTGTTCCGCGGTCCGGTCAAGGCGGGCACCGAGATCGGCCGGCACATCGCCGCGCACGGCGACGGCGTGGTCGACCTCGCGATCGAGGTCCCCGACGTGCACGCCGCCTACCGGCACGCGGTCGCGAAGGGCGCGACGGGCCTGGAGGAGCCGCACGTCCTGGAGGACGACTTCGGCAAGGTGACGATCGCGGCGATCGCCACGTACGGCGAGACGCGGCACTCGCTGGTCGACCGGTCAAACTACGCCGGTCCGTACCTGCCGGGGTTCGTCGCCGCCGACCCGATCGTCGCGCCGCCGGAGAAGCGGTTCTTCCAGGCGATCGACCACTGCGTCGGCAACGTCGAGCGCATGAACGAGTGGGCCGACTACTACCACCGGGTCATGGGCTTCACCGACATGGCGGAGTTCGTCGGCGACGACATCGCGACCGAGTACTCGGCGCTGATGTCCAAGGTCGTCGCGGACGGCACCCGCAAGGTGAAGTTCCCGCTGAACGAGCCCGCGGAGAGCAAGCGCAAGTCGCAGATCGACGAGTACCTGGAGTTCTACGGCGGGCCCGGCGTGCAGCACATCGCGCTCGCCACCAACGACATCCTCGCGTCCGTCGACCGGATGCGGGCCGCGGGCGTGGAGTTCCTGGCCAGCCCCGACTCCTACTACGAGGACCCCGAGCTGCGCGAGCGCATCGGCCAGGTGCGGGTCCCGATCGAGGAGCTGCAGAAGCGCCGCATCCTGGTCGACCGGGACGAGGACGGCTACCTGCTGCAGATTTTCACCAAGCCCGTCCAGGACCGGCCGACGGTGTTCTTCGAGCTGATCGAGCGGCACGGCTCGCTCGGCTTCGGCAAGGGCAACTTCAAGGCGCTGTTCGAGGCGATCGAGCGCGAGCAGGAGCTCCGCGGCAACCTCTGAGACCAACCACCGCTCGGGGGGTCACCGGCTCTGGACGTGGGCGCGTCCAGGGCCGGTGGCCATATGACGCCTGTACAGACGCCTGTGCATCGGCCTGTTCACCGGCAGGCTGTGTTTACCGGCACACTGTGGGCCATGAGTGAACCGCCTGAGAACCCCCGGCCCGCGGGCGGCGACAGGGAGCCCCCTGAACCGCAGGTCGGCGACGCGCCCGACACCGGCGTCCCCATGAACAAGGAAACCCCCGCCGCGGAGGGCACCGGCGAGCGTCCGCCGCCGTACCAGGGGACGTACGGCGCCCAGCCCGGCCAGATCCCTCCAGCGCCGCCGGTCGGGCCCGGTCATGCCCCGCCCGTCCCCGGCGCGCCGCCGCAGCCCGCCTATGGCCCTCCCGGTCAGCCGCCCCCCGGGTACGGCGGAGGCCCGCACGACATGCTGGCGGGACGCGGCGCGCGCCTCGGCGCGGGGATCCTGGACGGCCTGCTCCTCAGCATCGTGGCAATGCCCGCCGTCCTGTTCTCCATCCGCTGGGACAAGATGGAGGAGTCCATGGAGTCCGGCGAGCCGATCGTCGACCCGCTGGAGCTCTACAACATCCCGAGGCTGCTGACCGGTTACGCCATCGCGTTCCTGGTGGGCTTCGCGTACTACACGATCCTGCACGCCAAATGGGGCCAGACGCTCGGGAAGAAGGCGGTCGGCATCCGGCTGGTGAAGGCGTCCGACCATTCGGCGGTGAGCTGGGGGCAGGTCATGGGCCGGCAGGGTTTCGTCTACGCGATCACGCTCGCGACGGCGTCGCTCAACCTGCTCACGCCCGCCGCGGGCATCCTCGGGCTCGCCGGCCTGCTCGACACCGCGTGGATCCTGTGGGACCCGCGCAGGCAGGCCCTCCACGACAAGGTCGCCGGGACGGTGGTGGTGAAGGCGGTGCCGTGGGTGCCGAACCCGTACGCCAAGCAGTGAGCGCCGCCGCCCGGGCGGCCCTTTGATCATTTACCGATCATCCGCGGGCAAACATTGCGCTGCCCCCGGACGCGGCGAGGTTTGGACGGCGGCGGCACGGCCACCCTGACGGCATGACGCAACCGCCGAACGACCCCGCGTCCGGGGGAGAGCCGGACGACCGGCAGCCCGGGCGGCAGGAACCCGAACGCCCAGGCCCGTACGGCGGACCGCCCTACGGGCAGCAACCTCCCTACGGGCAACAGCCTCCGCAGGGCCAGCAGCCACCGTACGGCCAGCAACCGCCGCAGGGGGAACAACCCCCGTACGGGCAGCAGCCGCCGTACGGACAGCAGCAGCAGCCTCCGTACGGGGGCCAGCAGCCCTACGGCCAGCCCCAGCCCGGGCAAGACCCATACGGCCAGCAACAGCCCTACGGGCAGCAGCCCTATGGCCAGCAGCCGTACGGGCAGCAGGGGTACGAGGCCGCGCCCGCCTATGGCGGCGGCATGGGCGGCTATGCGGATCCGGCCGAGGGGCTGGCGAGCCGGTGGGCGCGGCTGGGCGCCGCCATCGTGGACCTCATCCTCGTCGGGGTCGTGTCGAGCCTGATCTCGCTCCCGTTCGTGGACTGGGACCGCGTGTTCGATCCGGAGCCGGGTGACTCGTTCTACAGCGGCGGGCAGACGGCGGCGAACGCGATCGGCATCGTGCTCGGGTTCCTTTACTACTGGCTGATGCACGCCAAGTGGGGGCAGACGCTCGGCAAAATGCTGCTGCGGATCCGCGTCGTCCGCGAGCACGACCGGCAGGCGATCACCACCGGCCAGGCGGTGGGACGTTCGGCGTTCTACAGCGTGCTGGGCGGCGCCTGCGGGTGCATCGGCTTGATCGACGTCCTGTGGATCCTCTGGGACCCGCGCAAGCAGGCCCTGCACTGCAAGGTCGCGCGTACCGTCGTCGTCAAGGCCGACCCGCACCTACCCAACCCCTACGCCCGTCGCTGACCCTTGCCCGCCGCCGGCGCCGCATGACCGAGTTGCCGGTTAGGGCCCGGCACGGGCAGGCTGGGCAACGTGCATATGGCCGGAAACTCCCCCAGCTCTCGCCGCGCCGCCGCGCGCGTCGTGTCTCGGAACGCGGGTCGGTCCCGTGACACGCGGCGGCTGATCCGCGGCGGTGCGGGGCTGGCCGCGCTCGCCGTCGCGGGGTCGCTGACCACGTCCTGCCAGCTCGCCCCCTTCGAGGACGGCGACGACGAGACCGGTCCGCCGCCGGTCCCGGCCGCGACCGGTCCGGCGGGACCGGCGACGGCGGGCGACCAGTACGTGCCGGGCAACGGCAACGGCGGCTACGACGTCCAGCACTACGCGCTGAAGCTGAAGGTCACGCCGAACGGGCCGCGGCAGCTGGACGGCACCGCGACGATCACCGCGGTCGCGACCGAGCGGCTCGCCCGGTTCAACCTCGACCTGACCGGCCTGGAGGTGTCGTCGATCACGGTGAACGGCGCCCCGGCGCGGCAGCAGCGCGACGCGAGCGAGCTGGAGGTCACGCCCGCGAAGCCGCTGGAGAAGGGCGCGAAGTTCACCACCGTCGTCGCGTACGCGGGGACGCCGGAGCCGGTGTCGGACCCGGTGCTCGGCACCTACGGCTGGATCCGCACCCCGGACGGCGTGTTCGTGGCGTGCCAGCCGAGCGGCGCGCACACCTGGTTCCCGAGCAACGACCATCCGAGCGACAAGGCCACGTTCGACTTCGAGCTCACGGTGCCGCCCGGCCTCACCGCGATCGCCAACGGCGAGCCGGAGACGCCGCCGGCGAGCTCCGGCGGGGCGCCCGGCGACCCCGGCCTGCCGGGCACGCCGCCCAGCCTGCCCGGCGTGCCGCCCGACTTCCCGAGCGGCCCGCCCACCGAGCCCCCGGGC
>NZ_SMJX01000480.1 GCF_004348535.1 Actinomadura sp. KC216
GTGTCGGGGTGGGCGGACAGGAGGTCGGCGACCTTCCAGCCGAGGTCGTCGCGTTCGCGCGCCTGGCGGGCCATGAGGAGGCCGGCGCGTTCGCAGAGGGGCATCGCGCGGGCGGCCTGGGTGCTGGTGATGCGCTCCTGGTCGTCCAGCAGCCAGAGGTAGCCGTAGGTGACGTTGTTCCAGCGAACGGGCAGGCAGAGGCGGCCCAGCTGGCCGACCGAGGTGTCGGCCGGGATGCGGACGGGGCCGGTGGCGCGGGCGATGCCGTGGCGCTCGAAGCGGGTGCGGACGGCGTCGGTGGCGCGGCGGTGCAGGATCGACTCCATCCGGACGGGGTCGATGGTGTCGCCGTGGGGCGCGTAGGCGACGAGGTGGAAGTCGCGGTCCTCCAAGGTGGCGGGGGCGTGGAGGAGGTCGGCCGCGTTCTCGGCGATCTCCTGGAGGTCCATATGTCGCTTCCCTTGTACGTTTGTATGAAGAACTGGGGTCCAGGAAGTTACATCTGACTATACGTGGTGGGCGCGGACGCTCTTAGCGTGCTTGGTGTTCCTCGTTGATGGAGGGTCCGATGCTCAGTCCTTTGCTCCTCGCCGCGGCGCGCAGCCCGCGGATGCGCGGTCTTGTCACGTCCATGCCGCTGACCAGGGGTGTCGTCGACCGGTTCGTCGCGGGCGACGATCTGGGCGCGGCGCTCGGTGTGGTCAGGGGTCTCGGGGCCGACGGGCTGAAGGTCACTCTTGATCATCTGGGGGAGGACACGAAGGACCGGGGGCAGGCCGAAGCCACGCGGGACGCCTATCTGGAGCTGTTCGCCGCTTTCGCCGAGCAGGGGCTCGCCGGGGGCGCGGACGCGTCGGTGAAGCTGTCGGCGCTCGGGCAGATGCTTCCCGGTGACCTCGCGCTCGACAACGCGCGCGAGATCTGCGCCGCGGCGGGACGGGTCGGCATGACCGTCACGCTGGATATGGAAGACCACACGACCGTGGACTCCACGCTGGAGATTCTGGGGAAGCTGCGCGTCGATTTCCCGTGGGTCGGCGTCGCCGTTCAGGCGATGCTGCGGCGCACCGAGGGCGATCTCCGGGAACTGGTCGGGGAAGGGTCGCGCGTGCGGCTGGTCAAGGGCGCCTATGCGGAGCCCGCGTCGGTGGCCTACCAGAGCAAACGTGACGTTGACCGCGCCTACGTGCGGGGACTGCGGACGCTCATGCGCGGCGACGGATATCCGATGGTCGGCAGCCATGACCCGCGCATTATCGAGATCGCGCTGGCGCTGGGCGCCGAGAGGTCGCCGTCCTCGTACGAATTCCAGATGCTTTACGGGATCCGGACGGCCGAGCAGCGGCGGCTCGCCGAGGCCCACCAGATGCGCGTGTACGTCCCGTACGGGGCCGACTGGTACGGGTACTTCATGCGGCGCCTGGCCGAGCGGCCCGCCAATCTCGTGTTCTTCCTTCGTTCGTTTGTTTCGCGCTGAGCAGGAGGGTTCCCTTCATGGACGCCGTCACCAATGTTCCGACCCCGGCCAACGAGCCGGTGCGCGGCTACGCCCCGGGCAGCGCCGAGCGGGCCAGGCTCGAGGCGAAACTCGCCGAGCTGGCCGCGGAGGCGCCGATCGACCTGCCCATGACGATCGGCGGGCAGCGCCGGCTGGGGGCGGGCGCGAAGATCGCCGTCGTCCAGCCGCACAGGCACGCGTCCGTCCTCGGGACGTTCGGGACCGCGACGCAGGACGACGCGCGGGACGCGATCGCGGCGGCGCTCGAGGCCGCGCCGGCCTGGCGGGCGCTGTCGTTCGACGACCGGGCCGCGATCTTCCTGCGGGCGGCCGACCTGCTGTCCGGGCCGTGGCGGGAGACGCTGCTGGCCGCGACGATGCTCGGGCAGTCCAAGACCGTCCAGCAGGCGGAGATCGACAGCCCGTGCGAGCTGGTCGACTTCTGGCGCTTCAACGTGCACTTCGCCCGCCGGATTCTCGCCGAGCAGCCCATCAGCAGCCCCGGCGTGTGGAACCGGATGGACCACCGTCCGCTGGAGGGGTTCGTCTACGCGATCACCCCGTTCAACTTCACCGCGATCGCCGCGAACCTGCCGACCGCGCCCGCGCTGATGGGCAACGTCGTGGTGTGGAAGCCGTCGCCCACGCAGACGTACTCCGCTGTGCTGCTCATGCGGCTGCTGGAGGAGGCCGGGCTGCCGCCTGGCGTCATCAACCTCGTGACGGGCGACGGCGTCGCCGTCTCGGATGTCGCGTTGCAGCATCCTGAGCTCGCGGGGGTCCACTTCACCGGGTCCACCGCGACGTTCAAGCACCTGTGGAAGACCGTTGGGGCCAACCTCGACAAGTTCCGCGGCTACCCCAGGCTCGTCGGCGAGACCGGCGGCAAGGACTTCGTCGTCGCGCACCCGTCCGCCGACCCGGCCGTCCTGAAGACGGTGCTGGTGCGCGGCGCGTTCGAGTACCAGGGGCAGAAGTGCTCGGCGGCGTCGCGCGCCTACATCCCGCGGTCGATCTGGGACGGCGGGTTCAAGGACGAGTTCGTCGCCGAGGTCGAGGGACTCACCATGGGGGACGTCACCGACCTGTCCAACTTCATCGGCGCGCTCATCGACGAGCGGGCCTTCGCCAAGAACAAGGCGGCCATCGAGCGGGCCCAGGCCGACCCCGACGTCGAGATCGTCGCCGGGGGGACGTACGACGACTCGGTCGGGTACTTCGTCCGGCCGACCGTGCTCGTGTCCGGCGACCCCGAGAACGACATCTTCCGCACCGAGTACTTCGGGCCCATCCTCGGTGTCCACGTGTACGAGGACGAGCGGTACGAGGAGATGCTGGCGCAGATGGAGCCCGTCGCCGCGTACGCGCTGACCGGCGCCGTCGTCGCGGACGACCGGGCCGCCGCCGCGCGCACCGCCGAGGTGCTCCGGTACGCGGCCGGCAACTTCTACATCAACGACAAGCCCACCGGGGCGGTCGTCGGGCAGCAGCCGTTCGGCGGCGCTCGCGCGTCCGGCACCAACGACAAGGCCGGGTCGGTGTTCAACCTGCTCCGCTGGACGTCGCCGCGCTCCATCAAGGAGACCTTCGTCCCGCCGACCGACTACCGCTACCCGCACATGGGCTAAGCGGCCGTCATGCCCGTGGCTGGGAGCGACACCCAGCCACGGGTGAACGGCGACGCGATCCGTTCTGCGTTGTCTATGTCGACGCCTACGTTCGGGTGCGCGTGGAGCAGTTCTTCCAGGGCGACGCGGGCTTGCAGCTTGGCCAAGTGCGAGCCGATGCAGAAGTGCACGCCGCTGGAGAAGCCGAGATGGCGCGGGATGTCCCGGGTGATGTCGAGGTCGCCGGCGGACGGGCCGAACTCGCGCTCGTCCCGGTTCGCCGCGCCGAACAGCATCATCACCTTCTCGCCCGCCGGGATCTCGGTGCCGTGGAGCGTCACGGGGCGCGTCGTCGTCCGGGCCAGCGCCTGCACCGAGCCCTCCAGCCGCAGGAACTCCATCAGCGCGTCCGGGACGAGCGACAGGTCGGCGGCGAGCCGCTCGCGCTGCGCGTGGTCGCCGTCCAGCAGGGCCACCCCGTGCGAGATCAGGTTCCCGGTGGTGTCGTTGCCGCCCGCGACCATGACGAAGCAGAACCCGAGGACGTCCCAGTCGGTGAGGCGCTCCCCGTCGATCTCGGCGGCCGTCAGCGCGCTGACCAGGTCGTCGCCGGACGGGTCGGCGCGGCGCGCGGCGATCACCTCGGTGAAGTAGCCGAACATCTCGGCCACCGCCTCTGCCGCCCCGCCCTTCATCGCCCTCAGGTGGAAACCGTCGTCCTGGAGGGTGGTCAGCGCGGACACCCACGGGCCGAACCGCGCCCGGTCCGCCTCCGGGACGCCCAGCAGCCGCGCGAGCGCGAACGTCGGCAGCGGCGACGCGAAATCCCTGTGCAGGTCGGGTGTTTCCCCGTCTGCTGCCTTGCGCTCCATGAGGCTGATTCTCGACCTGGCGAAACCGCGCAGCACGTCCTCCAGGGCGGCGATGCGGCGCGGTGTGAACGCATGGCTGACCAGGCGCCGCAGGACGGTGTGCCGCGGCGGGTCCAGCATCACGATCGTCGCGGCCAGGCCCAGAGTGCCGATCTCGTCCGGATAGAACGTCAGGCCCTTGGCGGACGAGAACGTTTCCGCGTCTCTCGTCGCCGCCCAGATGTCCTCGAACCGCGACAGCGCCCAGAACGGCGGATCGTCATGCCGGTGGACGGGCTCCTCGTCGCGGAGCCGCCGGTAGGCGGGATAGGGATCGGCCTGGAATCCGGGATCGAACGGGTCATAGACGTCCGCCATGGGGGCCTCCAGCCCTAACGGCCACCGTTACTAACGCCCCCTGTTAATATCACCGGCGTGCCGAAAGACGCAAGGGCCACCCGCGAACGCCTCCTGCGCGCCGGCGCCCACCACTTCGCCGCCGACGGCATCGACGCCGCCCGCACCCGCGACATCATCGCCACCGCCGGACAGGGCAACGACTCCGCGATCACCTACCACTTCGGCTCCCGCGCAGGCCTCCTCGAAGCCATCCTCCGCGCCGGCATCACCCGCATGGAAC
>NZ_SMJX01000481.1 GCF_004348535.1 Actinomadura sp. KC216
GGTCTCGTCGGCGCAGGTGGTGCAGCCCGACAGGTGGCGCTCGAAGCGGCGCCGCTCGGTGTCGCCGAGCGCGTCCAGGACATAGGGGCCGGCCAGGTCGTGCGGGTCGTGGGTCATGGCCGGACTCCCAGGCAGTCACGCAGCCGGATGAGTCCGTCCCGCATCCGGGTCTTGACGGCGGCGAGGCCGACGCCGAGCAGTTCGGAGACTTCGCGGTAGGTGTAGCCGCCGTAGTAGGCCAGGGTGATCGATTCGCGTTGGGTCTCGGTGAGGCTGCGCATGCAGCGGCGCACCTGCTGGTGTTCCAGCCGGGTGCCGACCTCTTCGGCGACCTCGTCGTAGTCGGGCGCGGGCGCGGCGGTGCGCTCCTCGCGGTCGCGGTCGGCCTGGCTGGAGCGGACCCGGTCGACGGCGCGGCGGTGCGCCACGGTCAGGGCCCACGACGTCGCGCTGCCGCGTTCGGGGCGATAGTGAGACGCTTTGCGCCACACCTCGACCAGCACGTCCTGCGCGATCTTCTCCGCCTGCGCCGGGTCGCGGACGACCCGCAGGGCCAGCCCGTAGACCGGCCTGGACAGCTGCTCGTACACCTGCCCGAACGCGTCCTGGTCGCCGCGAGCGACCCGGCCGAGCAGCTCGGCCAGTTCGGGCGGTTCCCCGGGCACGTCACCGATCGGTTTCAGTGTTCTGGGCGGCTTGCCGGTCGGCTGGGTCATCTCCACACCGGTGGTTCGGTGCCGACGCCCTCATGGATGGGCCCGGAACTCGTCGAAGAATTCGACCCATCCGCCCGTCGCCCGGCCCCGAACACCCGGTGTGACAGCGAGACGGGCGACCGGGCGACTGCGGTGGGTCACCGCTGCTCTGTGCGGGCTGCTCGCCGCGGCCGTCGCGATGGGAGTCGCGGAGCTCGCGGCCGGTGCGCTCGGACGCGCGTCGTCCTCTCCGCTACTGGCCGTCGGCGCGGGCTTCATCGACCTCACGCCGGCGTGGTTGAAGGAATTCGCGGTCCGCCGGTTCGGGAGCAACGACAAGACGGTCCTGTTGATCGGCCTCGGCACCGGGATCGCCGTAGCCGCGCCGGCCATCGGGTTGCTCGGCCGGCACCGGCTCGCCTGGGGCCTGATCGGGCTCGCCGCGTTCGGAGTCGTCGGGGTCGTTGCCGCGCTGACCAGGCCGGTCGCCGAACCGCTCGACGCGGTACCGGCCGCGGTCGGCGCGCTCGCGGGCATGGCCGCCCTCACCCTGCTGACACCCGGAACCCGCCGGCGTCCCACCCCGGCTCCCGTGTCCCGCGACGCGGCTCACGGCACCGCCACCCCGGCCGGCGGCGACGCGACCGGGGCCACGGGAGTCCCGGCCGCCGGAGCCGAGATCGGTCGGCGCCGGGTGCTGCTGACGGGTGCGGGGGTGATCGGCGTCGCCGCGGTGAGCGGGGTATCCGGGCGTGCGCTAGTGCGCCGCGGCGACGTCTCGTCAGCCCGGGCGGACGTGCGGCTGCCGCGTCCGGCCGTCCCGGCGCCTCCGGTCCCGGCGGGCGCACAGGTGCGGGTCCCTGGCATGACGCCGTTTCGCACCTCCACCTCTGACTTCTACCGGGTCGACACCGCGCTCGTCCTGCCCCAGGTCGATCCCCGGGACTGGACGCTGCGGATCCACGGCATGCTCGCCCGCCCCGTCGAGCTGACGTTCGACGACCTGCTGCGCCTGGCGCTGATCGAACGCGACATCACCGTGTCGTGCGTGTCGAACCAGGTCGGCGGCGACCTGGCCGGGAACGCCCGCTGGCTCGGCGCGCCGCTCGCGCCGCTGCTCCGCAGGGCCGGGGTGCGGCCGGGCGCCGACCAGATCCTGTCCCGCTCGTCCGACGGCATGGCGCTCAGCACCCCGCTGGAGACCGTGCTGGACGGCCGCGACGCGCTCCTGGCCGTGGGGATGAACGGCGAGCCGCTGCCGATCGCGCACGGCTTCCCCGCCCGCATGGTGGTGCCCGGCCTGTACGGATACGTGTCGGCGACCAAGTGGGTCGTCGACCTCAAGATCACCCGGTTCGCCACCGACCAGGCGTACTGGACCAAACGCGGCTATGCCGAACGCGCGCCCGTGAAGACCTTCTCCCGCATCGACGTCCCCAAGCCGTTCGCCCGCCTCAGAGCCGGACCCGTCGCCGTCGCCGGTACCGCCTGGGCCCAGCACCGCGGCATCGACGCCGTCGAGTGGCAGGTCGACGGCGGGCCCTGGCGTCCGGCGCGGCTCGCCCCGGCCCCCGGCATCGACACCTGGCGGCAGTGGGTCGCCGAGTGGGACGCCGCCCCGGGCTCGCACACGCTCCGCGTCCGCGCCACCGACAGGACCGGAACCACCCAACCCGAGCGCCGGTCACCGCCCTTCCCGGACGGGGCCACCGGCTGGCATTCGGTGGTGGTCACCGTGACCTGACCGCCGCGGCCGACGAGACCGACAGCTCTCCAACCCCGAAGAAGTCCACCATGAAGCGCACACGAATCGCCGTTGGCGTCCTGACCGCGACGGCCCTGACCGCCGGGCTCACCGCCTGCTCCGGCGGAGACGACGTCAACGGCTCCAGCGCCGCGTCCCCTGGCACGTCCGCTCCCGCCCCGTCCGGCACCGGCACCGGCGCCGCGGCGCCCGCGACGGACACGCCGTTCGGCCCGGCGTGCTCGGCCGTCCCCGCGTCCGGCACGGGCAGCTTCAGCGGCATGTCCACCGACCCCGTCGCGACCGCCGCGTCCAACAACCCGGTCCTTTCCACGCTGGTCAGCGCGGTCAAGCAGGCCGGGCTCGTCGACACCCTCAACTCCGCCCAGAACATCACCGTGTTCGCGCCGACCAACGACGCGTTCAAGAAGATCCCCAAGGGCACGCTCGACAAGGTGATGGCCGACAAGGAGACGCTGAAGGGCATTTTGGCCTACCACGTCGTCGGCCAGAAGATCACGCCGGGCGGCCTGTCGGCCGGCGGCTTCGACACACTGCAGGGCGCCGCCCTGACCACCGGCGGCTCGGGCGATTCCTACACGGTCGGCAAGGACGGCGCGAACGTGGTGTGCGGCAACGTCCAGACCGCCAACGCCACCGTCTACATCATCGACTCCGTCCTGATGCCGCCCAAGTAGCCAGCCGGTACGGGCAGACGGCCGGGGCCCCTGTGCGGTGGGGGCCCCGGCCGCTGGGCGCCCATACAGGAGGTGGTGCCGACGCGCGCGGCGGCGCGTTCGTCGTCGAGCCGGACCGGACGATCAGCCTCGGTCTTTGCCGCGGCGGTTCCGTGCGCGCAGGTAGCGGCCCGCCTCGACGAGTGCTGTGGCCGCCAGTGCGAGGCCGAGCCCGAGGAGGAGCCCTCTGAGCGGGTGATCCCGGAACGCCGCGCCGCCCAAGTAGCCGATGAGGGCGGAGTAGGCCGCCCACAGGATCACGGCGAGCGCGTCGAAGGAGGTGAACGAGCGCAGCGGATACCGCACGATGCCCATCAGCAGTGTCGCGGTGGTCCGTCCGCCTGGGATGTACCGGGCGACGACGAGGAGGAGACCGCCTCGCTCGGCGAGGATCCTTTGGGCGTGGTCGTATGCGGCACGTCTGCGGGCCCCGGCCCGTATCCAGCGTTCCAGACGGCGCCCGGCGAAGCGGCCGACGGCGTAGGAGACGTGGTCACCGCAGAAACCGCCGGCGGCCGCGGCGCCGATGACCAGCAGGAGGACCGTGTGCCCGCTGGCTGCGAACACACCGGCGGTGACGATCAGAGTCTCGCTGGGGACCACGGGGACCAAGGCGTCGAACAAGGCGAGCCCGAACAAGGCAGCGTAGATCCACGGCGACGTCATGATCCCCTGCAGGGCGTTCAGGATGGCATCGCTCACGGCCGGAAATCCATCGTCAGTGTGGTTCACCTGGGCAGGACGACTGTCCTCCCACGGGACCTGGTTCCCGATCAGCGAGTCCGAAGCTCACCAGGTGAGATCCAGGACCTGTATTGACGAACGGGATGCCATTGGGCGCTTCACCCGGACCACCCGGCCCCCCGAGTCCGGGGCGTGACAGCACCGCGAACCTGCCCGCTACGGCGCCGCAGAGGTAAGGGACACCGTCGTGAAGGCATTTCGTCACGACTCAGCGGCTCGCACGCCGGGTGACCAGGAAGGGCAGGTCCGGTCGCGTCGGCGCGCTCTGCGACCGCCGCTCGGTGTGGTTCAGACGCCAGGTCACGAGGAGGAGCGCGGCGAGGCTGATGCCGCCGATGGCGAGGTAGGCGGCACCGCCCCCGCTGGCGTCCCAGAGGGCGTGCAGGGTGACCACGCCCGCGAAGACGAGGGCGAAGCGCAGCAGCGCCAGGCCGTGGTGCCGGCTGTTGCGGACGGCGACGAGCGCGGCGGTGGCCAGCCCGGTCCAGGCGGCGTGCCCGCCGGGCTCGGTGATGGCGCGGGTGAGCAGGAGGTGGGTCACCGAGAGCAGGTCGCCGTGCGTGCCGAGGAGGGCAACGAAGGCGTAGCCCATGGTTTCCAGGGCGGCGAAGCCGCTGCCGACGGCGACGCCGAGCAGGAGGCCGTCGATGGTGCGGGTGG
>NZ_SMJX01000482.1 GCF_004348535.1 Actinomadura sp. KC216
CGTACACGGAGGCGGTTCGTAGCCGCGAGGTTGACGATGATCGTGGCCGTCGGACGGATGGCAGGCACGGCGCCGATTTCTAGCGTGGTCATCGACCAGTCCGAGCCATGGCCGAGCCTGAAGGAGCCACCGTGACCAGCACGTTCACCGATCCGCCCGGAGGTGCCCCGGGGGGCGTAGCAGTGCCGGCGGTCTCGGCCGAGGACGTGTCGAAGGTGTACGGGTCCGGTGATGCGGCAGTGCATGCGTTGCGGGGGGTCAGCGTCGGGTTCGCGAAGGGTGCCTTCACCGCGATCATGGGGCCGTCCGGGTCGGGGAAGTCGACGCTGATGCACTGCCTCGCCGGGCTGGACACCGTCACGTCGGGACGGATCATCCTCGGCGACGCCGAGATCACCAGGATGGGCGACCGGCAGCTGACCATGCTGCGCCGCGACCGTGTCGGATTCGTGTTCCAGGCGTTCAACCTCCTGCCGACGCTGACGGCCGAGCAGAACATTCTGCTCCCGCTGGAGCTCGCCGGCCGCAAACCCGACCGGGCGTGGTTCGACCAGGTCGTGGACGTTCTCGGGTTGCGCGACCGGCTGCGGCACCGGCCGAGCGAGCTGTCGGGCGGCCAGCAGCAGCGGGTGGCGTGCGCCCGCGCGATCGTCGCCCGCCCCGAGGTGATCTTCGCGGACGAGCCGACCGGCAACCTCGACTCGCGGGCGGGCGCGGAGGTCCTGGGGTTCCTGCGCGCGTCGGTCCGCGAGATGGGGCAGACGATCGTGCTGGTCACCCATGACCCGGTGGCCGCCTCCTACGCCGACCGGGTGGTGTTCCTGCGCGACGGCGAGATCGTGTCGGAGATCGTCCAGCCGTCGCCCGAGGCCGTCCTCGACCGGCTCAAGAACCTGGGGGCGTGATGCTGAGGACGGCACTGGCGGGCCTGCGCGCCCACAAGCTGCGGTTTCTGCTGACGGCGGTCGCCATCACACTCGGCGTCGGGTTCATTTCCGGGACGTTCGTCCTCACCGACACGATGGACAAGGGCGTCGCCAAGACGTTCGCGCGTTCCGCCGACAAGGTCGATTTCGCAGTGCTCCCCGACGACGACGCAGAGAAGGGGCTCAGCGCCGACGTGCTCAGCCGGGTTCGCGCAGTACCCGGCGTGACGGACGTGCACGGCATGGTCAAGGGCGACGCAGCACTCGTCGGCAAGGACGGTAAGGCGGTCGGCGATTTCCCCACCGTCGGTATGTCCGTGCCGTCCGGGAGGCTGCTGCGCTACGAGTTCGACAAGGGACGACCTCCGTCCGGCGGCGCCGAGACCGTTATCGACACCGAACTGGCCAAGCGAGAGGGCTACACCGTCGGCGACACGGTGACGGTCCTGGACGAGAAGAACCGGCCACACCGGTTCACCGTCGTCGGACTGGTCGATTTCGGCATCGACCAGGAGGCGAGCTTCCGCGGCGGCGTGGGCTTCGACCCCACGACCGCGAAGACGATGACCGGCGAGAGGACGTACGAGGAGATCGACGTCGCGGGCGGGAACCGGGCGGCGATCGAGGCGGCCGTACGGGCGTCCGTGCGCGCGGGCGGTGCCGGCGACTCAGGTGACGCGGGCGCGGCGGCGTCCGGTCGCGTCTACAGCGGTGCGGAACTGGGGACGAAACTGGCGAAGGCGGCGGGCGCCGACACCAAGATCATCCGCACCGGGCTGCTGATCTTCGGACTGGTGGCGATGCTGGTGTCCGCCCTGGTCATCTACAACACGTTCGCCATCCTGATCGCCCAGCGGATGCGGGAGATGGCGCTGCTGCGCTGCGTCGGCGCGACCCGCCGGCAGATATTCGGCGGCGTGGTGGCGGAGTCCGTGGTGGTCGGACTGGTCGGTTCGCTGCTGGGCCTCGCCGCCGGCGTCGGCCTCGGCGCGGGCGCGCTCGTCGGGATCAGGCAGCTGGACGCCGGCCTCGCTCCGGCGGGGCTGTCGGGCACGTCCCTCGCCCCGCGGACGATCGTGATCGGACTGGCGGTCGGTGTCATCGTGACCGTCGTGTCCGCCCTCCTCCCGGCCCGCGCGGCGACGCGCGTCGCGCCCGTCGCGGCGCTGCGCTCGGAACTGGAGCCGGGCACCGGACGGTTCCGCCTCGGTGTGCCGCGCACGGTGATCGCGGTCCTCCTCGGCATTGCGGGCCTGGTCATCGGGGCGGCCGGCTCGCTCGTCATGCCGAAGGGCCAGGCCGCGATGTTCGTGGTAGCGCTCGCCGGCGGCGTGTTCTTCCTCGCGGTGATCGCGGCGATGCCGGCACTCGTCCGGCCGCTCGGGCGGTTCGCGGGTGCGGCACCGGCGCGGCTCGGCGGCGTGCCGGGACGGCTGGCGGTGGCGAACGCGCAGCGCGCGCCCCGCCGCACCGCGACCACCACGATCGCGCTGACCGTGGGCGTCGGGCTGATGAGCCTGTTCGCGGTGATCGCGGCGAGCGGGAAGGCGACCGCGACGCACAAGCTGGAGGAACAGTTCCCCGTCGAGTTCCAGATCCAGACGCAGGATCTCGAGGGGACCGTCCCGCGCGCGCTTGCCACGACGCTGCGCGAGCGTCCCGAAGTCGCCGACGTCATCGAGATGCACCGGCAGGCCAAGGCCGCCGGGAAGGGTGAGGGCGTCTCCGCCATCACCGCGTCCGCCCTCGGCACGATCGTGAAACCCGAGATGACGGAGGGTTCCCTGGATGCGGCACAAAAGCCGGGAACCGCCATGGTGGACGCGAACACCGCCAAATCCCGCGGCTTCGCCGTAGGAAAGACGGTCCAGGTGAGAAGCGCGCACGGCACCGTCACGGTGAAGATCACCGCGATCTACGCGCCGGGCACCGGCCTGGACGGAATCATCGTCCCCGAATCCGACTTCACCCGGTATTTCGGCGCCCGCGACCCGGCGGCGATCTACGTCAACACCCATGACGACGTGCCCGCGTCCGATGCCCGCCGGGCCGTGGAGGGCGCCGCGCAGCCCTATCCGGCCGCGAAGGTGGTCTCCAGTGCCGAGTTCAAGGAGTCGATGACGAAGGCCGTGAACATGATGCTGATGATCTTCGGTGGGCTGCTCGGACTGGCGATCGTCATCGCGCTGTTCGGCATCGCCAACACGCTGACCCTCTCCGTCGTGGAACGCACCCGCGAGTCGGCGCTGCTGCGCGCCCTCGGCCTCACCAAACGCCAGCTCCGGCGGATGCTGTCCGTCGAGGCCCTGGTCATGGCCGTGATCGGCGCGGTCACCGGGGTCGTGCTCGGTGTGGTGTTCGGCTGGGCCGCTACCAACGCGATGGCGTCGGACTCGGTCTTCTCGCTGCCCTATCTGCAGGTCGTCGCGTTCGTCGTCCTCGCGGGCCTGGCCGGGACGGCCGCCGCCGTGATGCCCGCGCGGCGCGCCGCGAGAACGTCCGTCGTGGAGTCCCTCTCGCATGACTGAATGGGGGTGCGGGGCGGTGACCGCCGCCCCGCACCGCCACCCGCCGGGCGGCGTGACCCGGGCCCGCGGGTACCCTGGTTCGCGCACGTCCGGTACCTACCTGAGGACTGGAACGAACCGATGGACCCACACGCCTCGCCTTCTTCCGCCGCGCCCGGAAACGGGCCGGAGCCGACCCCGGAGGACCGGCCGGCGCGGCTCGCGGTCGGCGTCGTCGGCGCCGGCCGCGTCGGCACGGCGCTCGGCGCCGCGCTGTCCCGCGCGGGGCACCGCGTGATCGCCGCGACCGCCGTGTCCGAGCGGTCGCGGTCCCACGTGGCGGAACGCCTCCCCGGCGCGGACATCGCGACCCCGCCGGAGGTCGTGGCGGCCGCCGACCTGGTGCTGCTGACCGTCCCGGACGACGAACTGCCCGAACTGGCGTCCGGCCTGGTGTCCGCGGGCGTCCCGGTCACGGGCAAGCTCGTCCTGCACACCAGCGGCCGCTACGGAACCGCCATCCTCGACCCGCTCACCCGAGCCGGCGCCCTCCCGCTCGCCCTGCACCCGGTCATGACGTTCACCGGCCGCCCGGACGATGTCAACCGGCTGGCCGGAATCTCGTTCGGCGTCACATCCCCCGAGCCGCTGCGCCCGGTCGCGGAGGCGCTCGTCGTGGAGATGGGCGGCGAACCCGTCTGGATCACCGAGGACATGCGTCCGCTCTACCACGCGGCTCTCGCCGGAGGTGCGAACCACCTGGTCACCTTGGTCGTCGAGTCGATGGACCTCCTCCGCACCGCCGGCGTCGCCGAACCCGGCCGGATGCTTGGCCCCCTCCTCGGCGCCGCCCTCGACAACGGCCTCCGCCTCGGCATCGACGGCCTCACGGGCCCTGTCGCCCGCGGCGATGCCGGGACGGTCTCCGACCACGTCGCCGAGCTGGCAAAGGTGTCCCCCGAGAGCCGCCGCGCCTACATCGCTCTGGCCCGCCTCACCGCCGACCGCGCCCTAGCCGCCGGAATGCTCAAGCCCGAGGACGCCGAACGCCTCCTAGAAGCCTTGGCCGACTGACCAGGACAAACCGTGCAACCACCCCACCCAGCCGTCGGCGCCCCAGCCGCCGCGAACCCCTCAGCAT
>NZ_SMJX01000483.1 GCF_004348535.1 Actinomadura sp. KC216
TCCGGGCCGAGCGGCTCGCGGGTTCCGGGGTGGAGGGGCGGTGGCGGCGGCGCGGGCAGGTCGGAGACGACGTTGTACCAGCGCCTCGGGAGCCTCGACTCGTCCAGCAGGATCTTCGTGCTCACGGTTCCTCCCCCAGGTCACGGTGCCTATCGCGCAGCGTAAGCGGCCGGGGATCAACGGGGAAGAGCGTTCCGGTCAGGTTTCTGGACGCTTGTCAGGTTTCCAGGTGGTGGACGTCGTTGAACGCGCGGAGCGTGGCGGGGCCGTCGGCGTACCAGTCGATGGACGACAGCGCCGATACGTCCAGGTGCATCCGGTACAGGGCCGTCATGGGGGCGTCCAAAGCATCCTTTATCAGGAGTTTGATGGGCGTGACGTGCGAGACGACCAGGACCGTCTGCTCGCGGTAGCGGACCTTCAGCTTGTCCAAGGCCGTCCGGACGCGGCGGGCCACGGCCGCGAAGCTCTCCCCTCCCGGCGGCGCGACCTCCGGGTCGGCGAGCCACGCCTTCACCTCGGCGGGCCACGCCTTGCTCGCCTCGGCGAACGTGAGGCCCTCCCATTCGCCAAAGTCGGTCTCGCGGAAGCCGTTCTCGACGCGGACGTCCAAGCCGGTGACGACGGCGATCTCGGCGGCCGTGTCGCGGCAGCGGGACAGCGGGGAGGTGATGATCGCGTCGAGGCCGCCGTCCTTGAGCGCGAGGGCGGCGGCGCGGGCCTGGGCGACGCCGTTCGCGGTGAGGGGGATGTCGCCCGTCCCGGCGAAGCGCTTCTCGGCCGACAGCGGCGTCTCGCCGTGCCGGAGCAGGAGGGTCGTCATCGGGGTGCCCGTCGGCGGCGACCACGCGGGCGCGGGGGCCGGCGGCGGCTCCGGCTCCCCCGGCGTCTCCTCGATCTTGCGGACCCAGTGCTCGCCGCGGGCGGCGGCGTCCATGGCCTCGTTGGCGAGCCGGTCGGCGTGCGCGTTGCGGTTCCGGGGGATCCAGCCGTAGGACACCGAGCCGAGGCCGCCCGCGGCGTCCCGCGCCTGGAGCGCCAGCGGCACCATGTCCGGGTGCTTGATCTTCCAGCGGCCCGACATCTGCTCCACGACGAGCTTGGAGTCCATCCGGACCTCGACGCGGGCGGACGGGTCGATCCGCGCGGCGGCCGTCAGCCCGGCGATCAGCCCCCGGTACTCGGCGACGTTGTTGGTGGCGTGCCCGATCGACTCGGCGACCTCGGCGAGGACCTCCCCGGTGAGCGCGTCGCGGACGAGCGCCCCGTACCCGGCCGGGCCGGGGTTGCCGCGCGACCCGCCGTCCGCCTCGACGACCAGCTTCCGCGAGCTCCTGCCATTGTGGGGGGACGACCCCCCACGCCCCCCGGCAACCGCGTTCACAGGCCCGATTCCGGGGTGCGGATGAGAATGCGCCGGCATTCCTCGCAGCGGACCACCTCGTCCTCCGCGGCGGCCCGGATGCGGTTCAGGTCGACGGTGTTCAACGCCAGGTGGCAGCCCTGGCAGGCGCCGCGGAACAGCTTCGCCGCGCCGACGCCGCCGAACTGGCCGCGCAGCTTCTCGTAGAGGGCGAGCAGGTCGTCCGGGACGTCCTTGGCGACGGCGGTGCGCGCGGCGCTGGTCGTCCCGGCCTCCTCGTCGATCTCCCGCAGGGACGCGTCGCGGCGCTCGGTGAGCACGGACAGCTCGTCCTGCGCGGCGGACCGGTCGGTGCGGAGCGCGGCGACCCTCCCCTCCGCCTCCTCCGTCCGCTCCATGATCTCCAGCACGACCTCTTCCAGGTCGGCCTGGCGGCGCTGCAGCGACTCGATCTCCGTCTGGAGGGTGCCGAGGTCCTTGACGGAGGCCACCTGCCCGGAGTCGAGGCGCTTCTGGTCCCGGTCGGCGCGGGTGCGGACCTGGTCGACGTCCTGCTCGGCCTTCTTCTGCTCGCGCTCCAGGTCGCCGACCTCTGTCTCGGCCGCCACGATCGCGTCGCGCAGCTCGGTCAGCCGGCCCTCAAGCCGCTCGATCTCCGCGAGCTCGGGCAGCGTGCGGCGGCGGTGCGCGAGCCGGTCCAGCGAACTGTCGAGGTCCTGGAGGTCGAGCAGGCGAAGCTGGGCTTGCTGTGCGGCTTTCACAGTGCTCCTTCGTCGTGGAGGCGCCACGCGTCGGTGACGAGCGTGGACACCCGGGTCTCCAACTTGCCAGCTTCCGGGGAGGCCGCGGCCAGGCGCCGTTCGGCGTCGGCGAGCCAGGGCCATTCCGTCGCCCAGTGCGCGGCGTCCACCAGCGCGGGCCCGCCGTGCTCGGCGAACTCCGACGCCGGGTGGTGGCGCAGATCGGCGGTGAGGTAGACGTCGACACCGGCGGCCCTCGCGGTGTCGAGCAGCGAGTCGCCCGCGCCCCCGCACACGGCGACGGTGCGGACGGGGCGGTCCGGGTCGCCCGCCGCGCGGACGCCCCAGGCCGTGGACGGCAGCCCGGCGGCCACCCGTCCGGTGAACTCCCGAAGAGTGAGGGGCGCGTCCAGCTCCCCGACACGGCCGAGGCCGCGGCGGGGATCGTCGGCGGCGGGGACCATCGGGCGCAGCTCTCCGGCGAGGCCGACCGCCCGCGCCAGCGCGTCCGACACACCCGGGTCGGCCCGGTCGGCGTTGGTGTGCGCGGTGTGCAGCGCCACCCCGTTCACGATCATCCGGTGGACGAGCCGTCCCTTCGGCGTGGTCGCCGCCACCGAGTGGACGCCGCGCAGCAGCAGCGGATGGTGCGTGACGATCAGGTCGGCATTCCATTCGAGCGCCTCGTCGAGCACCGCGGCCACCGGATCGACGGCGAACAGGACCCTTCCGACCTCCTGGTCGGGGTCGCCGCAGACGAGCCCGACGGCGTCCCACGGCTCGGCCCACGCCGGCGGATAGAGATCCTCGAGAACCGCGATGACATGGGAAAGGCGCACGTCCCGCAGGCTACCGCGCCGAGCCCCCGCCAACGAGCGTCCCTGGGGGGTGCCGGGGTCTGAAACGATGGGCGGGGGCACCCCTGACAGAGAGGAGTACGCCATGTCGGCTTCCGGCGCCGCCGCGGAACCGGAGCCCGCAGAGCCCACCGCAGAACGTCCGTACATGCCCGGCTACGGCATCCAGGGGCCGGACGAGGGAAGCGGCCTGCTCCCGTGGTCCTGGGCCGTGGAGCGGCTGATGGCCGCGCGCAACTTCTGGCTGTGCACCGTCCGGCCGGACGGTCGCCCGCACGCCATGCCGGTGTGGGGCGCCTGGTCGGGTGAGGCGCTTCTGTTCAGCAGCGCCGTCCCGTCCCGCAAGATGGTCAACCTGCGCGCGAACCCCCGGGTGACGGTCACCACGGAGGAGGCGGAGAACCCGGTCGTCATCGAAGGGATCGCGGAGGTGCTCACCGAGAAGAGGGACCTGCAGCGCTTCATCGACCTGGTCAATTCCAAGTACGCCACCAGATATCGTGTGGACTTCCTGGACCCAGAGGTGAACGCGACCGTCGCGGTACGGCCACAGCGGGTGTTCGGGCTCCGCCAGGGAGACTTCACCGGATCTCCCACCCGGTGGTCGTTCGCGACCTGACCGCCCGCCGGGATCATTCTGGAGACTCACCGCGTTGGAGAGTGTGTGAAGCCACCCTTTCGCCGCCGCAAGCGCGTCAAGGGCCGCGCCATGGGCAACCGCCCCGAGCCGGCCGAGCAGGAGATCGTCGAGTGGCCCCGCGACGGCACCGGCAAGTCGTCGATGATGGGCGCCATCCGCGGTGACGGCAAGACCGGCGCGGGCTTCGGCGGCGGCATGTTCGAGGACCTCGCGTCCGTGTTCGAGGGCTCGAAGAAGATCAAGGTCGAGGAGCAGGAGCGGCAGCAACTGCTCCGCAAGGACGACCACGAGCAGACGGGGTCGGGCAGCTCCCGCGACGACCTGGCCTCCGGCAAGATCCGCATCCGCCGCACCCCGCCGCCCGACTGAAACCTCACTCGAACATTCGTTCGAGTCCGGGTTATCCTGCCGTTGTGAGCACCTACGTTCCGCCCGGCTGGCCCTCGCAGGTGCACCCACCGGGCTCCGACCGATTCGAGGACACCGCACTGGCCTGGCTGCTCGAGCTCGTCCCGCCCGAGTACCGCCGCTACGGCGTCCTCCGCCGCTACCCCATCGCCCTCGCCCGCATGGCCCGTCACCACGTCAGCGCTTCCGTCGAGGCGGCCCGGGAGGGCTTCCGCAGCGCCCGGGTCGACCTCGGCGAGGTCGTCCCGCCGCACGGCATCGAGTCCGTCCTGGACACCTACCGCCGCGAGGGCGCCCGCCTCGTCGCCCTCCTGCAGGGCATCGAGCTCGTCGAGACGGCCCTGCGCGGCCTCGCCGAACCGGACGACCCCGCCCACCGCCGCCCGTTCACCCCCAAGCTGTGACCGTCCCGTTGACGCTGAGTCGCGGCGTGCGCAAGCCTTGACCCCGACGTTTGACGGGAGGCGGGTCCGGTGAGCGCATCACCTGGGTGGTACCCAGATCCGGAGCTGATGGGCCGCGAACGCTACTGGGACGGACAAACCTGGACAGACCAGTCC
>NZ_SMJX01000484.1 GCF_004348535.1 Actinomadura sp. KC216
CGCCCGCCCGGCCCCCGACGATCTCCCTCTGGACGACGTCGCCTGGATGCTCTACACGTCCGGTACCAGCGGCCGTCCGAAGGGCGTGCTGTCCACGCAGCGGAACAGGCTGTGGTCGGTCGCGGCCTGCTTCACCGGCGTCCTCGGCCTGGACGAGCGGGACCGCCTGCTCTGGCCGCTGCCGCTCTCGCACAGCTTCTCCCACGTCCTGTGCCTGCACGGGGTGGTGGCGACGGGGGCGTCGGCCAGGATCCTCGGCGGCTTCGACCCCGGCGACGTGCTCGCCGCCCTCCGCGCCGAACCGTTCACCGTCCTCGCGGGCGTGCCCGCCATGTACCACCAGCTGGTCCGGGCGGCGGGCCCGGACGGCTTCGGGCCCGGCCGCCGGCCGCGGCTGTGCCTGTGCGCGGGCGGGGTGGCGACGGAGGCGCTGTGCGCGGCGTTCGAGCGGACGTTCGGCAAGCCGCTCATCGGCGGCTACGGGTGCACGGAGACGTCCGGGCCGGTCGCGATGAACCGGCTGTCGGGCCGCCGGGCGCCCGGGTCGGCGGGCCCGCCCGTGCCCGGTGTCGCGATCCGCCTCGTCGACCCGGCGACCGGGAAGGACACGGGCGCGGGCTCGGGAGCCGAAGGCGAGGTGTGGGTGCGCGGCCCCGGCGTGATGGCCGGTTACCACGGCCGTCCGGCGGAGACGGAGCGGCGGGTGCGGGACGGCTGGTACCGCACCGGCGACCTCGGCCGGACGGACGGGCACGGCTTCCTCACCATCGGCGGCCGGATCGGCGAGCTGATCCGCAGGGGCGGGGAGAGCATCGCGCCCGCCGAGGTCGAGGAGGTGCTGCGCGCGGTACCGGGCGTCGCGGACGCCGCCGTCGCCGGGCGGCCGCACGAGATCCTGGGCGAGGTGCCGGTGGCGTTCCTCGTCCCCGATTCCGGCGGCCTGGACGCGGCGCGGATCTTCGCCGCGTGCCGCGAGCGGCTGTCGTACTTCAAGGTCCCCGACGCGCTGTACCGGGTCGACGAGATCCCGCGCAGCGGCCTCGGCAAGATCGAGCGGAAGGCGTTGCTGGACTCCCCCGCCCCGCTCCTGGCGGCGAGCAACGGCTATGACGGATCCTCCGGCCCGCCGTCCGCCGTGCGGGCCGGGCGGGCCCGACAGCCCCGGCCCGAGCTGAGCACGCCCTACGTTCCGCCGGAATCGGCGACGGAGGCGTCGATCGCCGCGCTCTGGGCCTGTCTTCTCGGGATCGACCGGGTCGGCGTCACCGACGACTTCCTCGAACTCGGCGGGAACTCGCTGCTCGCGGCCCGCTGCACGGCGAAGCTGGCCGGGATGTTCGGGTCCGCGCCGCCGCCCGGGGCCATGTACGCCGCCCCCACCGTGCGGAAGGTGGCCGCCCTCATCGACGCGGGACGCGCCCCCACCGGCCCCGCGCCGGCGCGGCCGCGGCGGCGGCCTCCCGACCGCACCCGCCCGCTGCCGCTCGCACCGGCGCAGACCGTGTTCTGGTACCTCGACCATTACCGGCGTCCGGGCGGCGCGCGGCATCCCGACTTCGCGCTGTCCCTCCAGTACCGGATCACCGGGCGGCTCGACGCGGCGGCGCTGGCGACGGCCGTCGATCGGCTGGTCGAGCGGCATGAGGCGCTGCGGACGCGGGTCCTGCTGGACGCGTCCGCCGGGCATCAGATCGTCCTCGACCGCGGTCCGGACGTGTTCGTCCACCATCCGGCCCCTGCCCGGTTCCGGCCGCTCGATCCGGAGTCGGGGCGGGTGCTGGCCGTCGATCTGACCAGCGCCTCGCCCGCCGAGCATCTGCTGGTGATCCGGGTCCATCACCTGGTCGCGGACGCCTCGTCCCTGACCGTGATCGCCGGTGAGCTGGCCGAGCTGTACAACGCCGCGGTCGGCGGCCGTCCCGCCGCGCTTCAGGCGCCGTCCGGCTACGGCGATCACGTGCGGCACACCGACGAGACGTTCTTCGCCGACACCGGCTGGCGGCACGCCGAGCCCCACCTTTCGGCGCTGCGCTACTGGGCGAGGCAGGCGGCGCGCGCCTCCCCCATCCGCCTGACCGGCCCGCACGCCGCGCCCGCCGAGAGCCGCCCGACGCGGTCGGCGACCGTGCTGCTCCCAGCCGCCGAGACCGCCGCCCTGACCGATCTCGCGCGGCGGAACCGGGCCTCCGTGTTCGCCGTGTTGCTGGCGGCGCTCGCCCGGCTCCTCGCCCTCGACACCGGCGACCGGGACGTCCGGCTGCTGACGCTCCACGCGGCACGCGAGACACCCGAAACGGACCGGATGGTCGGGCTCCTGCTCAACCCCGTGCTGCTGCGCGTGGACGCGCCGCCCGGACGGACGTTCACGGAGGCGGCCGGCGCCGCGGCGGGCGTCGTCCGGGACGCGCTGACGCACGGCCAGGTCCCGCTGCTGGCGCTGTGCGAGGAGATCCCCGACCTGATGACCCTGGTGGTGGAGTCGCAGTTCGTCGTCTTCGAGACGCTTCCAGCCGCCCCGCCGCTCGACCTGGACGGTTGCACGGCGCACCATCTCGACCCGGAGCACGCCCAGGACGCCGAGCACGCCGAGGACGTCCGCCAGCGCTTCCCCGTCGACCTCCTGCTGACCGCGAGGCCCGAAGGCGACGCGGGAGAAACGCTCCGCCTCGCCGCCAAGTACGACCCTGCCGTCTTTCCGCAGGCCCGCATCGACCGCCTGCTCGACCGTTTCCGGCGGCTGCTGGCCGCCTGCTGCCGCGACCCCGAATCGTCCATGGACCGCTGGATGGACGAGGCCCCCGAAGGGACGGACACATGCTGGAGCTGAAATACCAGGAACTGCTCGACAAGACCTTCGGTGCCGGGCCCGGCTACCGGTGGTGCTGCATCAGCTGCGGCACCGAACAGCACGACCTGCTCCGCAATCGCTGCGCGCACTGCGACGGCGCCGTGGACGCGATCCACGACCTGTCCATCACGTCCTTCACCGATTCCCATGACCCGCTGCGCCGCTATTCGGCCCTTCTCCCCGTGCGCGACCCGGACGTCCTGCGATGGCTCGGCGAGGGGAACACGGCCTGCATCCACGCGCGGGAACTCGGCAGGCGGCTCGGCATGGACGCCCTCTACCTCAAGGACGAGACGTCGAACCCGACCCGGTCGACGAAGGACCGCGTCGCCTCCGTCGCGCTCGCCCGGTTCGCGGAGCTCGGCGTCCGCGAGATCGCCCTGGCCTCGACGGGGAACACCTCGACGTCCTTCGCGCGCGCGGCCCGCCTGCTCGGCGGTTTCACCCTGCACATCTTCGTCGGGCGGCAGTTCCTGCATCGGCTGAACTACCCGGACCATCCGTCCACCCGGACCTACGTCGTCGACTCCGACTTCGTGTCCGCCGACATCTCCGCCCGCCGTTTCGCCCGGGAAGCGGGAATCGGGCTCGAAGGCGGATTCTTCAATCCGAGCCGCCGGGAAGGGCTGAAGCTCGCCTATCTGGAGGCGTTCGACGACATGCCGGTGGCTCCCGAATACGTCTTCCAGGCCGTCAGCAGCGGAATGGGGCTGCTCGGCGCCTACAAGGGCGCGATGGAGTACCGGATGCTCGGCAAGCTGCCGAAGATGCCCGCGTTCACGGGCGTCCAGCAGGACACCTGCGATCCCATGGCCCACGCTTTCGGCAACGGCGACGCCACGTTCGACGCCCGCCACCGGATTCCGGCACCCAGCGGAATCGCGGAGGCCATTCTGCGCGGCGACCCCGCCCAGTCGTATCCGTACATCAACACGGTGTGCCGCAGCACCGGCGGGCGGATCACCTCCGTCGGCACCGAGGAGATCAGGGCCGCGCGGCGCCTGCTGAAGGACCTCGAAGGGCTGGACGCCTGCTACAGCAGCGCCACCGCGCTCGCCGGGATGATCGCCGCGCGCGACCGCGGTGAGATCGCCCCCGACGCCCCGGTCCTGGTCGTCGTCACGGGCGCGGACCGTCCGCACGCCCCGACGCCGCGGCGCGTGGAGAGCGCGCGGTGAGGGCGGTCGTCATCGGCGGCGGGATCGTGGGCGCGTCCGTCGGCTGGCGATTGGCGCATGCGGGGCTGGACGTGCGCATCCTGGAGGCCGCCGGACCGGCGGGCGGCACGACCGCCGTCACGTTCGCCCGGCTCAGCGCCTTCGACAAGGAGCCGCGCGACTACTTCCGCCTCAACGCCGAGGGCATGGCCGAGCACGCCCGGCTCGCGTCCGAGTCCGCGCTGCCGACGTGGTACCACCCGTGCGGGTCCGTCCTCCTCGCCGGGGCCGAGGCCGGGGCCGGGGCCGGGCCCGATGGCGATGGCAGCGACGGGGGCGAGGCCGACCTGGCCCGCCGCGCCGACCGGTTCCGGGCCTGGGGGTACCCCCTGGCCTGGGACGCCGCCCCCGACCTGGGCATGGAGGCGCGGCTCCCCGGCCGCGTCCTGCACGCCTCCGCGGAGGGCTGGGTGGACGCGGTCGCGCTGACCCGCCACCTGCTCGACCGGGCGGTGCGGCACGGCGCCGAGATCCGTCCGGGGACCCGC
>NZ_SMJX01000485.1 GCF_004348535.1 Actinomadura sp. KC216
ACGCGGGCGGGGGCGACCTGGACGCCCTGCTGGCCAGGCTCGGCGAGATACGGGAGGCGGAGGGCAGGGCCGGTGAGCCCTTCGAGGTTCACGTGATCTCGCCGGACGCCTATTCGCCCGACGGGGTGAAACGGCTGGAGGACAAGGGCGTCACCGACGTCATCGTCGGGTTCCGGATGCCCTACGAGAAAGGGCCCGACAAAGAGCCGCTGCACAAGAAGATCGAGAATCTGGAGCGGTTCGCGGAAAGGGTCATCGCCCGGACATGAAACAGGAACACGTTATAGGTGGGGAGCATCCGGCGCGGCGGGCGGCGCGGGCCTCGATGGCCGCCGTCATGGCGGGGCGCAAAGGCGAATGGCTGGAGCTCTTCGCGCCCGCTGCCCTGATCGAGGACCCCGTCGGGCCGTCGTTCCTCGATCCCGAAGGGCGCGGGCACCGGGGGCGCGACGGCATCGAGGCGTTCTGGGACGGCTTCATCTCCACCATCGCGAGCTTCGACTTCGCCGTGGCCGACTCGTTCGCCAACGGCCCCTGCTGCGCGAACATCGTGACGATCACCACGACGACCGGCGACGGCGCCACGATGACGATCGACTGCGTCATCGTCTACACGGTGGACGAGGACGGGCTCATAACGTCCCTGCGTGCCCACTGGGAACCGGACCGCGCGCTGGCCACGCTCAGGAAGCCTGCTCGGTGATGTCGGTGCCCTTCGGCACGATGGCGAAGACGGCCGCCGCGACGGCGATCATCAGGAGGCCGCCGAGCAGCGACGTCGTCTGCATCGAGTCCGTGAACGCCGCGCCCGCCGTGGCCGCGAGGTCGGGCAGGCCCTGCCGGTCGGCGATCGCCACCGCCGAGCCGAGGGACTCGCGCGACGCCGCCGCGGCCGGGGCGTCGAGCGTGCCGAGATCGTCGTCCAGGCCGGTGCGGTAGAGGAGCGCCGCGACGCTGCCGAGGACCGCCACGCCGAGGACGTTGCCCAGGTCGTAGCTGGTCTCCTCGATCGCGGCGGCGTTGCCCGCCCGGTCCCCCGGGCTGCCCGACATGATCATCGCGGAGGCGATGGCGAGCGACCCGATGCCGGCGCCGACCAGGCTGAGGGCGACCAGGACGTGCCAGTACGCGAGATCGCCGGGGACGGCGAACAGCACGAGCATGCCGGTGCCCGCGACGGCGAGCCCTCCAGCGAGCACGCTTCTGGCGCCCGTCCGCCGGGCGAGCCACGGTGCGAGCACCGACGCGAGGGTGGCGGTCGCGGCGACCGGAAGCAGCCGGACGCCCGTCGCGATCGGGCCGAACCCCTCGACGAGCTGCATCCACTGGGCGAGCAGCAGCAGCGCGGCGGCCAGCGCGAACGTCGCGCCCAGCGCCGCGACGGTGCCCGCGGTGAAGCGCCGGCTGGCGAACAGGCGCATGTCGAGGAGCGGGTCGCGGCGGCGCAGGCTGCGCGCGACGAACCAGCCCAGGGTCACGATCGCGGCGATCAGCGCGGCCCACCCGGGCGGGACGGCGAGGCTCTCCTCCTTCGCGAACCGCTTGAGCGACCACACGAGCAGGACCATGCCGACCAGCGACAGCACGGCGCCGACCCCGTCCCAGCGGCCGGGCCGCAGGCTGCGCGACTCGGGCAGGATCAGCGCGCCGGCGATCAGGGCGGCCACCATCAGCGGCACGTTCACCAGGAACGCGGCGTGCCAGGAGAAGTACTCCAGCAGCAGCCCGCCGACGACCGGCCCGACCGCCGCGCCGATCCCCGACACCGCGGCCCAGATCCCGAGCGCCGTCGCGCGCTCGGCCGGGTCGGTGAACACGGTGCGGATCAGCGACAGCGTCGTCGGCATGATCATCGCGCCGCCGAGGCCCAGCACGGCGCGCAGCGCGATCACCGCCTCGGCCGACCCGGCGAGCAGCACGAGCGCCGACGCGCCGCCGAACACGGCGTAGCCGGCCAGCAGCAGCCGCCTGCGCCCCCACCGGTCGCCGACCGCGCTCGCCGACACCAGCAGCCCCGCGAGGACGAGCGAGTACACGTCGACGATCCACAGCAGCTGGTTCGACGTCGGCCGCAGGTCCGCCGACATCTCGGGGATCGCGATGTTGAGGACCGTCAGGTCCATCGTGATGACCAGCAGGCTCGCCGACAGCACGACGACCGACGCCCACCGCCGCCGCGCCGACGCCTCCTGTGGCTTGCCCATCGCGACGCTCATCGGGGCTCCGTGAACAGTGCGGTGAGGGCGCCGGTCAGGACGTCCAGGTCGAGGGGCTCCTCGTGGAGCGCGGCATGCCAGGTGGCGCCGTCCGCGAACACCGCCACCGCCGTCGCCCTGGCGGGCCCGATGTGCGCGGACAGGATGGCGACCAGCTCGTCGAACCAGCGCAGCGACAGCGAGCGCAGCTGAGGGTCGTGGACGGAGGCCCAGGTCAGGGCGCTGTCCGCCTGGACGAGCCGCACGTCCCGCAGGTAGTCGTGGAACGCGGACGCGAGCGCGGCGGGCGCGGTGCTCATGTCCCGCATGGCCTCGCGGACGACCGCGAGCCCCTCGTCGATCTCGTCCGCGAGGTGCTGCATCGCCGCCTCGCGGAGGTCGGCCAGGGTCGCGAAGTACTGCGTCGTGGAGCCGAGCGGCACCCCCGCCCGCGCGGCGACGAGCCGGTGCGTCAGCCCGTCCGTCCCCACCTCGGTGATCAGCTCCGCGGCGGCCTCGACGATCACCCGCCGCCGCCCCGCGGGATCGCGCCGGCTCCGCGTCCGCCCGGCCGTCTCGCTCTCTTCCGGCATGCTCTCCGCTCCTAATGTACTGACGTACATGTACGATAGTACATTAGGTGGCCGAAGGCGGAGCCACGCGGTCGGCCCAGGCGCGGTCTACGGGCCGGAGAAGGCCGAGGCGGCCACCAGCACGTCGTGCGCGACGGCCCGATCGCCGCTGGTCTCGGCGTGGACGCTCGCGGGGTCGCGGCGCCCTCCGGTGAGGAAACAGAATTCGAGGACGTCCATGCGCACCTGCGCGGACGGGCCGTCACCGCCCGCCGCCTTTCCCAGCGGGATCGTCCACCGCCCGCCGCCCGGGCCGTCGAGGACCAGCCGCAGGACGCGGTCGGGATGGGCGCGGCCGGTCAGCGCGAGCCCGCCGGGCAGGCTCCGGGCGCCGAGGTCGGCGATCGGGTGCAGGTGCTCCGGGAGCGGCGGCGGGAGGTCGCGGCCCGTCGCCCGGGCGATGTCGTCGGCGTGGATCCACGTCTCGAAGGCGCGTTGCGTGACGCGGCCGGAGAGGCGCGTCCGCAGGCCGCCGACCTCGATCCGCCGGCCCGCGTCGGCCTCGGTCAGGCGGTCGCACAGGGCGTCCGCCTGCCGCCGCCAGGCCCGGCGCGCCTTCTGGGGCGGGGGGCAGCGGCTGATCGCCTCGCGGGTCCGGTCGAGAACCTCGCCGGCGGACGAGCCGCGCCCGTCGATCGCCTCGCCGACCAGCCCGTCGGTCGCGGCCAGGTGCACGACCAGGTCGCGGACGTCCCAGTCGTCGTAGGCCGCGACGGCCAGCCACTCGGCGTCACGCAGGTCGGCCAGCAGGGCGTCGAGCATGGCGACGAGCGCGGCGTAGGGCCGGGCGAAGCCGGGTGCAGGGCGGGCGGGAGGACGGCGGGCCAGGGCCGCCTGGAGCGTGCGCGCGCGCAGATCCACCGGAGGTTCGGTCATGGGGTGCTCCCTTCCTCGGCCAGGGTGTCGGCGATGCTGCGCAACCCGGTGCGGATCCGCGACTTGACGGTGCCTTCCGGTAACCCCAGCTCGGCGGCGGCCTGCCGGTAGGTCCGTCCGTGGTAGTAGGCGAGCTCGATCGCCTCGCGCAGGCGCTGCGGGAGGGCCGCCACCGCGCGCCGCACCCGCGCGCCCGTCTCGTCGGCGATGATCACGTCGATGATGGGCGCGGCCGGTTCGGGGTTCCCGACCGCGTCCAGCAGCCGCCGCCGGCGTTCCTCCTTGCGGACCCAGTCGACCGCGCGCCGGTGGGCGAGCAGCGCCAGCCACGTCCGCAGGCTCCCCCGGCCCGGGTCGAAGGCGTACGGGTGCTCCCACAGGTGGACGAACACGTCCTGCGTGATCTCCTCGGCGGCTTCACGGCTCCGCGTCACCCGTAACGCCAGCCTGTAGACGAGGGATGAGCAGCGGTCGTAGGCGTGCTGGAGGGCCGCGTCGTCTCCCGCCGCGAGACGCTGCCTGAGCCCGAAGTCCCCGTCCATCGAAACCTCTCCCTGCCTGACGACATGGTTGCCGCAGATGAGGTTCGTTCGCCGGAATGGCGGGGATGGATGATGGCCGAGTACGGCCGTCCGGCCGGCGGCGCCGCCGGCATGCGGCGCGTTGTTCCGTTCCACGCCGGCTCCTCCATCGCGCTGGTCGCCTTGGCTTCGCGCGGGCCGGGCATGCGGATGAATTCGGAGTCTGTGATCTGACTCACAGTGAATGGCCCCCGCGCGCGGCGCCCTCCTCCGCCGCCGCGCCGACCCCGGCCCCGATGCCGGAACGCGACCC
>NZ_SMJX01000486.1 GCF_004348535.1 Actinomadura sp. KC216
GTCCAGGCGCGAGGCGATGGCGACGTTCACCACGCCGCCCGGGCCCGGGGCGAGCGCGGTCGCGCCGGTCACTCCGGGGACCTGTCGCACGGCGATCAGGTAGCCGTCAAGGGCCGGTGGCGCCGGTGCCCGATCGGCGGGCAGGACGGCGGCGACCGCGAACGGGGTCGTGCCGGGGAAGTCGCGCTCCAGCGTCTTCGACACCACGTGGGCGGGGGAGCTCTCCGGCAGCATCGCGGTGATGCGCATCCCGTACTGGGCGTGCAGGAACGGCGCTCCCATCAGGGCGAGGAGCACGGCGGACCCGCCGAGCACGGTCAGGGGGCGGCGCATCACCTGCCGGGCCACACGTGCCCACGGGCCGGTTCCGTCCGCCCGCGGGCCGCGTCCGCGCAGCCGGTTCGTGCTCAGCGCGTCGACCCGGCGGCCGAGCAGGGCCAGCAGCGCCGGCAGGACGGTCAGCGCCGCCGCGACGTTGAACGCCACCACGGTCATACCGCCGATGCCGACGGACCGCAGCGCGGCGATCGGCACGCAGAGCAGCCCGGCCAGCGACACGAGGACGATGAGCCCCGACACCGCGACGGTGCGGCCAGCGCTCGCGTAGGTGCGTGCGAGGGCGGTTCGCTCGTCCGCGCCACGGGACAGTTCCTCGCGGAAACGGCTGACGATGAACAGGGCGTAGTCCACCGCCAGGCCGAGCCCCAGCAGGGTGACGATGTTCAGGGCGAGCGACGACACCTCGATCGCGGCCGCCAGCGCGCGCAGCACGGCGAGCGAGAACGCCACGGACAGTCCCCCGAGCAGGAGGGGCAGCGTGGCCGCCACCATCCCGCGGAAGACCACGACCAGCATCAGGAGGAGCAGCGGGAAGGCCAGCGTCTCCGCCCGCGCGAGGTCTTCGGCCGCGGCGCCGGTGATCTGGTCGTCCGCGGCGACGCCGCCGCCCAGCGACAGGGTGAGGCCCGCCGCGTGCAGCGCGGGCACGTCGGCGTGGCGCTCGATCAGGTGGTAGGCGCGGGTCTTCGCCAGCGCGTCGTGCGCGGACAGGCGCAGGACCACCAGGAGCGCGTGGCCGTCCTTCGACACGCGGCGGGCCGCCGACCGCGGTGGCTCCTGGACGGCACGGGGCGGTATCGCGTCCAGGCTGGCCAGCACCGCCCTGTCGAACCGTGGGTCGGTGGCGGTGCGCTGCACCGATCGGTAGAGCAGCAGGAGGTTGCCGGTGGCGGCGGGGCTGCCGGGTACGGCGGCCGCCCGCGCGGATTCCGACGCCGGGGCGCTGCCCCGGCCCGACGTGACCCGCTCCGCGGTGCCGCTCCCGAAGGCCAGCGCGGCGAGGGCGCCGAGCAGCGCCGCGACGGCGATGCTCCTCTTCCAATGCCAGATCACCTGCACGGCACGGCCGTACATGTCCTGGCCCGGACGGTGACCCCGCACCATGCCCTCTAGGGCGATTCGACGGCGACGGGCAGGGGTTCGAGTGTGATCGGCAGCCCGTCCTTCACCGTGGTCAGCGTGCTCACTCCGAACGGCCACGCGTGGCCGGCGGGGAGCCGCCAGCCGTAGCGCCGCAGCATCTCCGCCACGATCGTCTTGACCTGCACGCCGGCGAAGTGCAGCCCGATGCACTTGTGGATGCCGCCGGCGAACGGCGCCCAGGCGTACCGGTGGACCCGGTCCTCGCGGCGGTCCGGTGCGAACCGGCCGGGATCGAACCGGTCGGGATCGGGCCAGTACTCCGGCATGCGCTGGTTGGTCAGCGTCGGGACGAACACGGGCGTCCCCGCCGGAAGGTAATGGCCGAGGAGGCTGGTGTCGGCCACCGTCTGCCGCAACTGCCCGAGCACCGGAGACACCAGCCGCAGCGACTCCTTCATCACCTGGTCCATCAGGCCCAGGTGCGCCAGGTCGGCGTAAGCGGGACCGGGCGCCTCCGGACCGCCGACCACCGATGCGGCCTCCGCCCGCAGGCGCGCCTGCCAGGACGGGTCCTTCCCCAGGAAGTACGCCATCGCGGAGATGGTGATCGTGGTGGTGTCGTGGGCCGCCTGCAGCAGGTGGATCATGTGGCTGACGACCTCGCGGTCGCTGAAGCGGCGGCCGGCGTCCTCCCCTTCGGCCTGGCACAGCGCGGTGAACAGGTCATCGCCGTCGCCGTGCCGCCCGGCGGGCATCCGCGAGTACAGGAAGTCCTCCATCAGGGCCCGCGCTCGCAGGCCCTTCGACCAGCGCAGCCCCGGCAGGCCGGGAACGCGGAAGCGCACGCAGGTGAACGGCGCCTGCATCAGGTCGAGGCAGGCCGCCGCCATCTGCGCGGAGCGCGGGTCGCCCCGGCCGACGCCCATGAACACTTCGAGAGCCAGGTCGAAGGTGAGCCGCTCGACGTGTTCGTGCACGCGGAACCGCGGACCCGGCCGCCAGTCCCCCACCGCCGACCGGATCAGAGGGGTCATCGTCTCGTGGTACCGGCGCAGCCGCGCCGGGGTGAACGCCTGCTGCATCAGGCGCCGCTGCTCGCCGTGCTCCTCCCCGTCGAACATCATCAGCCCGCCGGGCAGGAACTGCCCGAAGAACCACCTCATGATGGGGCCCGCGGCGAACGCCGGGTCGCGGCCGGACAGCACCGTCTCCGCCGCCTCGGCCCCCTGCGCCAGCACGCCCCGCCGCCCGGCGAATGTGCACCAGGTCACCGGTCCGAACTCGGCGTACCGGTCGCGTGCCAGGCCCTCGAAGTCACGGATGACGCGCAGCGTCTCACCCATCAGCGGCAACCCCGCGCGTCCCTGGACGGCGACCAGCTCGCTGCCCGGCGGAGGCGGGGCGAACGGGCGGGAACGCCGCCGGCCGGGCCGCACGGTCATCGGAGCTCCCCCATGATGATCACTCCTCGATCAGCATTCACGACTCGTTTTCGTTGGCTGTTTCGTTTGAAATGCGCACCGTCTCTCCTTCGCGGTGGACGGTGAACCGGTGTTTCTCGCCCGGGCGGTATCTCACCCAAGCGCGGCAGCTTTCCTGGTCGACCTCGATTTCACAGGGGTGCGCCTTCTCCTTGGCCGCCACGTGCTCCTTGGCGGCCAGGGTCACGAGCCAGTCGCGCGCCCGGGCGCCGTCCGGGAGCCCGAACACCTCGACGACCACGCCCGGAATGGAATCCGTCCGCTCCACGTCACCGCGGCTCAGGACGGTGTCGTCTCCGTCGGCGCGGGAAAGGCACGTGCGTCCGACGTACTGGCGATCGCGGAGGAAAGCGCGGGCCACCGGCCGCGGCCATTCGCCCAAGCGCCCGACGGACACGGCAACGTAATCGAGGCGGAACGCGATGAGCACCCGTTCGTCCCGGCACATCTGGACGTCGACGCGAGCCCGTCCGGCGGCGGCACCGCCGTACCGGACCTCGACGTCCACCTCCCCGGTGTCCGGCAGCGCTTCGTGAACGGTCATCGAGACGAGCTCGTGCGGAAACCAGGCGACCTGGCGGGTCTGCCCGGGGTTCCAGCGCCGCAGGTCAGGAACCGCGTGGGTGGCCGCGTCGAGCAGCCCCTGGTGCAGCGCCCCGCGCGGTACGCCGCCCCGGCCGGCCTCCAGCGTGGCCGAGGCACCGGCGTCGCCCACGCGCAGGGAGGTGAGGTACCGCATGCTCGGGCCGTGGAACATCTCGGCCGAGGCGTAGGGGTCGGGGGCGGGCCCGGCACCGTCCAGCGGGGCGAACCGGCGCGGTGCGGGTCCCGGCGCCCCGGTGCTCACGCGGCCGGACGCCACCGGCTCGTAGCGCGACAGCGCGGGGTCGTCCATGTCGCGCCAGGCCAGAAGCTCGGCGTCGTAGGACGTCGCGCCGGCTCCGGTGCCCTGCGGCGTGACGCGGGTCCGCAGCCGCACCGGGCCGGGAACGTGCAGCCAGCGGCGCACCCGGAGCCCGGCGAGCCGGGTCACCGGACGCCCCGCGCGCGTCTGGACGGCGGCGGCCAGCCGGTCGGCCATCGACATGAGCGGCAGCGCGGGGATCGCCCACAGCGGGGAATGATCGGCAAGCCAGGTGTCCACGGAGGGGTCGAGCGTCTCGCCGGACAGTGCTGTGCTGCCGGTCGGGTCCTCGATGTCCTCGGCGTTATCGGCCTCTTCGACGACCTTCACTTCCAGGCCGGAGGCGCGGTATATCTGCAGGCCGTCGACCCAGAGCCTGCCCTCGCCGAGCACGCGGGATTCGCGCGGCCCCACGTCGGCCTCCAGGACGTCCACCTCGAACGTGACACGCCGCGATTCCGGCACCACCTGGCCCCGGTAGGTCCATTCCAGGCGGGGGCCGGTGCCGGAGACGAACCGGGGCCGTTCGAGCGCGGAGCCGGCCGCGCGTTCGATCAGGTGGTACTGCAGGAGCTGGATCATCGCCTCCAGGCCGAGTGACCCCGGCTGGACCGGATCCTGGAAGAAGTGCGCCCGGAAGTACCAGGCCGCGGCGTCCACGTC
>NZ_SMJX01000487.1 GCF_004348535.1 Actinomadura sp. KC216
GAGGGTGGTCTTGTCGAAGGTGTCGGGTGGGAGCGTGGAGGCCAGGGTTGTGTCTATGAGGACGGTGCCTGGGTAGGCCGTGGCGGTTAGGCGAGCCGCCAGGTTTACCGGGGTGCCGAACACGTCGCCTAGGCGCTGGATCACTTCGCCGTAGGCGAGGCCCACGCGGACCTTCGGGAAGTCTGGGTCCTCGTTGAAGCGCTCCGCGATGCGGAGGGCGATCTCGGCGGCGGAGCGGGGGTCGGACGCGACGAACAGCACCTCGTCGCCGAGGGTCTTGACGATGCGGCCGCCGTGCTCGGCGACGATCTCGGCCGTCGTGACCTCGAAGCGCTCGATGAAGGCGGCCAGGGCGTCGCCGTCCAGGCGGCGGCTCAGGCGGGTGAAGGAGACGACGTCGGCGAAGCCGACGGCGAGGTGCGCGATGCCGGCGGCCGGGTCGGCCTGGGCGCTGGCCGTCGTGGCGGCGGCGCGCATCCCGGCGGCGGTGAGCTGGCGGCGCCAGCCGTGGAGGAGGAGCCGCTCGAAGGCCGGGCGGAGTTCCTCGGTGGCGGCGAGGGCGGCGGTGACCAGCTCGGGTGTGAGGGGCTCGTCGGACGGGAGCTCGCCGAGGCGCTGCAGCCACACGTCGCCGAGCCAGCTCGCGAGCCGTCCCATGGTCTGGCCGACGGCGCGGGCGAGCTGGAGGACCATGTCCTCGTCGACGAGGTCGCTGCCGAGGAGGTCCTTGATCTCGCGGAGCGCGGCGACGTCGCCGTCGGTGAAGGCGACCTCGTCGTCGGGCGGGGTCGGGAAGCCGAGCGCCTGCCAGATCCGGCGCGCGTAGTCGTCGGGGACGCCGGCGAGGGCCTCGACCTCCTTGCGCGTGTAGCGCAGGGGCCCGCCGAGGAGCGTCTCCTCGATGTCGTCCGCCATGGCCCATGCTCCTATGTGTCATCGATCAATGTAACAATGGTGCCGGAGTAGGATCACGGCGGTCAAGATGGACGAGTCCGGCGGACGGGACATGGCCGAGTACCGAATCGACGAGCTGGCGCGGCTGGCCGGGAGCACCGTGCGCAACATCCGCGCCTACCAGGACCGGGGCCTGCTGCCGCCGCCCCGGCTCGAAGGCCGGGTCGGCCTCTACGACGACGCGCATCTCGCCCGGCTCCGCCTGGTCGGCCAGCTGCTCGGCCGCGGCTACACCTTCGCCGTCATCAAGGAGCTGCTGACCGCGTGGGAGACCGGCAAGGACGTCGGCGAGGTCCTCGGGCTGGAGAAGGTGCTCACCGACCCGTGGTCGGACGAGATCCCCGGCACCGTCGGCTACGACGAGCTCGTCGCGATCTTCGGCGCCGGGCTGGACGAGGACGAGACCGCCCGGCTCCGCGACCGGACGGTCGAGATCGGGCTCATCGAACCGGACGGCGCCATGTACCGGGTGCCGAGCCCGCGGCTGCTGCACGTCGGCGCCGAGCTGGTCGCGGCGGGCGTCCCGCTCGACTCGGTGCTCGACATCGCCGAGCAGATCCGCGACGACTGCGACGTGATCGCGGCCCGGTTCGTCGGCCTCGTCCGGGAGCACGTGTTCGACCGGCTGGAGGAGCGTCCCGTCCCGGACGGCGAGGTCGCCGCGGTGGTGCGCCGGATGCGGCCGCTGGTGAAGATGGTCGTCGACCCGTTCATCGCGCGGGCGATGGAGACCCGCGTCCAGGCGGCGCTCGGCGAGCACCTCGAAACGGTCAGGGACCAGCTCGGCCAAGCCCCGGACGCGGAAGGGATCGGTCCAGAAGGCCCCCGCTAGAGGAGGGTGGCGCCCCAGACGACCGTGACCGTGTGCGGGGTGCCTTCGGAGTCGGTGAAGGTGACGGTGCCCTTGCCGGGGAGGCCGATGATCGTCGTGCGCAGCGTGACCGTCAGCCGTGCCGTGCCGCCCTCGGGCATGGAGCCCTGCGTCTGGGAGAGGACGAGCTGGCCGGTCGACGTGTTCGCCGTCCACGACACGGGGCCGCTCTTGGCGGCGAGTCTGACCTGGGCCTTCTTCGTGCCGTAGAGCTCGACCTTCGCCGGGACGACGAGGACGCCGCGCGGCTCGGGCGCGTCGGACGAGGGCGGCGACGGGCTCGCCGAGCCCTCCGGCTTCTTCTCCTCCGTCTGCGGGTGGACGGGCGCCTGGCCGGGGCCGCCGCCGCCCCCGCCGGGCCCGCCGTGGGACGGCGGCGGCCCGTGGCCCGGCTCCGTCGGCGACTCGTGCGTGATCGACGGCTGCGGATGCGTGTCGAACGGCGGCCACTTGAGCGTGCTGCCGTCGATCCCGGGGCCCATGATGAACACGCCGGCGAGCGCGGCGGCCAGCGCGCTCGCCATCCCGCCGCCGGTGAACAGCCAGCGGCGCGTGAATGGCGAAGGCACGTCCGGCTGGCTCGGCAGGCCGGACGGCGTGAGCGCGCCGCCCCGCGCGGCGATGTCGGCCCGGTAGCCCGCGAGTTCCGGGTCGGTCGCGGTGTGCATGACGCGGTGCCGGAGCGCCGCGGGCAGCACCGGGGCGGGGGCCCGCTTGAGCAGCGCGACCGCGGACACCCGGCCGCGGCGAAGGCAGGCGGGGCAGGACGCGGCATGCCGTTCCGTGGACGGATCGACGGGCGCGGTGTCGGCACGCCGGTGCAGAACCTGCCACAACGACTTGGTGCGCGGCTGCGGACCGGGCGCCCCGGGCACCGTCCCGCCCGGTTGGCCGGACGGTGCGGATTCCGCCGGCGCGGGCGGTTCGTTCTTGCGGGCCGCGAGGACGGCGACCGCCGTGGGACGGGCCTCGTCCCGTTCCTCCGGAGAATCCGCCGCGTCCGATGGCTCCGAGGCGGCGGCCGGCTGTTCCGGCTGGTTCTGGGAGGCCGCGGCGGCGCAGGCCCGGTTGGCGCGGTGGATCTCCTTCTGCAGCGCGACCTCGAGATCCGTCCGCGATCTGCGTACGCGCAGGGCGGCGCGGCGCGAGGACATGCCGAGCGCCGCGCCGAGCCGGGCGGGACGGAGCCCGTGCCGGTGCGCCAGCAGCATGACCTCCTGCTCGACGGGCGCCAGGCGGGCGAGGCAGGCGCGCAGGAGTCCGTGCAGCTCGTCGAGGGGCGGCCAGTCGGGGACGGGGCCGTCCGGCTCGCCGCGGTCGAGGAAGGGGATCTCGGCGAAGTCGCTGTCCCGGTCCCAGTAGAGGTTCTTGGTCCGGCCGCGCCGGATGCAGCGGCGTCGGGCGGCCCCGTACAGCCAGGAGCTCAGCTGCAGGTGATCGCGCATCCGGGGGGCGCGGCGCCCGGCGTCGATGAACGTGTCGTGGACGATGTCCGCCGCGACTTTCTCGTCACCCGACATTGACAGGGCGTAGTCATAAACCCGCTCACCGTACTCGTCGTAGAGCGCGGCGAGCGCGGCCTCGTCGCCGTCGTTCAGTCCCTTCACGAGCGTTCGGTCAGCCGTGTGCACGGAGGGGGACATCCTGGGCATTCACGCTCCCGGAACCGGCATGAGGCGTCCGTCCCCATCGGGATCGTCCGGACATTCAGCCCACCTTGCATACACCCGCGAACCCCATCCGCACCACATGATGTACCGAAATCACCATTAAGGTGACTGCGGGGTGAGATGCCGCTTCTCTCCGTGATCACGCTATCAATGACTCGCCGTCAGAATCGAGTCAGCGAGCGAGATCGCAGGGTGTTATCTTGGTACCGTGGTAACAGTCGATCGGGTGCAGACCGGGATGCGCGTCGAGCGCAACGTCCTCAAGGTCCTGAAGGCGCTGGCCGAGTATCTGGACGTCTCGCTCGGCGACCTCGTCGAGGGCCTCGCCCTCCATGCCTTCGAGGGCAGGTCGCCGTTCTCACCCGAGACGCTCGGCAAGATCGAGCAGTTGAAGTCCGTGTACGGGCTGACGCTCACGGCCGCCGACGCGCACGCCCTCACCGAGCGGACGCGATGACGATCCGGCACCGGCTCAGCGGGCGCGTCCGGGTCCCGCTTCCCCCGGACGAGGCGTTCGACCTGTTCACCCCGCGAGGCGAGGAACGCTGGGTGCCCGGCTGGCACCCCCGCTTCCCGGTGGACGGCGCCGACGACACCGAGCCCGGAACGGTCTTCGAGACCGTCCACGACGGGGACACCACGATCTGGCTGGTCCTCGCGCGCGACCCCCACCGCCGCCGCATCTCCTATGCCCGCGTGACCCCGGGACACCGCGCCGGGACGGTCACCGTCGACATCGCCGGCGACGGCACCGCCACCGTCACCTACGACCTCACCGCGCTCACCGGCGAGGCCGCCCGCGACCTCGACGCCTTCGCCGCCGCCTACCCCGCCCACCTCCGCTCCTGGGAGGACGCGATCGCCGCCCACCTGTCCTGACGCTGTCTCTTATA
>NZ_SMJX01000488.1 GCF_004348535.1 Actinomadura sp. KC216
GCTTGGTAGGGGTCCGCGGACATATCTTCCGTGAGCTGGGTAGATGTAGGGCCTGATGAAGTGGGACCTGACGGGCTGGATGTGTGACATGTTCGAGGTCGAGGACATTCGGGAGTGGCGGGGCCACGACGTGATCGACGCGTCCGGAAGCAAGATCGGCGAGCTGGAGGCGGTGTACGTCGACACCGGGACCGACCAGCCGTCGTTCGTCACGATCAAGATCGGCCTTCCGACGCGGCAGCGGCTGGTGTTCGCGCCCACCGCGGGGGCGACGGTCGGGCCGCGGCACCTCCGGGTCGCCCAGGCGAAGAAGCAGGTCAAGAACGCTCCGTCGATCGGCACGGACGGCGAGCTCCTCGCCGAGGACGAGCAGGCGCTCTTCGAGCATTACGACCTGCCGTACAGAGCGGCCCCGAGCGAGCGGCGGCTGGCGCGTCGCTGATCGGCCGGCGGCGGCCGGTTCGGGCAGGGTTCGGGCAGGGCAGCCCTCGCGGTCAGCGGCCGTCGAGGAGGGGCTGGCGAGGGTCCCAGGCGGTGCCGTCGCGGGCGTCGCGGCGGCGGCGGGCGATGCCCGACAGGGCCTCCAGCACGACGCGGTTGGCCAGGGCGGACGTGATGTCGGCGCTGTCGTAGGGCGGAGAGACCTCGACGACGTCGATACCGGCGACGGGGAGTTCGTAGGCGACGCGGCGTACCGCGTCCAGCAGTTGCCGGGCGGTGAGGCCGCCGGGTTCGGGCGTGCCGGTGCCGGGGGCGTGACCGGGGTCGCAGACGTCGATGTCGACCGACAGGAACACCCCGTCGCAGTCGTCGGTCGCGATCTGGAACGCCTCGGTCAGGCATTCGTCCAGGCCGCGGGCGACGATCTCCGTCATCTCGTAGGACCGCATGCCCTGCTCGGCCATCCAGGCCAGCGTCTCCGGGCCGGGCCAGTAGCCGCGCAGACCCAGTTGAAGGAACCGGTCACCGCGCACCGCGCCGGACTCGATCAGCCTCCGCATCGGCTGCCCGTGCCCGACCAGCGACCCGAAGGCGATGTCGCCGGTGTCGGCATGCGCGTCGAAGTGGACCATCGAGACGCGTCCCGCCCCTAGATGCTGCGCGACGCCCGCCGCGTCGGGCCAGGCGATGGTGTGGTCGCCGCCCAGGATCAGCGGGATCGTCCCGGTCCGGGCCACGGTGTGGACGGCTTCTTGCAGGTCGCGGACGGAACGTTCGGCGT
Source organism: Actinomadura sp. KC216 (assembly GCF_004348535.1). GTDB lineage: Bacteria > Actinomycetota > Actinomycetes > Streptosporangiales > Streptosporangiaceae > Spirillospora. The sequence goes on from NZ_SMJX01000488.1 coordinate 1,223, forward strand.
CGCCGGAGTACATCTCCACGTCTCCGGCGTCGTAGACCGTCAGGTCGCCGTGCAGGCCGTCCACCCGCAGCGCCAGCGACGGCCGCGACCCGTTGGACGGCAGGTAGCAGGTCTGCCGGATATACCGTGGGCCGAACCGCGTTCCCGGCCGGTGGGACGTGCCGCCGTCGAACGGGGCCCCGAGGACGACCACGTCGGCGTCGGCGTACGTCGACGGGTCCGTCCAGGTGCAGCGCGGCACCCCCAGGAACGTGATGTCCGGGCCGAACTGCGGCCCATACCGCTCGCCCTGCCCGCTGGACGTCATCCGCGCTCCCCCGATCCGATGGCCCGGCTTCCAGCCACCCTGCCCGGCACAGCGCGATCTATGACACGCGCGCGCGTGCGGCGGCCCCCGGGAGGTCAGCGGCGGTACAGGGTCAGGGTCTTCTCGCCTATTCGTTCGCGGAGAGCCGGGTCGTCCACGCCTTGGCCTTCGGACGTCGCGCCGCAGAGGACGGCGACCTTTCCGACGTGCTGGTTCGTCTGGACGGCCCGCGTCGCCTCCCCGGCCTCGTCCAGCGGGAACACCTTTGAGAGCGTCGGATGGATCATGCCGAGGCCGATGAGGCGGTTCGTCTCGACGGCCTCGTGGTAGTTGAAGCCGTGCGAGCCGATGATGCTCTTGAGGCGCATCCACAGGAAGCGGTTGTCGTACTCGTGCCGGTATCCGGTGGACGACCCGCAGGTGACGATCGTGCCGCCGCGCCGGGCGACGTAGACGGACGCGCCGAACGTCTCGCGGCCGAGGTACTCGAACACGATGCCCGGGTCCTCGCCGACGAGGCGGCGGATCGCCTCGCCGAGCATCCGCCCGGCCTTCGGGTGGCGGAAGCCCTGCTCGCCGAGGTCCAGCTCGCTGCGGTCGATGACGTGCTCGCAGCCCTGCGCCCGGGCGATCTCCGCCTTCTCCTCCGACGACACGACCCCGACCGGAATGCCGCCGCCGTTCTTGACGAGTTGCGTCGCGAACGAGCCGAGCCCACCGGTCGCGCCCCAGACCAGCACGACGTCGCCCTGCTTCATCCGGGCACCGTGCGACCCGACGAGCATCCGGTAGGCGGTGGCGGCGCACAGGGTCGTGGAGCCCGCCTCCTCCCAGGTGAGGTGCGCCGGCTTGCGGATCAGCTGGTTGGCCTTGACGACGCAGAACTCGCCGAGCGACCCGAAGTTCGTCTCGAACCCCCAGGCCAGCTGGGACTCCGACATCATGCCGTCGTCGTAGGAGCCGTGGTCCTCCTCGTCCACGTAGCACGGGGACAGGACGACCTTGTCTCCGGGATTCCAGCGCTTCACGCCGCTGCCCGTCCGGACGACGACGCCCGCGCCGTCCGAGCCGAGGACGTGGTACGGCAGGTCGTGGCGGGCGCCGTGCCGGCCCTGCCGCCCGAACCGCTCCAGGAACGCGAACGTCGGGACGGGCTCGAAGGTCGCCGACCAGACGGTGTTGAAGTTGATCGCGGCGGACATCACGGCGACGACGCACTCGTCCGGCGCCAGTTCCGGCATCTCGACCTCGCCGACGTGCAGCGAGCGGCGGACGTCCTTGTCGGCGTGCCCCTCGAAGATCCCGACCTCGTCCTTGCGGGTGAACGCGGCCCGGAACCGGGTCGGCAGCTCGATCTCCCGCAGCTCGGGCCCGCTCGCACCGGACCGTACGGCGTCGAGCAGGACGTGGGACGAGCCGTTTTGAGCAGCCATGGGGGATGTCCTTTGTCGGGGGTGGCCTTCAGCGGTCGGCGGTGAGTCGGCGCTCCAGGTGCGCGGCGAGAACGTCCACGCCTGGCGGGTCGAGCAGGTTGAGGTGGTGCGTCCCGGGGATCGTGACGATCTCCAGGTCGGGGCAGAGATCGCCGAAACCGTTGGTCCCGTCGAGTACATAGCGGGCATCCCGGACGGCCCAGGGGGTCTCCTCGGGCGCGCGGTACAGGATGACGCGGCCGCCGTACGGCCCGGGCCGGTACGCCTCCAGGGAACGGGTGTCCTGGTGGGACGTGAGCTGGTGGGTGAGCGCGGCAGGCGGGATGTGGTCCACGAGGGGTGCGGCACGCTCCATGACCAGCGCGAACTGTGCTTCCTCGTCCAGCCCGGACAGCTCCTCGTAGGTGAGGGTGACGTCCATGCCGTACGTCTCGTTGATGTAGTCGGCGAACGCGGAGAACCGGCGGGCGAGCGTGTCGGACTCGTCGTCGACCGGCCGCGGCAGCCCCGCGTCGAACAGCGCCACGAACTCGACCTCGCGCCCGGCCCGCCGGAGCCCGCGGGCCGTCTCGTAGGCGAGGACGCCGCCGAACGACCAGCCGCCGAGCCGGAACGCGCCCTCCGGCTGCGCCTCCACCAGATGCCGGACGTAGCGGGCGGCGCGCTCCTCGACGGGCGGCGCGTCCTCGAACCGTTCCAGCCCGAAGACCGGCTGGTCGTCGTCGAGCAGGTCGGCCAGCGGGCGGTAGCAGGCCGTCGTGCCGCCGGCGGGATGCGCGATGAAGATCGGACGGCGGTTCCCGGACGGTTTCGCCGCCTTCAGCGGACGGACGGTCCGCCGGGCCGCCTCCTCGTCCGCGGCCCGGATGAACTCGGCGACATGCTCGGCCGTGGGGACGGCGAACAGCTCGTCGCGGCCGATGGGCTTGGGTTTGGCCGCCTGGCGGGCGAGTTCGGCCGCGACCCGGTCCACGATCTCGTCGGCGTGGTGGTCCCGGCCGCCGAGTTCGTTGAAGAAGTCGGCGGTGACGCCTACGCGGTCAAGGCCGAGAACGTCCTCGAAGATCCGGACGGCGAGTCGCTCGGCGGCATCGCGCGGCATGACGTACCCGGCACCGGCCTCCGCCACGGGCGGCGCGGCCACCGCCGGAACCGGAAGGCCGAGTTCGTCGGCTGCCCATTCCTCCAGAGCCTTGACGCTCGCGCCGCGTAGGAGCACGGATGCGGGAACCGTCAGGCCGAGGTCGTGCTCGATGCCGCTCTTGATCCGGACCGCGACGAGCGAGTCGAGGCCGAGATCGGTCAGCGGGACGGACGCGTCGAGCCGCTCCGGCGCGAACCCGAGAACGGCCGCGATCCTGTGCCTGACCTGCGCGGCGACCATCATGCGGGCGGTCGCGGGATCGAGGCCGTCGAGCGC
>NZ_SMJX01000489.1 GCF_004348535.1 Actinomadura sp. KC216
GGCTGCGGCGGTGGCGGCTGACGTGATCGCCCCGGACCTCGGGGTCGGGATCGGCTGGCGCCCGGAGATCGCCGGGTTCGTCGGCGCGCTGCCCGGGCTGCGCTTCACCGAGGTGATCGCCGAGTCCGTGCACCCGGCGCATCCCGCGCCCGGCCTGCTGGAGCTGCGCGACCGCGGCGCGGCGATCGTCCCGCACGGGGTGAAGCTCTCGCTCGGCGGCGCCGAGCCCGTGGACCCCGGCCGGGTCGCGCACCTCGCCGCCTGCGCCGAGGCCCTCGACGCGCCGCTGGTGAGCGAGCACGTCGCGTTCGTCCGGGCGGGCGGGATCGAGGCCGGGCACCTGCTGCCGGTCCCGCGGACGCGGGCCGCGCTGGACGCCCTCACCGCGAACATCCGCCGCACCCAGGACGAGCTGCCGGTGCCGCTGGCCGTCGAGCCCATCGCCACGCTCTTCGACTGGCCCGACGCCGAGTACGCCGAGGCCGACTTCCTGACCGAGCTGCTGGAGCGCACCGGCGCCCTCCTCCTGCTGGACGTCGCCAACGTGTACGCCAACGCCCGCAACCGCGGCGAGGACCCCGCCGCCCTCCTCGACCGCCTCCCGCTCGACCGCATCGCGTACTGCCACGTCGCCGGGGGCTCCGAGGAGGGCGGGCGCTACCACGACACGCACGCCGCCGCCGTCCCGCCCGAGGTCGTGGACCTGGTCGGCGAGCTGTGCGCGCGCCACCGTCCGCCCGGCTTCCTGCTGGAGCGCGACGGCCGCTACCCGCCCGCCGCCGAACTCCGGGCCGAACTCGACGCCATAGCGACCGCCTCCGGCTATGAGACCGTGACGTGAGCGGCCCGTACGACGCCGGGTTGGCGGCGGCGCAGGAGGCCCTCGTCCGCGCCATGACGGCGGGCGGGCCCATGCCCGAGGGGTTCGACGCAGAGGCGGTGCGGGCCGCGGCCTACGGCATCCTGCTCAAACGGGCCGGTGAGGTGGCCCGTGCCTGGCCCGCATTGGCCGCCTCCTACGGCCCGTCCTGGAGGAAGGCATTCGTCGCCTGGGCCGCCGAACGTCCGACGCAGGGGTCCTTCAGGGACGGCTGGGACTTCGCGCGGGCGCACCACGGCGATCTCGACCCCGGCGCGGCGCGGGAACTCGCGCTCGCCGAAGCCCGCTGGTCCTACGACGGCGCGTCGCCGCCGCGGCCCCGGAAGGCGGCGCTGCGGCGGGTGCCCGGCGGGGCGGCGGTGCAGGTCAGCGGGCGGGTCCGCGTCATCGGCCGGAATCCGGCGCGCCGATCCCGCCGCCCGGACCGATAACGGCGCACCGACCCCTCGGCAGGGGCTATGGTCTAGACCAATGGCGGCTCGCCGGGACACCCGGCGAACGGCCCGTGCCGCCATGCCCGGACGACTAGTCTGGCCATGTGAATCGAGGGAGGAGCCCGGTGGCGGGAGAAGGAGACGGCATGCGCGTCGGAGTGCTGACCGGAGGCGGTGACTGCCCCGGCCTGAACGCGGTGATCCGCGCGGTCGTGCGCAAGGGCGTTCAGGTCTTCGGCTACGAGTTCGTGGGCTTCCGGGCCGGCTGGCGCGGTCCCCTCGAAGGCGACACCGTGGCGCTCGACGTCCAGTCCGTGCGCGGGATCCTGCCGCGCGGCGGGACGATCCTCGGCTCGTCCAGGACGAACCCGGTCAAGGTCGAGGGCGGCGTCGAGCGGATCAAGGACAACCTGGCGGGCCTCGGCGTGGACGCGCTGATCGCCATCGGCGGCGAGGACACCCTCGGCGTCGCCCGCGAGCTGTACGCCAACGGCGTCAACGTCGTCGGCGTCCCGAAGACGATCGACAACGACCTCAACGCGACCGACTACACCTTCGGCTTCGACACCGCGGTGAACATCGGCATGGAGGCCGTCGACCGGCTGCACACCACCGCCGAGAGCCACCACCGCGCGCTGATCTGCGAGGTCATGGGCCGCCACGCGGGCTGGATAGCGCTGCACGTCGGCATGGCCGCCGGCGCCAACGTCATCCTGATCCCCGAGCGGCCCTTCGACATCGAGAAGGTCTGCGAGTACGTCGAGAGCCGGTTCAAGACCCGCTACGCGCCGATCATCGTGGTGTCCGAGGGCGCCCACCCGGTGGACGGGCAGATGCAGCTCCAGGCCAAGGAGCGCGACGCGTTCGGGCACGTCCGGCTCGGCGGCATCGGCCAGGCCCTCGCCGACGAGATCGAGAAGCGCACCGGCAAGGAGGCCCGCGCCACCGTGCTCGGGCACATCCAGCGCGGCGGCACCCCGACCGCGTTCGACCGCGTCCTCGCCACCCGCTTCGGCCTCCAGGCGATCGACGCCGTCAAGGACGGCGACTACGGCAAGATGGTCGCGCTCCAGGGCACCGACATCATCCGCGTCGGCCTCGACGAGGCGACCAAGGAGCTGAAGACCGTCCCGCTGGAGCGCTACTCCGAGTCCGAGGTCTTCTTCGGCTGACGGACCCTCCTGGCGGGAACACGTTTACGCGGTCGCGGCGTTGGCTTTCCTGGGCCACACTGGAAGCCCACCCTTCGGACCCTGTTCCCGCCAGGAGGATCACGCATGACGACGCTCGACCCCGCCCCGGCGGACGTCCGCGAGGAGTCGCCGGTCGACGGCGAGCCGTGCGTGCTGCTCAAGCTGGGCGAGGTCGTCCTCAAGGGCAAGAACCGCGAGCAGTTCGAGCGCCGCCTCGCCGACAACGTGCGCATGGCCGTCCGTCCCATCGCCCGGGTGGACGTGATCCGCCGCCACGGCGTGTTCATCGTCCGCAAGCACGACGCCGACCTGGCCACCATGGACCGGATCGCCCAGCGGGTCACCGACGTCATGGGCATCGTGTGGGCGCACCGCGCCTGGCGCGTCGGCAAGGACCTCGCCAGCGTCGAGCGCGCCGCGCTCGAGCTCATGGACGGCCGGACCGGCGCGTTCGCCGTCCGGTCCCGGCGCCGCGACAAGCGGTTCCCGATGACCTCCACCGGGCTCGACCGGCACATCGGCACGCTGCTGACCGCGAAGTACGGGCAGCCGGTCCGGCTCAAGGACCCCGAGCACACCCTGTCGATCGAGGTCGACCGCGACGAGGTGTTCGTCTACTCCGGCGGCCTCCCCGGCCAGGGCGGCCTGCCCGTCGGGATGAGCGGCCGCGCGCTCGTGCTGATGTCGGGCGGCATCGACTCGCCCGTCGCCGCCTACCGGATGATGCGCCGCGGCCTGCGCGTCGACTACCTGCACTTCTCCGGCATGCCGTTCACCGGGCCCGAGTCGATCTACAAGGCGTACGCGCTGGTCCGCGAGCTGGACAAGTTCCAGGGCGGGTCGCGGCTGTTCGTCGTCCCGTTCGGGAAGGCGCAGCAGCAGATCAAGTCGTCCGGCGCCGACCGGCTCGCCGTGATCGCGCAGCGCCGGCTGATGCTGCGCACCGGCGAGGTCCTCGCCCGCCGGCTGCGCGGCTCCGCGCTGATCACCGGGGACGCGCTCGGCCAGGTGTCCAGCCAGACGCTCACCAACATCACCGCGCTGGACGACGCCGTCGAGCTGCCGATCCTGCGGCCCCTCGTCGGCATGGACAAGATCGAGATCATGGATCAGGCGCGCCGGATCCGGACCCTCACGATCTCCGAGCTGCCCGACGAGGACTGCTGCACGATGCTGGCGCCGCGCCGCGCCGAGACCAAGGCGAAGATCGACGACCTGCGCCAGATCGAGAAGCGCCTCGACGCCGGGGAGCTCGCCGACCAGCTCGCCGACTCCGTCCAGGAACACCGCCCCGCCTACGCGGACCCGGCTTCCTGACGGCGGAGCGTCCCTGGCGGAAGGCGCCTCAGCGGGCGTCGAAGTCGGTGGGGCGCGGCGGCTCGGGGCCGTCGGGGCCCATCAGCGTGACGCGCTCGATGCGGACGATCCGGAACCGGCGCCCCGCGACGGCGATGCCGTTGCGGCGCGTCTCGTCCTCCATCAGCTCGGCCGCCTCGGCGAACCGGGCGACGTCCGTCGCGGCGGGGCTCTCCACCGCGGGCACCACGTGCCGGAAGTAGGTGACCAGCGAGTCGCGGGCCTGCTGCGGCGCGTCGTGAAGGCGCCCCACCGGGCGCCAGCGCCGCTCGCCGCGCTCCGCGACGGTGAACGCGGGCGCCAGCGCGACCGGGGTCAGGAACGCTCCCGTGGGCTCGCCGCCGCCGGCCGCGGAAGCGTCCAGCACCTGGCACAGCAGCTCGGACATCGCGTAGCCGGAGCCCGCGCCGTCCTCGGGCAGCAGGTCGTAGGGGCGGCCCGCGACCCGGTCGCGGGCGGGCAGCGCGTCCAGGTCGGTGGGGCGG
>NZ_SMJX01000048.1 GCF_004348535.1 Actinomadura sp. KC216
CCCCATCACAATCGCAACAACACCGAAACACCCCGCAAGCCGACCTCCCGCCAACCACTAGGCCGACACCCTGGTCACCCGGTTCACCGGCCACTGAAGCGATCCGCCACGGAGGTGCCAGCACTTACGCCGAAGGAGCCCTCAAACCGCCATGGCCGCATGACCAGCCAGACCGACACTCGGCCACTAGCCACCAGCCACCGAAGTAATCCGCGGCGACCGCGTCCGGCACCTACACCGAAGCGGCCGCAAATCGGCCCTGCTGTTAGATCATCAGGCCGACACCCTGGTTGTCTGGTTCACCGGCCATTGAAGCCATCCGCCACGGAAGCGTCGGCACTTACGCCGAAGGAGCTCGTGATGGCGTACCTGGACGATCGCGGTGCGCTGAGGTGGCACCTGTGGCGCGACCTGGTTGAAGCCATCGGACTATCCGGCTCCCGGTGCCGTTCGGTCTTCGTGGGCCGCGGCCCCGCCCAGCCTGGAGCGGAAGGGGCCGGCCAGGTCGGCATCGCAGCTGTGCTGAACACGACTGGGTCCACGAACTCGAGGACGGTGGACTCGGCATGGGCTCTGGCATCGGGATCCGGTATGTCCGCGCCGAGATCGCCGACGAACTTTTGGGAAACCTCGGGTTACAAAGACGATGACATTTCCCGCGATGAGGGCAACCATGGCTTCGTCCCAGCATCGATTGCATGGGCGGTGGGCGACGGGCGCGAGATGAGGTTTGTCCTGGATTGTGCGTAGCTGATAGTCGCGGGTGCCTTGGGTGGCTGAACGGATGGGTTACTGGGTAGATAGTCGAACGTGTCTGGAGGGCTGGTTGATCGACGGGCTCGGACGTCGGGTTGGCTGGTATGGGCAGCAGAGACCGCGCGCTGCCGCTGAAAGCGCGCGGGAGTCGGCGGACGGCCGGTGTCCGCGACGGTGAGCTGCCGGACGGTCCCGCGGAGCACAAGCGTGAGACCGAGGAGTACGCGCGTCAGGCGATGGTCTCCTCGGCGCGAGCGCACGACCGGGCGGCGATCCTGCTGGAGCGGATGGCCACGGCCGATCCGGAGGAGGCCGAGCTGCATCTGCAGTCGGCCGCCCGGCACCGCAGGTGGGCGGAGAACGACCGGAAACTAGCGGAACAGTACGCGACCCGAAGCGGAGATCCGGACGGTCTGTGATTGCCTGAGTGGCGCTGGAGCCCCTAGCAGGAGGACGGAGCATGGACGTCGATCGGCAAACATTGGACACGGCCCGTCGTTCGTTGCATGGAGTGGCTGAGCTGGTGCTCGCCGGGCCACAGTACCGGCAGAGCGGAACGATTCGGCTGAGGATCCTTCAGGGTGGGTTCGGCACCGTCCAAGACCCTCACCTGCGGGTGAACGGGACAGAGCTCGTGGCCGGTGAACGGGAGATCCCGTTGAACGGCACCACCTGCAGAGAACTCGCCGCGGCGGCGGGCATCGATGCCGGTGGCGTCGAGGACCTCTATGAGGGGGGCAGCGGTGTCGAACTGGACGACACCCTTGGTGTCGATGCGCAGGCGGCGCAGTACATCGAAGAATGTTTCCATCGAGGTCATGAGGCTCTTTCCAGATTTGCACCCAATTCCATGCCAGTGCTTTGGCCTGAACATTTCGACGTGGGAATAAGCCTCGACGAGGTCAACTACGGCATAAGCCTGGGTGATGACTACTTGGACGAGCCCTATGCGTATGCTGGGCCGTGGAAGCCGCGCCACGGGTCTTTCTGGAACGCCCCGTTCGGGGCTGCGCGACCGATGCGCCTGCTCCCCGAGCCCACTGCCCTGCATGACTTCTATGTGGAAGCCAAGGACCAGGCCGCAGCAGACAACCCGCACCACTCCTGAACGGTCACCTTCATCTGTTCGTGTCCGCAATGCACAGCAATCTGTCTGTCCTGGGCGGGCCAGAGCGGTTGAGCTCGGCGCGGGTGACGGTGCCCGTGACGGTGTGACGCCAGAGGTGGAGGCCCAAGGAAGGCGGGACTTTGCTGGGAGGCATAGGCCAAGCCGTAGCAGCTGACTCCGTCCCCTCCTGGGGCTCCACGGCGAGTGGGGCTTGCCGCGGGGCTGGGCATGGGTTCCTCCCCTGCCATGGGTGATCCAGGTGGTGTCACACGCTCGTAGCGACGACGTACAGCTGACAGGGATCGGGCCGCCCTCCCTGGACAGTCTCTTCGTAGCGTGGTTTGCCGGACGTCCCACGAAACCGCCTCCCTTCTTAACCCGTGCTCCACACGCCCCCAATGCGCAGCCAATTTGCGGTGGTGTTCAGACAAGGACACCCACCACGCCCGTACTTTCGACACTGGCGGCAGGCGGCTGCGCGCCTCAGCCGTCTGCCAACGACCACACCCGGCCACACGCCGCTGCAAGCCCTGTTCGGCACGCTCGCCGAGCACGGCCGTTCGCCTCTACAAGGGCGTCGCAAGCCGTCGCGATGGCGTTGGGGGCGATCGTGTCTGTGGCGGTAGCCCAGGCGGTGGTGCGCTTGGCAAGGCGACCGAGGCATCAGCGGAGGGACGGCGGGGTGCGGTGTGCGCAGGACCGGCGTTGGAGTCGGTGGGCGCGGCTGCAGATGTCGCGGCGGTCGAGGCAGTGCACCCCGGGGCGGATGGCCGAGGTATGGCGAACGAGCCGTGAAACGAGCTGTGGTGCGTACAGGACTGGCGCCGGAGCGGGCAGAACGGCTGCGGATTTGGCGCTCGCGTTCGGGGCGGTGCTCGCTGCGGCGTATGGCCGGTATCGGCGGTTGGCGTATTGGTGTGTGCGGCGGTGGTGTGCTCGTGGCCTTGGTCCTTCATTGTGACGTGAGTGGCCTGGGTCTCGGTGAGTGGTGAGGTGGGCGAAGCGGTCACGACCGGCAGGAAGACCGGTGGATGACGTCGCCGCCGATGGAGTGGATCAGCAGGCCGACCACCGTGAGCACGGCGCCCGAAGGGTTCGTCGGCTCGTGGCCCACTACGCAGCAGCCCCCAGCACCGCCGCGACCTCCGCCCGCGGCGCCCGCCACGCGGGGCAGCAGCGTCGCGGTCGGCGCGGTCGGCTGATCGCTGGGTTGGTTGTGGGCGTGGCTTGTGGGTGGCGTCCTTGGTCGTTGGCCTCGGGTCGTGGGTGTTCTGTCAGCTGTGGTGCGGGGTTGAGTTATTCATTTGTGGTGTTGGTCTTCGGGTGTGGCATCTCGGCTGGGGTGTGTCGGGCGGTTGTGAGGTAGCTCATGCTGTGGGAGGCGTGAGGGCTTACGGGACGTACGGAGTGAGAACTCACTCCGTATAGGCGGGAAGTGAACTATCCCGCTACGAGCAGGACGAATCCGGATTCAGCGGCTGATACCGTTGCGTTGCTGCGCGCGAAGGAGCGAAATCCGGTGTGAATCCGGTGCTGTCCCGCAACTGTGGTGCCCCGAAAAGGGCCGAGCCAGGTCGCCTCACCGCGCGCCGACGATTTTCGACCTCGTGGAAGGGCGATCCGTCATGAGCGGGCCGCGGCTTCCCTGCATCCAGGAGGCTTCAGTGAGACCCGTACGTTCCCTCGTCGTGGTGATGGCGGCCTGCGCCGTCATGCTCGCCGGTGCCTGTGGCGGCGACGACGGCGACAGCAAGACGTCAGGCGCGAAGACCGTCACCGTTCAGGCGGCCAACGGCGCGGTGAAGGTCCCGGCCGATCCGAAGCGGATCGTGTCGCTCTCCCCCACGCACACCGAGACGCTGTTCGCGATCGGCGCCGGGCCGCAGGTCGTGGCGGTGGACGACTACTCGAACTTCCCGGCGAACGCGCCCCGCACGAAGCTGTCCGGCTTCAAGCCGAACGCAGAGGCGATCATCGCGTACAAGCCCGACCTCGTCGTCCTGTCCGATGACCTGAACGGCATCGTGAAGGCGCTGGAGAAGGTCAAGGTCCCCGTCCTGCTGGAGCCCGCGGCGACCAAGCTGGACGAGGCGTACGACGAGATCAACGACCTCGGGCTGGCGACCGGGCATGCCGAGGAGGCGAAGAAGGTCGTCGACGGCATGCGGGCCGAGATAGCGAAGACCGTCGCGGCGTCGTCCAAGGCGAAGGGGCTCACGTACTACCACGAGCTCGACAACCAGTTTCACAGCGTGACGTCCAAGACCTTCGTCGGCCAGGTGTACGGGATGTTCGGCCTCCGCAACATCGCGGACGCGGCGGACAAGGCGTCCGGCGGGTACCCGCAGCTGTCCCGCGAGTACCTCCTCAAGCAGGACCCGGATCTGATCTTCCTGGCCGACACCAAGTGCTGCGGGCAGAACGCCGCCGCGGTCGCGAAGCGGCCCGGCTGGCCGGAACTGGACGCGGTCAAGAACAACGGCGTGGTCGAACTCGACGACGACGTCGCCTCCCGGTGGGGTCCGCGCCTGCCCGAGTTCGCGAAGGCGATCGGCGACGCGGTGCAGAAGGTCCAGTGATCACTGCCCTGATGGGCGTCCGCTCGTGAGCCGTCAGCGCGGGCGGGTGTCCTCGATCTTGCGGGGCTCGGTGCCGCGACAGGCGGCGGGGCAGGCGCGGTTGCGGGCGCTGCCGCTCGGGGTGGCGGTGGTGCTGCTGGCGGCGACCCTGCTGACCGGGGTGCTGGTCGGGTCGGCGGGGCTGCCCGTCGCCGGGGTGCTGAAGGCGCTGGCCGACAGGCTGCCGTTCGTGGACGTCGACTCCGGGCTCGCCGTGATCGACGAGAACGTGCTGTTCGAGCTGCGGGTGCCGAGGGCGCTGATGGCGGCGCTGGTTGGCGGGATGCTCGCGCTGGCGGGGGCCGGGTATCAGGGGGTGTTCCGCAATCCGCTCGCCGACCCGTATCTGCTGGGCGCGGCGGGCGGCGCCGGGGTCGGGGCGACGTTGGTGATCGCGCTGGTTCCGGGCGATCCGGGGTACGGGGTGCCGCTGGCGGCGTTCGTGGGCGCGATCTGCGGGGTGTTCATGGCGTACGCGCTCGGCAACACGGCGGGGCGCGGAAACGGGAACGGGATGGCGACGCTGGTGCTGGCGGGGGTCGCGGTGTCGACGTTCCTCTCGGCGGTGCAGACGTTCGTCCAGCAGTTGAAGGCGGAGGAGCTGCAGCGGATCTTCTCGTGGATCCTCGGCGGCGTCGGGTCGGCGGACTGGCATCAGCTCGCCCTGGTCGCGCCCTACGCGCTGGTGTCGACCGTGGTGCTGCTGGTGCACGGGCGGCTGCTGGACGTGCTGAGCGTCGGCGACGAGGAGGCGGCGGCGCTGGGCCTGTCGGCGGCGCGGGTGCGGCTGACGGTGCTGATGGCGGCGTCGCTGGCGACGGCGTGCGCGGTCGCGGTGAGCGGGCTGATCGGGTTCGTCGGGATCGTGGTGCCGCATATCGTGCGGCGGCTGGCGGGCGGGTCGTACCGGATCGTGCTGCCGCTGTCGCTGCTCGGCGGCGCGGCGTTCCTGGGGCTCGCGGACCTGGTGGCGCGGACGGCGATCAAGCCCGGCGAGATCCCGCTCGGCGTCGTGACGGCGTTCGTCGGCGGGCCGTTCTTCGTCGCCGTGCTCCGCGCCAGCCGCAGGCAGGTGGACACGTGACGATCGAGATCCGGGGGCTGGACGTCGCGCTCGGCGACCGCGCGGTGCTGAAGGACGTGTCGCTGGACGTCCCGGCGGGGTCGTGGACGGCCGTCATCGGGCCGAACGGGGCCGGGAAGTCGACGCTGCTGCGCGCCGTCCTGGGCCTGGTGCCGTCCAGGGGCGGCATCACGCTGGCCGGTTCGGACGTGGCGGCGCTGAAGCCGAGGCAGCGGGCGCGGCTGATCGCCTACGCGCCGCAGAGCCCGAGCATCCCGGCCGGGATGACCGTCTTCGACTACACGCTTCTCGGACGTTCCCCCTACATCCCGCATCTCGGACGGGAGAGCGCCCGCGACCGGGCCATCACGGCCGACGTCCTCGACCGGCTGGATCTCACCGGGTTCGCGTCCCGCCCGCTGGACAATCTCTCGGGCGGTGAGCGGCAGCGGGCGGTGCTGGCGCGGGCGCTGGCGCAGCAGACGTCGGTGCTGCTGCTGGACGAGCCGACCACCGCCCTCGACATCGGCCACCAGCAGCAGGTGATGGAGCTGGTCGACCAGCTGAGGCTCTCCGACGAGCTGACCGTGGTGACGACGATCCACGACCTGACGCTGGCGGGGCAGTACGCCGACGACCTCGTCCTCCTCTCGGGCGGGCGGGTCGCCGCGGCGGGTCCGCCCGCGCAGGTCCTCACCCGCGCCGCCGTCGAGGAGCATTTCGACGCGCGGGTGCACGTCGGTCCCGGCCCCGGCGGGCGGCCGATCCTGTCGCTGGAGCGGCCGACGGGACGGTCGGCGGAACGGTCGTCGGGATGGCCGGCGGACGGCGAGCGGGACGGTCGTCAGAAGGGGCAGGGGACCGTCCGTGAAGGTTGAGATGACGTGGCGGGTGGAGGGCGGGAAGCGGCTCGCGTCCACGGTGTGGCGGGCCGGCGACGGGCATCGGATGATCTCGTCGGCGATGCTCGGCGGCGGGATCGGCCCGGCCCGCTGGGTGCTGAACGCGCAGGTCCCGGGCGCCTACTCGCGGATGGACCCGGTCGTCCATCTGGAGGAGCTCGCCGGGTCGCACGGCCTGGACGGCCCGGGTGTCGGCATGCTCACGGCGGCGTCGGTGTCCCGTACGAAGCGGGCGGACGACGAGGGTGTGAGCGTGTCCGCGACGGTCGGGCTGCGCGTCCCGACGTGGGCCGCCGCGCCCGCCGGGACCGTCGACCCCGAGCTCGCGCCGATGCTCCTGGACGGGGCGACGCCTCCCCGGCCGCCGCTGCGGGCGAGCGGTGAGTCGCCGTCGCCGTGGACGCCCGGGACCGTCAACATCGTCGTCGCCGTTCCGGTGCCGTTGAACGACGGGGCGCTGGTGAACGCGGTCGTCACCGCCACCGAGGCCAAGACGCAGGCTCTTCTCGAAGCGGGATATCCGTGCACGGGCACCGCGTCCGACGTCATCTGCGTCGCCGCCACGACCGGCGGCGGGGCGGAAGAGCCGTTCGCGGGGCCGCGTTCCACGTGGGGCGCGAGGATCGCCCGCGCCGTGCACGCAGCCGTCCATGCCGGGGCGCTCGACTATGCCGCCTTCCTGGAGGCGCGCAGATAGGTACCGGCCGCCGTACCACCCCGGTGCGATACGGCGGCCGGTTCAGGGCCAGTGCAGTGTGGGGTAGGGCCTCACCTCCTAGCTGTTCAACGTCCTGCCAGCGAAGGTCAACCGGCGTGGGGCAGGTGATGTCCGTTGCCGGTCCTGGGGTGGGTCCTCGGGTCGGTGCGCAGGGGGCCGGTGCCCAGCGGGTCGGTGCGCAGGGGGCCGGTGAGCAGCGGGTCGGCGCCGTTCAGTGGTGGGAGCGGGTGCAGGCCGGTCGGCGGCTCCCGGTCGGCGAGGCGGTGCGGGCCGGCGTCGCGGGGGGCGAAGTCGGGGCGGCCGTCGGTGATGGCGGTCATGGCGTCGACCCGGCTCCGGGCGCGGTCGGCTTCGGCGCGGGCCGCGTCGCGTTCGGCGGTGAGGGCCCTGACCGCGGCGCGCAGCTCCTCGGCCGTGCGGGACAGCTGCCAGTTGTGCCGCTCGAACTCCCGTGCCCGCGCCTGGAACTGGTCGCGGTCGGCGACGGCCTGGCCGCGCTTGGCCTCGGCGTCGCGGACGGCGGAGCGCAGATCCTCGGCGGAGCGTTTCGCGGCGTCCGCCTCGACGCGCTGCCCCTCGGCGAGGGTCTCCGCGTCCGACAGCCGCCCGTGCAGGGCGACCAGCTCCGCGCGGGCGTTCTCCAGGGAGGCGAGCAGTTCGCCTTCGCGGGCGGCGACGCGGTCGCGGTCGCGTTCCGCGGCGAGGCGGGCGGCGCCGGCGGCTTCGGCGTCGTCCCGGGCGTCGCGGCATTCCCGCCGGGCGGTGTCGAGTTCGGCGGTGAGGCGTTCGGCCTCGGCGCGGGCGGACGCGGCGTCCCGCCCGGCGGCGTCCGCGCGCTCGCAGGCGGCGTCCGCGCGGTCGCGGGCGGAGGCCGCCTCCCGCCAGGCGGCCTCCGCCTGCTGCTGGGACGCGTCGCGTTCCCGCTGCGCGCTCGCGATGTGCCCGGCGGCGTCGGCGCGGGCGTCGGCGATCCGCCGCTCGACGCCGGCGACGCTCAGCTCGGACATCAGCGCGCCCGCGAGCCGGTCGGCGGCGCCTTCGAGCCGGTCGACCATCTCCCACGTCCAGGCGACCTGGCCGGTGAGGCCAGGGGACTCCAGGCCGCGTTCGCGGGCGTCGCGCGCGGACCGTTCGCACGCGCCGTCGCCGTCCTGGCAGTAGCGGACGGCGCGGACGCCGCGCACCGGCTGCGGCACGGGCCGTCCGCAGCCGGCACACGGCCAGACCGCGACCGGGTCACCGAGGCGTGTGATCCGGCCGCGGTCGCCGTCGGCGCCCGGTGTCCCGGCGCCGGACGCCTGGCCTGGCGCGGTGTTCGTGGAAGGAGCGGGAGCGGCGGCGACCGCTCCGGTGTGGACGGTGGGGTCGGGGAGGACGGGAAGGTCGGTCTTCGTCGGAGCGGCTGGGGTCGGGGCGACGTCGTCGAGTGGGGCGACCTTCAGGTCTTTCATGTGCCGTTGTACGCAGCGGCGCCCGGAGGCGTTCGACGTACGCCGCGAATTGTTCGGGACCGTTCCGCGCCGAATGGCGAAGGGCGGTCAGTCGGGGAATCCGTGCAGGTAGTCGTCCCGCACGCGGAGGCGGCTGAGCTTGCCGGACGGTGTGCGGGGCAGCGAGGCGCGGAACTCCACCCGGCGCGGATGCTTCGGTTTCGCAAGCCGCGGCTCGCAGTGCGCGAGGAGCGCGGCGGCGAGGCCGTCGCCGGGGTGGGCGCCCTCGGCGGGCTCGACGACCGCGACGGCGACCTGGCCCCGGTCGTCGTCGGGAACGCCGATGACGGCCGCGTCGGCGACCGCCGGATGCTGGAGCAGGACGCTCTCGATCTCGGCCGGGTAGATGTTCACGCCGCCGGAGATGATGAGGTCGGTGCGGCGGTCGCTCATGTAGAGCCAGCCGTCCTTGTCGAGGTGGCCGAGGTCGCCGGCGGTGTAGAAGCCGTCGTGCATGGTGGCGGCGGTCTTGGCGGGGTCGCCGTGGTACTCGAAGCCCAGATGGCCGTTCGCGTGGATCAGGCCGGTCTCCCCGGCCGGCAGCGCGCGGCCCTCCGCGTCGAGGATCTTGATCTGGACGCCGTCGACCGGGCGGCCGACCGTGCCGGGGCGCGCGAGCCACTCCTCCGGGCCGGCGAGGACGACGGGGCCGCTCTCCGTCGACCCGTAGTACTCGTAGAGGACGGGCCCCCACCAGTCCAGCATCCGGGTCTTGGTCTCCACGGGGACGGGCGCGGCGGTGTGGTACACCCGCCGCAGCGACGACACGTCGTAGCGGGCTCTGACCTCGTCCGGCAGGGCGAGCATGCGGTGGAACATCGTCGGCACCATGACCGTGTTGGTGACGCCGTGCCGCTGGATCAGTTCGAGGGTGTGCTCGGGACGGAACCGCGACGCGATCACGACGGCGTGCCCGAGGTGCAGCGACATCAGCGCGTGGACGCAGGGCGCCGCGTGGTAGAGCGGCCCGACGACGAGATGGACCTCGTCGTCGCCCGGTTCCAGGCCGAGGTGCCGCATCAGCGTCCGGCGCATGACACCGGCCACCGTCTCCGGCGCTATGTCGAGAAGCGGCCGCCGGACTCCCTTGGGGCGTCCCGTCGTCCCGGACGTGTACAGCATGATCGAACCGGTCCGGCGCTTGCCGGGCGGTTCGGCGCTGCCCGTCGCGCACAGCCCGGCCATCGAGCGGTAGCCGTCCGCGGGGCCCGCGCTCACGCGCCCTTCGGCGGGGATGCCCGCCTCGTCGGCCGCGCCCGACACGGCGTCGGCGAACGCGCTCTCCGTCACGACCGCCCTGGCGCCGCTGTCGGCGAGGATGTGAGCGATCTCGGGCGTGGTCAGGTGGCGGCTCACGGGCACGAAGTAGAGCCCCGACTGCAGCGCGGCGAGCATGACCGTCAGGAACTCGGGCCGGTTGCCGAGCACGGTCGCCAGCGCGTCTCCGGGACGCAGCCCGAGGCCCTCCAGCGAGTTTGAGAGGCGGTTCACTTCGGCGTGAAGCCCGCCGTACGACACCGGCACGCCGGGGGCCAGCACGGCGGGACGGTCCGGGTATTTCTGTGCGATCTCGTAGAAGCCGACGCCCTCGATGTCCATGGGGCACTCCTTAGTTCGGTCAGAGCGGGTGACCTTCACGTCCATCTGACCTATGCCGCGGTGACCAAGTCAAGATTGTGGACGGTCCACAAACGCGCATCCGGGAAAATCGGCCCGTCCAAGCGGGGATTTAATTGACCGTTCACATACTGGTGAATGGCGTCAGCGCGCGTTTTCGAGGGCGGCGCGGGCCATGGCGTGCAGAAGAGTGCACATCGCGGCCCGGTCGAGGCCGATGGCGCTGCGCGGGGTCGAGTTGAGGAGGCCGAAGGCGGCGTGGACGGCGGCGCGCGTCCGGTCGTCCGGCAGGGCCGGGTTCAGGCGGCGCAGGACGGTGACCCATTCCTCCACGTAGGCGCGCTGGAGCCGGCGGACGCGGTGCCGCTGCGGCTCGGGCACGTTGTCCAGTTCCCGCTCGTGCACGGTGATCAGCGCCGGGTTGTCCAGGGCGAACGCGATGTGCCAGCGGAGCAGCGCGTCCAGCGCCCGTCCGGGATCGGGGTCGGCGGCGCGGCGGACGCCCTCGGCGAGCAGCCGCTCGCTGATGTCGAGGAGCATCTCGGCGAGTACGGCCTCTTTCCCGCGGAAATGCCGGTAGAGGGCGGGGCCGGTGAGGCCGACGGCCCGGCCGAGGTCGCCGATGGACACCCCGTGGTAGCCGCGCCGCGCGAACAGCTCGGCCGCGGCGGCGAGGATCTCGGCCCGGCGCGGGTTCGGCGGCAGCGGCCCGCCCGGCGACGGCCCGGTCCGCGACGGCCCGGTCCGCGACGAACCGGCCGACGGTGCGCCGGCCGATTCCGCCGCCGGGTCCCCGGCCGGGTGGGATGTCATGGGCGCCAGTCTAGACTAGTGTTGTTAACACGCATTAACATCGGCATTGTTAACGATCGTTAACCGGAGGGACGGACGGTCATGAGCGGACCCGGGATCGGCTCCCGCGCGGACGTGACGGCCGAGGCGTTCAAGGCGAACGCCGCGCACAACGAGGCCCTCGCCGCGGAGCTGCGCGAGCACGTCGACCGGGCCGGGCGCGGCGGCCCCGAGCGGGCCCGCGAGCGGCACGTCGCGCGCGGGAAGCTACTCCCCCGCGACCGCGTCGACACGCTCCTCGACCCGGGGTCGGCGTTCCTGGAGCTGTCCCCGCTGGCCGCGAACGGCATGTACGACGACGAGGCGCCCGGCGCCGGGATCATCACCGGGGTCGGCCGCGTCTCCGGCCGCGAATGCGTGATCGTCGCCAACGACGCCACCGTCAAGGGCGGCACCTACTACCCGATCACGGTGAAGAAGCACCTGCGGGCGCAGGAGGTGGCGCTGCACAACCGCCTCCCCTGCGTCTACCTGGTCGACTCCGGCGGCGCGTTCCTCCCCCGGCAGGACGACGTGTTCCCCGACCGCGAGCACTTCGGCCGCATCTTCTACAACCAGGCCACCATGTCCGGCCTCGGGATCCCGCAGATCGCGGCGGTGATGGGGTCGTGCACGGCGGGCGGCGCCTACGTCCCGGCGATGAGCGACGAGGCCGTCATCGTCCGCGGCCAGGGCACGATCTTCCTCGGCGGCCCGCCGCTGGTGAAGGCCGCGACCGGCGAGGTCGTGACGGCGGAGGAGCTCGGCGGCGGCGAGCTGCACTCGCGCACGTCCGGCGTCACCGACCATCTCGCCGACGACGACGCGGACGCGCTGCGGATCGTCCGCGACATCGTCGCCACGCTCGGTCCGCGCGAGCCGCGCCCGTGGGACGTCGCGGCGCCGGAGGAGCCCGCCGCCGACCCGGCGGAGCTGTACGGGGTCGTCCCGCCCGACCCGCGCACCCCCTACGACGTGCGGGAGGTCATCGCCCGCATCGTGGACGGCAGCCGCTTCCAGGAGTTCAAGAAGGAGTACGGCGCGACGCTCGTCACCGGCTTCGCCCGCATCCACGGGCACCCGGTCGGGATCGTCGCCAACAACGGCATCCTGTTCAGCGAATCGGCGCAGAAGGGCGCGCATTTCATCGAACTGTGCGACCGGCGCAGCGTCCCGCTGGTGTTCCTGCAGAACATCACCGGGTTCATGGTCGGCCGCGAATACGAGGCGGGCGGCATCGCCAAGCACGGCGCGAAAATGGTCACGGCGGTCGCGTGCGCGCGCGTCCCGAAGTTCACCGTCGTCATCGGCGGGTCGTTCGGGGCCGGCAACTACGCGATGTGCGGCCGGGCGTACTCGCCGCGCTTCCTGTGGATGTGGCCGAACGCCCGGATCTCCGTGATGGGCGGCGAGCAGGCGGTGAGCGTCCTCGCGACCGTCCGCCGCGACCAGCTGGAGGCGCGCGGCGAGGAGTGGCCCGCCGAGGACGAGGAGGCGTTCAAGGCGCCGATCCGCGAGCAGTATGAGGCACAGGGCAATCCGTACTACTCGACGGCGCGGCTCTGGGACGACGGGGTGATCGACCCGGTCGACACCCGGCGCGTGCTGGGGCTCGGGCTGTCGGTCGCCGCGAACGCACCGCTGGAGCCGGTCGGCTACGGCGTCTTCCGGATGTGAGGGTGTGATGTTCGACAGCGTCCTGGTCGCCAACCGGGGGGAGATCGCCGTCCGCGTGTTCCGCACGCTGCGTCGGCTGGGCGTGCGTGCGGTGGCCGTCCACACCGACGCCGACGCGCGGGCCCGGCATGTGCGGGAGGCGGACGAGGCGCTCCGCGTCCCGTCGTACCTCGACATCGAGGCCGTGATCGCGGCGGCGAAGGCGTCCGGGGCCGCGGCCGTCCATCCGGGGTACGGGTTCCTCGCCGAGAACACCGCGTTCGCGCGGGCGTGCGGCGAGGCGGGGCTGGTGTTCATCGGCCCGCCCGCCGGGGCGATCGAGGCGATGGGCGACAAGATCCGCGCGAAGCGGACCGTCGCGGCGGCGGGCGTGCCCGTCGTGCCGGGACGGGACGAGCCCGGCCTCTCCGACGCCGAGCTGAAGGCCGCTGCCCTGGAGGTCGGGCTCCCGGTGCTGATCAAGCCGTCGGCCGGGGGCGGCGGCAAGGGCATGCGGCTCGTCCGGGACGCGGCCGACCTGCCCGACGCGATCGCGTCCGCCCGCCGCGAGGCGCGCGGCTCGTTCGGCGACGACACGCTGCTCGCCGAGCGGTTCGTCGAGAACCCGCGGCACATCGAGATCCAGGTCTTCGCCGACGCCCACGGCAACACCGTCCACCTGGGCGAGCGCGAATGCAGCCTGCAGCGCCGCCACCAGAAGATCGTCGAGGAGGCGCCCTCGCCCCTCCTGGACGGCGGGGCCCGCGCGCGGATGGGCGCCGCCGCCGTGGCCGCCGCGCAGGCCGTCGGCTACGTGGGCGCCGGGACGGTCGAGTACATCGTCTCCGCCGACCGCCCCGACGAGTTCTTCTTCATGGAGATGAACACCCGCCTGCAGGTCGAGCACCCCGTGACCGAGTTCGTCACCGGCCTCGACCTGGTCGAGCTCCAGCTCCGCGTGGCCGGGGGCGAGCCGCTGCCGTTCACGCAGGACGACGTGGCGCTCGACGGTCACGCGATCGAGGCCCGCGTCTACGCCGAAGACCCCTCGCGCGGCTTCCTCCCGACCGGCGGGCGCGTCCTCGCCCTGACCGAGCCCGAGCACGCGCGCGTCGACTCCGGGCTCGACGTCGGGACGGAGGTCGGCGGCGCGTACGACCCGATGCTCGCCAAGGTGATCGTCCACGGCTCCGACCGGGCCGAGGCGCTGCACCGCCTCGACCGGGCGCTGGCCGCGTACACGCTGCTGGGCGTCGCGACGAACGTCGCGTTCCTGCGGCGCCTGCTCGCGCATCCGGACGTCGTGTCGGGCGATCTCGACACGGGCCTGGTCGAGCGGTCCCTGGACGAGCTGACGGCGGACGCGTCCGTCCCGGCCGAGGTGCTGGCCGCCGCCGCGCTGGAGCGGATGCTGGCCCTCGAAGGCTCGGGCGGCGACCCGTGGGACATTCCGGACGGCTGGCGTCCTGGCGCGCACGCCTGGACACCGTGGATCATCACCCCGTCCGGCGGCGGGCCGGTGGAGGTCCGCGTGCAGGGGCGGGCCGCGGACGCCCGCGTCGCCATCGGCGGCGATCCACCGGTCGCGGCGTCGCTGACCAGCCCGTTCACCCTCACCTACGCTGGAAGGACGACCTCGTTCGAGGCCGCACGCGACGGCCACACGCTGTGGCTCGGTCGCGGCGGGCACGCCTGGGCGCTGAGCGAGCACGTCCGCGCCGAGGGCGGCCCGGACGCGTCGGCGGCGGGCGACGGGGTGCTGCGCAGCCCGATGCCGGGGACGGTCCTCGCCGTCAAGGCGGCCGAGGGCGACCGGGTCGCCGAGGGCCAGCCGCTCGTGGTCGTCGAGGCGATGAAGATGGAGCACACCGTCACCGCGCCGCTCGCCGGGGTCGTGGCGAAGCTGCCGGTCCGCGCGGGCGCGCAGGTCGCGCTCGACGCCGTGCTGGCCGTGATCGAGGAGGCATGATGCGGGTTCCTCTCTCCGGCCTCCCGGCCGAGGTCACGATCTACGAGGTCGGGCCGCGGGACGGGCTGCAGAACGAGAAGGCCGTCGTCCCCGTGGACGTCAAGTCCGAGTTCGTGACCCGGCTGGCGGACGCGGGCCTGCGCACGATCGAGACGACCAGCTTCGTCCACCCGAAATGGGTGCCGCAGCTCGCCGACGCCGAGGAACTGCTGGACGTCCTCCCCCGCTCCCCCGAGCTGCGCTATCCCGTCCTGGTCCCGAACGAGCGGGGCCTCGACCGGGCGCTCGCCAACGGCGTCACCGAGATCGCGATCTTCGGCAGCGCGACCGAGAGCTTCTCCCAGCGCAACCTGAACCGCACCGTGGACGAGTCCCTCGCCATGTTCGCCCCGGTCGTCGCGCGCGCCCGCGCCGAGGGGCTGTGGGTGCGGGCATACGTGTCGATGGTGTGCGGTGACCCGTGGGAGGGGGACGTGCCAATCGAGCAGGTCGTGTCCGTCGCGTCCCGGATGATGGACCTCGGCTGCTCCCAGCTCAGCCTCGGCGACACGATCGGCGTCGGGACGCCAGGCCAGGTCACCGCGCTGATCGAGGCGCTCGGCGCGGCGGGGATCGGCACCGACCGGCTCGCCGTCCACTTCCACGACACCTACGGGCAGGCGCTCGCCAACACGCTCGCCGCGCTCCAGGCCGGGGTCACGGTCGTGGACGCGTCCGCCGGAGGTCTCGGCGGCTGCCCGTTCGCGGGCAGCGCCACCGGCAACCTGCCCACCGAGGACCTCGTCTGGATGCTGCACGGGCTCGGCATCGGGACGGGCGTCGACCTCGACAAGCTCGTCGCGACGAGCCGCTGGCTGGCGAGCCGTCTCGGCCGTCCGAGCCCGTCGCGCGTCGTCCAGGCCCTCTCACCCGCAACGGAGACATGATGATCGACTTCACGCTCACCGAGGAGCAGGAAGAGCTGCGGAGCACGGTCGAGCGGTTCGCCCGCGAGACCGTCGCCCCGGTGATCGGGGACCTGTACGAGCGCGGCGAGTTCCCGTACGAGATCGTCGCCGCGATGGGGAAGATGGGCCTGTTCGGGCTGCCGTTCCCGGAGGAGCACGGCGGGATGGGCGGCGACTACTTCGCCCTGTGCCTGGCCCTGGAGGAGCTGGCGCGCGTCGACTCGTCGGTGGCGATCACGCTGGAGGCCGGGGTGTCGCTGGGCGCGATGCCGATCTACCGGTTCGGGTCGCCGGAGCAGAAGGAGCACTGGCTGCCGCAGCTGACCTCCGGCGAGCGGCTCGCCGGGTTCGGCCTGACCGAGCCGGGCGGCGGCTCCGACGTGCCCGGCGGGATGCGCACCACCGCCCGGCTGGACGGCGACTCGTGGGTGATCAACGGGTCGAAGGCGTTCATCACCAACTCCGGCACCGACATCACCGCGTTCGTGACCGTCACCGCGTTCACCGGCGACGGCGAGATCTCCACGATCATCGTCCCGAACGGGACGCCCGGCTTCACGGTCGGGCGCAAGTACTCGAAGGTCGGCTGGTCGGCGTCCGACACCCGCGAGCTGTCGTTCGACGACGTGCGCGTCCCGGCCGGGAACCTCGTCGGCGAGCGGGGCCGCGGCTACGCGCAGTTCCTCCGCATCCTGGACGAGGGCCGCATCGCGATCGCCGCGCTGTCGGTCGGCCTCGCTCAGGGCTGCGTGGACGAATGCCTCCGCTACGTGCGCGAACGCGAGGCGTTCGGCAAGGAGATCGGCCGCTACCAGGCGATCCAGTTCAAGATCGCCGACATGGAGCTGCGCGCCCACACCTCCCGGCTGGCCTACTACGCCGCCGCCGCGAAGCTGCTGGCGGGCGAGCCGTTCAAGAAGGAGGCGGCGATCGCCAAGCTGGTCGCGTCGAACGCCGCGATGGACAACGCGCGCGACGCCACGCAGATTTTCGGCGGCTACGGCTTCATGAACGAGTACGCTGTCGGCCGCTTCTACCGGGACGCCAAGATCCTGGAGGTGGGCGAGGGGACGTCGGAGGTGCAGCGCATGCTGATCGCCCGCGCGCTCGGCCTGCCGCCGTCCTGACCGGCCGATACCCTCCGGTCGTCCTGTCCGGCCCGCACCCGCGCGCCGCGCCGGAACGGCCCTCGGCCTTCGGGCGTCCTGAACGGAATTCGCCCTGCCAATGGGATTGCCTTTACCGCAACGTGCCTTCAACCCCCACAAAACGTGATCCAAAGGGTGAGCGGCCTCATTAGTATGTGGTGCGTGCCACCGCACCAACCGATGGGGGCTTCCCGTGCCGGACACAGCGGACAGTGAGCCGCGCTCGGCTGATCTGCGGACCGATGTGGCCCACTCGGCCCGGGTCTATGACTACCTGCTGGGAGGCAAGGACAACTACGCCGCCGACCGTGAAGCCGCGGAGGAGATCGTCAAGATCGCCCCGTACATGCGCACGTCCATGCGGGCCAGCCGCAACTTCATGGTCCGGGTGGCGCGCCACCTGGCCGTCGACCACGGCATCCGGCAGTACCTCGACATAGGGACCGGCCTGCCCACGTCGCCGAACCTGCACGAGGTCGTCCAGAGCGTCGATCCGACCGCCCGGATCGTGTACGTCGACAACGACCCGATCGTGCTCGTGCACGCCCGCGCCCTGCTCACCAGCACCCCTCAGGGCCGCTCCCGCTACATCCAGGCCGACCTGGCCGAGCCGGACGCGATACTGACCGCGCCGGAGCTCCACGAGACGCTCAACCTGGGCGAGCCCATCGCGCTGTGCCTCCTCACCGTCATCCATTTCATCCCCGACGACGGCGAGGCCCAGCGGATCGTCCGGCGGCTCATGGAGCCGCTCCCGTCCGGCAGCTTCCTCGCCCTCTCCACGATCAACATCGAGAGCGCCGCCAATCCGAGCCGGGCCCTGAAGAAGCACAACGAGCACGGGATCCGCGCCAAGGGCCGCACCAAGGCACAGATCACGAGCTTCTTCGACGGCCTTGAACTGCTCGAACCGGGCGTGACGGCCGTCCACCACTGGCGCCCCGACGAGGAGGCCAGGAAGATCGACGACTCGCAGGTCTCCGTCTACGGCGGCGTGGCCCGCAAGCCCTGACCTGCGCCGCGGCGCCCCTCCTCCTGCCCGGCCAGGCGGTCCCGCCTGGCCGTGAACGCCGTGAGATCGGACAGCTCGTGCCGGTGGACGTCCGCGAAGCGGTGGCGCAGCGCGTCCTCGATGCGGTCGAGCTGGTCGTCGGGCAGCCTGAACCGCCGCGTGAGCCGCGGCGGCCGCAGGCCCCCGTGCCAGGCGATCAGCACCCGGCCGCCGGGGCGCGTGACGCGGCGCAGCTCGTCGAGCCCGCGCTCCAGGGACGGCCAGAGCGCCACGCTGTTGACCGAGACGACGCAGTCGAACTCGGCGCCGCCGAACCCGGTGTGCTCGGCCGTCCCGACCCGGAGGTCCGCCCGGGCCGTGCGCCGTGCGGCCATGGCGCGCATCTCCGGGGACGGGTCGACGCCGCAGACGCGCGCGGCGGGCGTGCGGGCGAGGCGGCGGATCAGCCCGCCCGGCCCGTACCCGACCTCCAGGACCCGCTCCCCCGGCTGGACGGCGAGCAGGCGGGCGACCTCGTCCTGCCGGTTCATCCGCAGCATGAGGCGTCCGGCGAGCCGTCCCCGCAGCCCGCGCGGCAGCACGAACGGCGAGCGGCTGGGCCGGTCAGAGGTCCACGGCCTGGTCTCCACCTCGCAGGACGTTCCCTGACACGGCGCCGGGAATCCGGCCGGGCCGGTGGACCCGCGCGGTAATGTCGGCGGATGCTGCTGCGCGCCTACGGGATCGCTCGTTCCCTGGTCATGTACTACGGCGTCCCGGGCAAGCACCGCCGTGCGACGCGCCTCTACAGCGAGTTCATCAAGCCGGGCAACGTGGCGTTCGACATCGGCGCGCACGTGGGCGGGCGGGTGCGCGTCTGGCGGGGGCTCGGCGCGCGGGTCGTGGCGGCCGAGCCGCAACCCGACTGCCTGCGCGTCCTGCGCCTCCTCTACGGCCGCGACGGCGCCGTCACGATCGTCCCGGACGCGGTCGGCGCGCGGCGCGGCCGGGCCGAGCTGGCCCTCTCGACGGCGACGCCGACGGTGTCGTCGATGTCGCGCGGCTGGATCGAGTCGGTCACGACGGACCGCAGCTTCGCCCGCGTCCGCTGGGACCGCTCCGTCGAGGTGGCCGTGACGACGCTGGACGACCTCATCGCGGCGCACGGCGTCCCGGCCTTCTGCAAGATCGACGTGGAGGGCTTCGAGGCGGACGTCCTCGCGGGCCTCAGCCGCGCCGTGCCCGCGCTGTCGTTCGAGTACATCCCGTCCGCGCACGAGGCGGGGCTGGAGGCGCTGCGCCTGGTGGAGCGGCTCGGCGCGACGGCCGGCGGCTACGAGTACAACTACTCCCCCATCGAGACGATGCGGTTCGGCGCCCCGCGCTGGCTGGACGCGCCCACCCTCGAACGGCAACTGGAGCGCATCCGCCCGCGCGGCCGATCCGGCGACGTCTACGCCCGGCTCCGCCGAGCTTGACGGCTAATGCTCTTAGCTTTATGGTTATGGCTAAGAGCATTAGCCGCCGCTGCACGAGGGAGTCCGGGCCATGACCACCATCACCACCCCGACCACCATCACCACCCCGACCGCCGTCACCGCCACGACCGCCGTCAAGCCGAGCCCCGCCCGCACCGTGCGCCGAGTCGCGTGGCTGGCGAACGCCCTCTTCTGGACGGCCTTCGCCGTCCTCGAAGGCGTCAACCACGGCTGGCTCGCGGTCGTCCTCGCCGTCGTCTTCTTCATCGCCCCCGACCTGACCTTCCTGGCCGGCGCGAAGGACGCCCACAAGGTCGAGAAGGGCCGGCTCCCGCCGCGCGCGGTCCCGTACTACAACGCCGCGCACCGGGCGCTGGTCCCGGTCGCGCTGATCGCGGCCTACACCTTCGGGCCGCTCACCTGGGCGCCGATCTTCGCCGGGCTGTGCGGCTGGCTGGCCCACATCTCCTTCGACCGCGCGTTCGGCTACGGCCTGCGCACCAAGGACGGCTTCCAGCGCCGCTGACCGCTCACCCCGCCCCCTTCATGCTCAGGCAGTGGTTCCGAACAGCTCGGCGAAGCGTGCGGTGAACAGGTCGGCGCCCTTGTACTCGGCGACCGCCGGGGCCGGGAGGACGACGGGGCCGTCGAGCGGAGCTCGTCCGTTGGATGGTGGTGGGTGGGGACTGGAGGACGGCCCGTCCTCCATGGGCATCTGGCCGACGCCGCCGCGCGGCCCGAGCGGGAGCAGGATCATGGGCTCGGGCGAGGGCCGGTAGACCGCCGGCGCCCGCTCCCCGCGCAGCTGGGCGAGGATGTTCTCCGCCACGACCTCGGCGTGCTTCATGGCGTGCCCGGCCCGCTTCGCCTCCGGCACGTCGGTGAGGTCGCCGATCGCGTAGACGTGGTCGTGCCCGCGGACGTTGAGGGTCTTCGAGACCGGCACCTCGCCCTGCGATGTCCGGGCCGTGAGCCGCCCGTCGGCGAGGTACTCGCTGTTGACGCGCACCCCGTGGGCGCGGAACCAGATGTCGGCCGTGATCTCCTCACCGCCGGTGGTCGTCACGGTGAACGTCCCGGCCCGTCCGGACGGCGGCATCGCGGCAGGGGCGGCCACGCGAGTGCCCAGCAGGAGCCGGACGTCCAACTCGTCAAGCTGGCGGCGCAGGTCGCGGCGCAGCTCGGGATGGAAACCGGGAAGGAGCCGCTCGACCGGATCGACGACGGTCACCCGCTTGCCCGGCCAGACCTCCTTGATCTCACCGGCCAGCTCCAGCCCGACCGGTCCCGCCCCGGCGATCAGCACCCGCTCCGCGCCCGCCAGCTCCTTGTGGGTGCGGCGCAGGTCGTCCAGCGCCGTCGCGGTCGAGTCGGCCTCCGGCTTGGCCGGGTAGACATAGCTGGAGCCGGACGCCAGGACCAGGTAGTCGGCCTCGACGCGCCGTCCCGAGGCGAGCGTGACGCCGTCCGGGTCGGCGGAGGCGGCGCGGTCGCGGACCACCGTGCCCCTGGCCATCAGCCTGTCGTAGGGGAAGAACATGTTGCCCGCCCAGTCGGGCCGGGTCAGCGCCCGCAGGGATCCCGCCGCGTTGACGAACGCGTCCCTGGGCTCGATGAGGACGACGTCGGCCTCGGCGTCCAGCGCCTTGGCGACGGCCGATCCCCCGTAACCTCCGCCGATGACGGCGACCGTTCGACTCATGATCACACACTCCGCACGCACCTAGAGGAAGAGTTCGCACTACGAACCATATTAGTTCGTACTCCGAACTTCAACCTCTATTCGCGGAGTCAGTGCTTGGAGAACGGCCCCTCGCCCGGTTCCATGAACACCACCGGGACCTCGTTGTCGCGGACGACGCGGCCCAGCACCTCGGCGAGCGCGTCCCGTTCGGCGTCGCCGAGACCCTCGGCGAGCCGCTCGACCCGCCGGCACGTCTCGGGATAGAACTCATCGATGAGCTTGCGACCACGCGGAGTCAGCGCGACCCGCACCGCGCGCGCGTCGTCCGGGTCGGATTCGCGCTGGACCAGGCCGTTCCGCTCCGTCCGGTCGACCAGGCCGGTCAGGCTCGACTTGGCCAGCCCGAGCATCGCGCCGAGCTCGCCCATCCCGCGCGGCCGCATCATCAGCACGCAGAGCAGCACGCCCTGCTGCGACGTGATGCCGTGCTCCCGAGCCGACTCCGCATACACCGCATTGACCAGGAACGCGCTCTGCACCAGCGCGCTCACGACCCCGATCCGCTCACCATCCTCGTTGCCCACGCGACCAGCATACCCACAGTTCGCACCACGAACTGATTCCTTCTGCGGCGGCGGGGTTGTGGTGACGCCGGATCTCACCCAGGATCGGCAGCCCCGGCCGATCGACACCTAGAGGGGAGCCGCTCGTGCCCGCCAACATTCCCATCACCCGACGTGGCCTGCTCGGAAGCGCCACCGCCGCCGCCATGGGCGGCCTGCTGCTCGGCCGCCCGCCCACCGCGTCCGCCGCGCCGGCGCGGGCCGTGCCCCGCCGGTACACCCGCGCCGAGTGGTCCGCCCGTCCGCCCAAGGCGGCGGCGACCGTGCTGAACCGCGCTCCCGACCACATCGTCGTCCACCACACCGCCTCGGCGAACGCCACCGACCTGTCGCTGGAGCACGCGTTCACCCTGTCCCGGGCGATCCAGAACTTCCACATGGACACCAACGGCTGGGAGGACGCCGGGCAGCAGCTCACCATCAGCCGCGGCGGCCACCTCATGGAGGGACGCAACCGCAGCCTCGCCGCCATCGGCGCCGGTGACCTCGTCGTCGGCGCGCAGACGCTCGGGCACAACGACCACACGATCGGCATCGAGAACGAGGGCACCTACATGACCGAGGAGCCCACCGCCGCGCTGTGGGACGCCCTCGTCGCGACCTGCGCCTGGCTGTGCGGCGTCCACGGCCTCGACCCGCACGCCGCCATCGTCGGGCACCGCGACTACAACACCACCGCCTGCCCCGGCGACGCCCTCTACGCGCTGCTCCCCCGGCTCCGCAACGAGGTCGCCGGGGACCTCGGCATGCGGCGCCGCGTCCGCGAAGCCCCGCCGCCCGAGCCGAGCGGCCTTCCGGGCCCGCGCTTCACCTTCGACCACGGCCCGGCCGCATGAACGCGCGCGGGGCCGCCTCCACGAAGGAGGCGGCCCCGCGTCCGGCCGGATCGATCAGCGGCCGACGTACTCGGCGAGGTGCTCGCCGGTGAGGGTGGAGCGGGCGGCCACCAGATCGGCGGGCGTGCCCTCGAAGACGACCTTGCCGCCGTCGTGACCGGCACCCGGCCCGAGGTCGATGATCCAGTCGGCGTGTGCCATGACCGCCTGGTGGTGCTCGATCACGATGACCGACTTGCCGGAGTCGACGAGCCGGTCGAGCATCGCGAGCAGCTGCTCGACGTCGGCGAGGTGCAGGCCGGTGGTCGGCTCGTCCAGGATGTAGACGCCGCCCTTCTCGCCCATGTGCGTGGCGAGCTTGAGCCGCTGCCGCTCGCCGCCGGACAGCGTGGTCAGCGGCTGCCCGAGCTTGAGGTAGCCGAGCCCGACGGCGTCCATCTGGGCGAGGATCTTGTGGGCGGCCGGGGTGCGCGCGTCACCGGAGCCGAAGAACTCCTCGGCCTCCGCGACCGACATCGCGAGCACCTCGCTGATGTCGCGGCCGCCGAGGTGGTAGTCGAGCACCGACGCCTCGAACCGCTTGCCCTCGCAGTCCTCGCAGGTGGTGGTGACGCCGTCCATGAACCCGAGCTCGGTGTAGATGACACCGGCGCCGTTGCAGGCGGGGCACGCGCCCTCGGAGTTGGCGCTGAACAGCGACGCCTGCACGCCGTTGGCCTTCGCGAACGCCTTGCGGATCGGGTCGAGCAGACCCGTGTACGTCGCCGGGTTGCTGCGCCGCGAACCGCGGATCGGGGCCTGGTCGACGGTGATGACCCCGTCCCGCCCGGACACCGAGCCGTTGATCAGCGAGCTCTTGCCGGAGCCCGCGACACCCGTGACCACGCAGAGCACCCCGAGCGGGATGTCGACGTCCACGTCCTGGAGGTTGTGGGCGTTCGCCCCGCGGATCTCCAGCGCCCCGGACGGCTTGCGCACCGTCTCCTTGATCACGGCCCGGTCGTCCAGGTGCCGTCCGGTGAGCGTGTCGGACCCGCGCAGATCCTCGACGGACCCCTCGTAGCAGACGGTGCCGCCCGCCGTCCCGGCCCCGGGGCCGAGGTCGACGACGTGATCGGCGATCGCGATCGTCTCCGGCTTGTGCTCCACGACCAGGACCGTGTTGCCCTTGTCGCGCAGGCGCTGCAGCAGCTCGTTCATCCGCTGGATGTCGTGCGGGTGCAGCCCGATGGTCGGCTCGTCGAAGACGTACGTGACGTCGGTCAGCGCGGAGCCGAGGTGCCGGATCAGCTTGGTGCGCTGCGCCTCGCCGCCCGACAGCGTCCCGGACGGCCGGTCGAGCGACAGGTAGCCGAGCCCGATCTCCACGAACGAGTCGAGCGTGCCCTGCAGCGTGGCGAGCAGCGGCGCGACCGACGGCTCGTCCAGCGCGCGGACCCAGTCGGACAGGTCGCTGATCTGCATCGCGCACGCGTCTGCGATGTTGATCCCCTTGATCTTCGAGGACCGCGCCGCCTCCGCGAGCCGCGTCCCGCCGCAGTCGGGGCAGGAGGTGAAGGTGACCGCCCGCTCCACGAACGCGCGGATGTGCGGCTGCATCGCCTCCTTGTCCTTGGACAGGAACGACTTCTTGACGCGCGGCACCAGACCCTCGTAGGTCAGGTTCGCGTTGTCGACCTTGATCTTGACCGGCTCGCGGAAGAACAGGTCGTGGCGCTCCTGGTCGGTGTAGTCGCGGACCGGCTTGTCCGGGTCGAAGTAGCCGGTGTTGATGATGAACCGCACCGACCAGCCGTCCGCCTTGTACCCGGGGATGGTGATCGCGCCCTCGCGGAGCGACTTGGAGTCGTCCACGAGCCGGCGCAGGTCGATGTCGGAGACCGAACCCCGGCCCTCGCACCGCGGGCACATGCCGCCCGCCCGGCTGAAGGTCACCTTCTCGGCCTTGGCGCCGTCGCCGCGCTCGACGGTGATCGCCCCGGCCGCCTTCACCGACGGGACGTTGAAGGAGAACGCGTTCGGCGGCCCGATGTGCGGCTGCCCGAGCCGGCTGAACAGCAGCCGCAGCATCGCGTTGGCGTCGGTGACGGTGCCGACGGTGGAGCGGGGGTTGGCGCCCAGCCGCTCCTGGTCGACGATGATCGCCGTCGTCAGCCCCTCAAGCAGGTCCGCCTCGGGACGCGCCATCGTCGGCATGAACCCCTGCACGAACGCGCTGTACGTCTCGTTGATCATCCGCTGCGACTCGGCGGCGATCGTGTCGAACACCAGCGAGCTCTTGCCGGAGCCGGAGACGCCGGTGAACACCGTCAGCCGGCGCTTCGGGATCTCGACGCTGACGTCCTTGAGGTTGTTCACCCGCGCGCCGTGCACGCGGATCAGGTCGTGGCGGTCGGCGATGTGCTCCGCAGGCGACTCCGCCTCCGTCCCCCTGGTCTTGCTCATCGTGTCTCCATCTCTCAGGTGGAGCCGCCCTCCGCGGTCTCCGTCGGCGCCGCCTGTCGCGAGCCCGCCGACTCCGAAGGATACGTCCGGAATGCCGCCCCTGCCGCAGAAGCGCCCCGGCTCGGGTGAGGGCCGCCTCCGGTCTCGGCGGCGGCCCCGTCCACGCAGGTCAGGCCGTGCGGCTCAGCGCTGCTCCTGGATGCGCAGCAGGTTCCCCGCCGGGTCGCGGAAAGCGCAGTCGCGCACGCCGTACGGCTGCTCGGTCGGCTCCTGGACGACCTCAGCCCCGCTCGCCTCCAGCTTCGCGAACGTCTCGTCGAGATCAGGGGTGGCGAGGTTGATGCCCGCGTACGTGCCCTTCGCCATCATCTCGGTGATCATGCGGCCCTCGTCCTCGGTGATGCCGCAGCCCTCCACGACCGGCGGCTCCAGGACGATCGACGTGCCGGGCTGGCCCGCGGGCCCGACCGTGATCCAGCGCATCCCGCCGTAACCGACGTCGTTGCGGACCTCGAATCCGAGCGTGTCGCGGTAGAAGGCCAGCGACGCGTCCGGGTCGGCGTGCGGAAGGAAGGTCTGGTGAATGGTGATGTCCATGCCCGTCACGCTAGCTGCGGCTCGGTGACCTGTGCTTCTCGATTCCTGATCGGTCGCGTGACCCGCTTGGCGACGCACGGCGCCATCCCCGCCGTCGCGGCCGCCTGCTCCCGCCGGTACACGCTCGGCGGGACGCCCACCAGCTCGGTGAACCGGGTGCTGAACGTGCCGAGCGAGGAGCACCCGACCTCGAAGCAGACCTCGGTGACGCTGAGGTCGCCACGGCGGAGCAGCGCCATCGCGCGCTCGATGCGCCGTGTCATCAGGTACCCGTACGGTGACTCGCCGTAGGCGAGCTTGAACTGGCGGCTGAGATGCCCGGCCGAAATGTTCACGCCGCGCGCGAGCGCCTCGACGTCCAGCGGCTTCTGGTACTCGCGGTCGATCCGGTCGCGGACGCGACGCAGCAAGGCGAGGTCGCTCAGCCGCTGCGCCTCCGCTGATCTGCTGCTCACCTGCGAAATCGTGCCACGCCCCGCCCGATATGTCGAAAGCGCGAGGTCCCCGGCCAGGGCCGCCCCGGATGGGCTGCCGGTTCCGGAACGTCCGCCCCAGAGAGGGGAGCCGATGCCCGGCCAAGCGAAGCGGACCTTCCTCGCGGCCGTGGGACGCCGTCCTACGAGTGGCCACCCTGATACTCACCGAATCCTGAGCGCCGCCTGTCAGCGCACTGCGGCGATCAGTTCCAGGGTCCGCTCGAGGTCCGGCCCCGCCGCGACCTCGGAGCTCCACATGGGCCGCAGATCATCACCGTCCAGGCGCGGGACCACATGCGTGTGGAAGTGGAAGACCTCCTGCCAGGCGGCCCGGCCGGTGGAGTGCACGATGTTCAGCCCGTCCGGAACCAGGGCGGCCTTCACCAGCGCGGCGACCCGATGCACCATACGGGCGACGTGCGCGTGGGCGGCCTCGGAGATCGTCCACACGTCGGCGGCGTGCTCACGCGGCACGACCAGCGTGTGCCCCGGCGAGGCCGGGGCGATGTCGAGGAACGCGACGGTGTGCTCGTCCTCAAGAACACGGTGGGACGGCAGCCGCCCGGCGACGATCCCGCAGAATGTGCACTCGTCCACCCGGACACGTTAGACGGACACGAATGGACCCGAGCTTTTCAAGCATGGCTGATCCCGGTCCACCCCGATTTGCTTGACGCATGAGAACCGCAAGCCTGATCATCGCCACCATCACGACCGGCCTGACCGCGGGCGTCTTCACCGACTGGTCGAACACGGTCATGCCCGGCCTGGGCGACACCGACGACCGCACTTTCGTGACGGCCTTCCGCGCACTCAACGACGCGATCGAGAATCCGCTGTTCCTAGGCGTGGAGTTCCTGGGAGCGCTGCTGTTCATCGGCCTCTCCGTCGTCCTCCACCTGCGCGCCGAGCACCGGCGGACCCTGATCTGGATCGGCGCGGCACTCGCGTTCTACCTGGTGGCTCACATGGTCACCTACGCCGTCCACCTCCCTCTGAACGACAAGATCATGGACGCCGCACCGCTCACCACCGACGCCGACTACGCCGCCGCCCGCGCCCAACTGGACGAGTCGACGTGGACCGTCTGGAACACCGTCCGCGCCCTGGCGACGACAACCGCCTTCGCCTGCCTCACCTGGGCCTTGACGATCCACCGCCGCGATCGAGCAACCCGCCCGTGACGCAGGACCGGTCCCGATGGCATTCGGAGATACTTCGTCTATGCGCGGCCATGCCATCGTTTTGATCTCCTGGCTGATGCTGGCGGGCTGTTCCGCGGGTGAGACCGGCGAACCGTCCGCGGCCCCCGCCACGCCCACCGCACCATCGCACCCCGCCACGCCGGCACCGACATTCGGGACCACCGCGATTCCGACCGGGCCGCTCCGGCTCACCGATGAAATGACCCGGCCCGGGACGCGGCTGCGATTCGGCGAGAAGGCGATCGTCCCCGTCCGCGAGTACCACCCCTTGCAGAAGGTCTACACCGAGGGCGTACTCGGCATCGTCGTGCACCGCATCCGGACGACCCCGGGTTCGCGGGTCCGGGGCAACTTCGACGAAGAAGACAGGGCGCTCCTGAAGCGCCACATCGCCTACCACGCCAAGGTCACCATCACCAACGAGAGCGGCAACGCGTTCTCCCCGGGCACGCCGCGACTCGGCGGCGATTTCGGCGACTGGGGTCCCGCCGTCACCATGCTCGGTGAGGAGGGGCTGCCGGGCTGCCGGGAAGGGAACCCTCCCGATCTCGACGAGTTCGGTCGCAAGGGCGCCGAATGGAAGACCTGCGTGCTCGGCGTGTCCTCGCGTTCTCGCCCCATGACGGCAGTGCAGTACGACGACCCGCCCTACGGCAAGGACGTTCAGTTCCAAGATGACCCGTCACCGGACTTCAACAAGCACTACAACCTCGGCCCGATCACCTGGTCCTAACCGGGAGTGAGAACCCGAAGCCATTGATCGAGGGCTGTGAGATCTTCGTCGGCGAGCCCTCGGGACGGCTCGATGTGGCGGAGGAGAGCCGGGCCGTCATGGTGCGCGGAGACCCAGTCGCGATCGGCGTCGGTGATCTGGTCGTCGACCCAGGCGAACGGGCGTCCGGCCGCCCAGTTCACCGGAGCACGGGTTTCCAGCCGAGCCCGAACCCCTGGTCCAGGCGTTCACGCGCGTCGGACGCATCCGGCCAGTTCACGACCGGCAGGTGCGGCAGCCCGAGCCGGGGTGCTATCTCGACGTTGGCCTCGTCCTCCCAGGCCGTGGCCCGCTCTTGCGCCATGAGGAGAAGACGAACTCCTGCCTGATCATGCCTTTGACACTAAACACCTGCGGTCAAAAAGAAAGGGGACGGCCGAGATTCGGCCGTCCCCATCAGGAGCTTGCAGGTCAGGGGGTCAGGTCGAGCGAGCCGCCCTTGATGTCGGTGAGGAGGGACGTCCACGCGGACGGCGCGATGGCGAGCATCTGCTCCTCCGTGTCCTTGGAGTCGCGTAGCGCCACGCCTTCGCTTGTCAGCGCGGCCACCTCGACACACATCTGCCCCTCGCTGCCGCTGTGACTGCTCTTACGCCAGAACGCGGCGACCTCAACGCACTCCTGTCCTTCATTTCCGCTGTGGCTGCTCTTGCGCCATGAGGAGAAGACGAACTGCTGACTGGTCATGCCTCTGACACTAGCCGTTCGATCAGTGAACGTGAATCGGACGGAGATAGGGCGACAGCTCTGAGGTGATCGAAGACCACATTGTGCCGACGGATGTCGTCCGCTTGCTCCAGGTACCAGCCGCTGGTCAGGTTCTCCACCAAGACTACTGAGAGCTCCTTGGTCGTAAGCGTGGTGAAAGAGCCGTTGAGCCCCGGGTGAGCACCTGCGGAGAACGGGAGGATCTGGAGGGTCACATTCGGGAGGAGAGAAAGCTCAATCAATCGTCTGAGCTGCGCCTTCATCACGTCGGGACCACCGAACTGCTGGTGCAGCGCGGCTTCGCTCACGATGGCCCATAGATGGGGTGGGTTCTCCCCAAAGAGGACCTGCTGACGACGCATGCGGATATCGACCAATCCGTCGACGTCCAGCGTCCTGCCTTGGGATACGCCGCTGGCCATGTTGGCGCGGACATAGTCCTCGGTCTGTAGAAGGCCGGGGATGAGATGGAGTTGGAAGCTCTTGATCGCCTCAGCGTCGGCTTCCAGGGAGATGTAGTCGAGCATTGAGGGTGAGATTTTCCCTTCGTAGCGGTGCCACCAGCCTCGTTCGGAGGAGCGGCGGGCAAGGGCGTAGATGGCCTTGCGGTGGTCGGGGTCGGTGAGTTCGTAGCGGTCGAGCATGTGCTCCAGGGCTGGGCGGCGGATGCCGCGCTTCCCCGTCTCCAGCTTGCTGAGGGAGGACGGCGTCCGGTTCAGCAGGCGGGCCGCCTTCTGGAGGGTGAGGTCACGGCTCTCCCGCAGCTCGCGCAGCATCGTGCCGAGCTTGCGGCTTCGCATAGTCGGGCGCTGCGGGTTGTCCATGACGTAATCCTTACCTGACGGTGCGTAATCAGTGAAGGTTGTCCGCCAAGTTGGCCAATGTGTCCCAGTCAAAAGTGACTGGGGCACATGTGCCTTTGGACCTTGGGACGAGGCACGTGAACGCATCACTTGGGCTGTGACGTCCAGCACATTCTTTTCGGACACAGTGATCCGGAAGGAGTGGAGTAGTGACGGTCCCGACCCTGAGGTTCGACGCGCTTCTGTTGCCGGGCATGGAGCGGGCGACCGCCCACGCGCGGCAGTGGCTCCAGGACGTCCTGGGCAAGCACCCCGCACTGGGTGACGCCTCACTCTGCATGACCGAGCTCATCACCAACGCGCTGCGTTACACGAAGTCCGGGAAGGACGGGCAGATCCGGGTGGAGGTGGGTCACTCGGAGAAGGTCGTCCAGGTCACGGTGATCGACGACGGGGGCGCCGACTCCGTCCCGCACCTGGCCCGGGTGGACGAGATGGCGGAGGGCGGCCGGGGACTGCTCGTCGTCGCGTTCCTGGCCGCGTCGTGGGACGTCGAACGGCGCGGCGAGGGCCACGCGGTCTCGTTCGAGATCCGCAGGTGAGCGCCCCTCGGAACGGTCAAAATCCCATTCGACTGATTTGACCGATCTAGGTCAATATCGATGTCGTTCCTATCGCCCATCCCAAAGAGGTGGTGCAATCGCTGGCAGCTCACTCACCACCATTCGCTCCCAAGGGGGACGTGTGAGGATCCGAAAATCCGTGCCGATTCGTCAGTTTGTCGCGTTCTGCACAGCCGTACTTCTTGCCGCGTCCGCTCAATTCGTGACTTCGGCCCACGCGACCGGCGCCGCCACGCCCACCGGCTCTTACATGCTTGCCGACGAGGACGTCGCTCCCGGCGTCACGTGGCAGCACGGCGGGAATCGGCTGGACGTGTTCGTCCGTGGTGGAAACAGCAACCTGTACCAGAAGTACTGGACGTCCAACGGAGGCTGGTCCGACTGGGTCAACCTCGGCGGCGGTCTGACCTCGGGCCAGGTCACGGCGGCATGGCGGGCCGGCGACAACGAGCTGCACGTGTTCGTCCGCGGCGGGAACAACAACCTGTACCAGCGGCGCTGGCGGTCGAGCGAGGGCTGGTCGGAGTGGTTCAACCTGGGTGGCGGTCTGACGTCCGGCCCGAGTGCGACCTGGCACGGCGCCAACCGGTTGGACGTGTTCGTGCGCGGCGGAAGCAACAACTTGTACCAGAAGTACTGGACCTCGAATGGGGGCTGGTCCGACTGGGTCAACCTCGGCGGCGGTCTGACCTCCGGGCCGAGCGCTGCATGGCGTACCAACGTTGATGAGCTGCACGTCTTCGGGCGGGGCGGGAGCCACAGCCTGGAGCAGCTCCGGTGGCGGTCGAGCGAGGGCTGGGCCGGGTGGTTCAACCTCGGCGGCGGGCTCACCTCTGCGCCGAGTGCGACCTGGCGCGGGCCTAACCGGCTCGACGTTCTCGTGCGCGGCGGAAGCAACTACCTCTACCAGAAGTACTGGACGTCCAATGGGGGCTGGACCGACTGGGTCAACCTCGGCGGCGGTCTGACCTCCAGCCCGGGCGCGGCATGGCGCACCAGCGGGGACGAGCTCCACGTGTTCGTCCGTGGCGGTAACAGCAACCTGTACCAGCTCCGGTGGCGGTCCAGTGACGGCTGGTCTCAGTGGTTCAACCTCGGCGGCACCATCGAGTGATCAAGGGCTGACGGTTTCTCGCCAAGGGGCCATGTCGAGGCCGGGGTAGCGGAGTGCGACTCCGGCGAGGGTCTCGGCCGTCCAGTACGGGTGGCCGGGCGGCGGGAATCCGAAGAGTTCGAGCTGGCGTGGGTCGGCTTGCGCGACGAAGCGGTACCAGGCCGGTTCGTGGCTGCGGTCGGCCCACGCATGCC
Source organism: Actinomadura sp. KC216 (assembly GCF_004348535.1). Taxonomy (GTDB): domain Bacteria; phylum Actinomycetota; class Actinomycetes; order Streptosporangiales; family Streptosporangiaceae; genus Spirillospora. The sequence goes on from NZ_SMJX01000048.1 coordinate 31,373, forward strand.
GATTCCCCCATTCCGCGGCGGCGCGCCGGTAATTGACGTGCATCGAATAGCGCGCGCCGCCCGGACGGGTCAGTCCCGTGCCGCGATGGAAGGTGCCGAGGTCAAAGGCCACGACGGTTCCGGCGGGCCCGGCGGCCGACACTTCCTGGTCGTAGAGGTGCGGGGGGCTTTCGGCAACGAACCCTGTCTCCTCGGGAACGTTGAGGGTTTGCCTTGGGTACCAGTTCGGCTTGGCGGCCAGATTCGCGGTGTGGGTTTTCGGGACGAGGTGCGGCGGCCCCAGGTCTTCGGGCACGTCCACCAGGAAGATGAACATCTCCAACTGCCGGTACTCGTCCGCCGTGCTGGGCACGAGCACGGTGTGGGCGAGGTAGTCGCGGTGGAGGTCCTGGTCGTAGTCGGCCGCTCCGGTGTATTTGGCCCACGCCTCGGCCGAGTAAAGGCGCAGGTCGTTTCCGCCTAGCAGTTTCTCGGCCAATCGGATCAGGTCGTCGTGCACCGCCAGCAGGCTGATCTGGGTCGACTCGAACGGGAAGCTGTCGATTCCGGCGAACTCGTCCCCGAGAAATCGCTCTCGGCGGGAATCGGTTCCGTCGTGGAAGCCCTGAGCGGACGGAAACAGCAGCTCAAGCTCGTCGACCGCCGGACGCAGGGCCTCCTCGGAGAGGTAGCCGGGCAGGATGACGAATCCGTCCTGCCGCCATTGCCGGGCGGCTTCATCGAGGTCCATCGGCGCAGTATCGCCATGCGGCGACCGGCGACCCAACAGGTTTTCGTCCCGCCCGGAGGTCAGGGCTTCCGGGCCACCGCGCCGTACCCATCGACGTGGACGGGTTCACCGGCCTGGTCGGGCCGCCACTGCGAGATGGAGACCATCCCCGGGTCGACTTTCTCCAAGCCGTCGAAGAGTGCGTCGAGTTGCTCGACACTTCGCAGGTTGTACGGCAGGGTCCCGGATTCGGCGTATTTCTCGGTGCCGCGCTTGGCGGCCTCGGACGTGTCCGTGCAATCCCAGAGCACCAGGTAGCTGCCCGACGGAACGCCCGCCATCGTCTCGTCCACGATCCGCTTGACCGTCCCGTACTCCTGGCAGAATCCCAGCACGCCCATGAACATCACCGCGATCGGCTGGCTGAAGTTCAGAACGTTCGCCGCCTCCGCCAGGATTTGCTGGGGATGGTGATAATCGGCGTCCAAGTATTCGGTGACGCCCTCCGGTGTCGTGCCGCGCATCAACGCGCGGGCGTGCACGAGGACCATGGGGTCGTTGTCGACGTACACGACACGCGTTTCGGGAGCGGCCCGCTGGGCGATCTCGTGGGTGTTGGACTCGGTGGGCAGCCCGGCGCCGATGTCCAGGAAATTGCGGACCTTCGCCTCGGTCACCAGGTAGTTGACGACGCGGATCAGGAACTGGCGAGACTGCCTGGCGAGCGGGACGAGATCGGGATTCAGCGCGGAGGTCGCGTCGCCGACCTCACGGTCGATCTCGTAGTTGTCCTTGCCGCCCAGCCAGTAGTTCCACGTCCGGGCCGGTGAGGGGATATCGGTCCGCACCCGCGCCTGCGCGTCGTCGGGCAGGTGGGAGGGCTGATTCGCGGCCGGGCCGCCGCCGGGAGCGCCACCGGATGAGGGCATCGTCGACTCCTCAAATGTCTGATTGGCCAGGATTCTACGGTTTCGTCACCCAACATGTCAGGAACCCACGAGCGAGGAGGCGACCTGAACCGGTCGTCCTCACCTCGGTGGCCGGGCGTTGCCGACAACGGCCGTCCCCGCCGTGCAGCGGCTGCGACGTGGGCAGATCCCGAGAGTTTCGTCGCACGGCCCCTGGTCGCGATGGGCCCTGTTCTCCGTTCACGCGTCCGCGCCAAGCCTCGCTCGCGCGGACGGCGGCGCACAGGTTAGGTTCACGTTCCGCCGACAATTCGGGCTCACCCGGAAAGCGCACAATGGCCATTGAGTGAACGCGCGCACCCCTGACTCGCGATAATGGCCGCTCCGGGTGAATTGGGGGATCCGTGTCCGTCGAGGTCGCAGCGCTGCGGGTAGGTGGTTCAGTCGCGCAGTTGGCCGTCGGACGGTGGCTCGCCGGGCACACCACCAGGAACGAAGCCGGTAAGGACCTCATCGAGCTGATCAAGACCGGGTTCCCGGACGAGATCAAGCGGCGGCGCGTCCACCGGCAGATAGACGGCATCGCCGATTCGGTCGCCGAACGGATCCTCACCTTCGCCGGGCACGAATTCGGCGGCCTCACCGATGGGGACCGGCAGGCCGCCCTCCACGAAGTCGTCAGAACGCTTGAGCAAGCCGATCTTTCCGACGACGCACTGTTCGCCGCAGACGCCGATCCCGTGAAGCTGGCGCGGGGCCTCCGGTCCCGGTTGTCGGTCCGCGGGGCCGAATTCGAGCTGGGTGAGGCTGGAGCCCGCCTGTACGAGGTCACGCTGGACGAATGCTGCGACTGCCTGGCCCGCATCATCATTCATCTGCCGCAGTTCGGGCCGCGTGCGTCCGTCGAAGCGTTGGGACGGCTGAGCGGCCTATCAGAGCAGGTGGACGCCGTTTTGGCCCGCCTTCCAGTGCGGACGCTCGATGCTCCCGAAGGCGAGTCAGACGATGACGAGTTCACCCGCCGCTACCTGGCTTCGATCAGCGAGTCACTCGACACGCTCGAATTGTTCGGCGTTCGGTTCGAGCGGTTCACCCGTCCGCAGACAACGCTCAGCGTCGCCTACATCAGCCTGAACGTCTCCGACGATGGAAAACGCGCTCGCAGAGCCGCCTCGGCACGGGCCGTTCCCGTCAGCGAATGGCGTGACGAGGACACGCCAGGTGCCGTGCGGGTAGAGAGTGCGCTTCGCGATAAGCGTCTGATGCTGCTGCGCGGCGAGGCGGGCGGCGGCAAGAGCACCCTCCTGCGCTGGCTCGCCATCACGGCCGCGCGGGGCTCGTTCTGCGGTCCATTGAGCGACTGGAACGGGTGCGTTCCGTTCCTCATCAAGCTGCGCAGCCACGCCGGAGGACCACTGCCTCGTCCGGAGGAATTCATCGACGACGTCGCCGGCAACCTCGCCGGGCTGATGCCGCGCGGCTGGGCGCACCGCCGCCTGGCATCCGGACGGGCCCTGCTCCTCGTGGACGGCGTGGACGAGGTCACGATCGCCCAACGGCAGGTCGTCAGGTCCTGGTTGAAAGACATCGTCGCCCAGTTCCGCGACATCCGGATCGTGGTCACGTCCCGTCCGGCCGCCGCAGGTTCCGATTGGCTCCGCGCAGAAGGTTTCGCGATGGCCTTCCTCGAACAGCTGACCCCGGCGGACGTCCGGACGCTCGTCCAACACTGGCACACCGCCGTCCGCGAGTGCCCGGACCTGCCGTGCCCGCCGGAACGACTGCCCTCGTACGAGGGACGCCTGCTGGCACGGCTGGAAGCGGCCCCCCACCTGCGGACGCTCGCGTCCAGCCCCCTGCTCGCCGCCATGCTGTGCGCGCTCAACCTCGACCGCGAAGCGCTCCCCCGCAACCGCATGGGCCTCTACGCGGCGGCCCTCGAAATGCTTCTGGAAACACGGGACACCAAGCGCGGCATCCCGAGCAGTCTCGAACGAGACCAGAAGATCCGCATATTGCAGGACATCGCCTGGCATCTCTCCACCAGCGCCCGCGTCGAGCTGCCCAAGTCGATGGTCGAACGGCTCGTGGACGATCGGCTGGCGTCCATGCCGCAGGTCGGCGTACCCCCGAGCGCGGTCTTGGACGAACTGCTCCAGCGCAGCGGCATTCTCCGTGAGCCGGTGCCGGGACGCATCGACTTCGTGCACCGGACCGTCCAGGAGTACCTCACCGCCAAGCAGGCCGCCGATCTGGGCGACATGGAGCTCCTCGTCCAGAACGCGCACCGCGACACGTGGCGCGAGACCGTCGTCATGGCCGCGGGCCACGCCAACGAGCCGCTGAGGCATGAACTCCTCACCGGCATCCTGGACCGCGCCCGAGCCGAGGGAAAGCACGTCCGGGTCCTGAAACTGCTCGCCGTCGCCTGCTTGGAGACGCTCCCGTCCGTCCCGGACGACCTTCGCAAAGACCTCGATCGTTGCCTGGACGACCTCGTCCCGCCCCGTAACGAAGCCTCAGCGCGCTCCCTGGCCACCGCGGGCGAACCCGTCCTAGCCCGGCTCCCCGAGACCCTGGACGGTCTCGGCCCGGGGGCCGCGGCGGCGACGGTGCAGGCGGCCTGGCTCATCAACGGACCGGCGGCCCTGGACATCCTGGCGCGGTACGCCTCTGACAACCGTCCGCGCGTACGAGAGCAGCTGGTCAACGCATGGGACTACTTCGACGCCGACGAGTTCGCCCAGAAGGTCCTCGCACGGTCTCCCGCGGCCACAGACCTCACCCTGTTCCACAAGCCCCGGCAGGTGGCGGCCCTCGACAAGTTGCCCCCGCTCACGGATCTGTACGTCTACATGGAGGAGATCAGCGATTTCGGATTCCTCGCCGCGCATGCCGAGACGCTGGTCTCCCTGAACCTCTTCTCCGGACGGACGATGGCGGATCCGGCGCTCCTTCCCTCGCTCCCGGCACTGCGCGGGTTCGGATTCGGGTTCCCCGGGCTGACGAACCTCGGCGTCCTGGACGGCCTGCCGCCACTCGACCGGCTCTTCCTCACCGAATCTGGAGGCATCGTCGACTACTCGCCGCTGCGGCGGCAGACCGAACTCACCACTCTCTCGATGTTCGGCTGCTCCCACCTGACTGACCTCACCATACTGCTCCCCCTACTTGGACGACTGCGCGCGTTGGGCATCAGCGGCTCGAAACTCGCTGGCGACGGTTTGGAGGCGATCCGGGATCAAGCCCCCGGCCTCCATGCCCTCTGGGTGGACTACTGCGACTGGGTGAGCGACCTCAGCCCACTCGGCGGTATCCCCCTGACGGACCTCCAGCTCGACGGATGCAGGCACGTGACCGACTTCGCTCCGCTCTCTTCACTGACCGGTTTGGAGACCCTCGGCCTTAAGGAGACCTCGATCCAGGATCTTGAGCCGCTGCGGAGCCTCACCACCCTGAGGTCGCTGTTCCTCAACGGGTGTGATCGCCTCACAGATCTTCGGCCCATCGCCTCCCTACCGCGTCTGAAGGTCCTCGACCTGACGCGTGCCACACCTGGTCTCGATCTGTCGCCACTGGCGGCCAACCGCAAGCTCACCGTCCACATCGGCCCCGGGCAGGACGTGCGGGGGGCGGAGGCGCTGGGGCGGCGGTTGAAGGTTTCCTAGACGCGCGTTGAGTTTTGAGGGCGCGCGGTGGTCTGCCTGGGGTGATGCAAGGGCGGGAGTCGGATGTCGCGTTTGTCACACTTCGTTGACCTCAAGCGGAGTCGAGGTCGGAGCCTGAAGGACGTGGAGCAGGGCGGTTCTGTCGCACCCCCTTGGAATACTCCCGGAACCTGCGGAGTTTAACGGTTCGCGAAAGTGTCAGTCGCTGCAGTATTTTGCGGCGGTACCCCCTTGAACCTGCCCACGGTCCCTGCGTGCCCGCATGCGCGGGCCCCGACGATTGGATGAGAGTTGACCGCTCCCGCGTCTCCAACGACAGCGGACGGCCCGTTGAAGCAGCCCGGAGCCGATGGCGGGCTTGACCGTGGCGTGCTCGCCGTGGCCGGGGTCGTCATTCTCGGCGCCATCATGGCGATCCTGGACGTAACGGTCGTCAACGTGGCGATCAACGACCTGGCCAAGGAGTTCAACACCTCGCTGGCGACGATCCAGTGGGTCGCGACGGGTTACACGCTGGCGCTGGCCACCGTGATCCCGCTCACCGGCTGGGCCTCGGCGAGGTTCGGCACCAAGCGCCTCTACATGATCTCGATCGGCCTGTTCGTGGTCGGCTCGACGCTCGCAGGCTTCGCCTGGTCGGCGGAGTCGTTGATCGTGTTCCGCGTGCTGCAGGGCCTGGGCGGCGGCATGATCATGCCCGCCGCGATGACGATCATGACCCAGGCGGCGGGCCCGCAGCGGGTCGGCCAGGTGATGAGCATCGTCGGCGTGCCGATGCTGCTCGGCCCGATCCTCGGCCCGATCATCGGCGGCTACCTCGTCGACGACGTGTCGTGGCGTTGGATCTTCTTCATCAACCTGCCGATCGGCATCATCGCGCTGGTGCTGGCGGGCAAGGTCCTCAAGCGGGACGAGCCCAAGCCGACCGAGCGGCTCGACTTCCTCGGGCTGATCCTGCTGTCGCCCGGCCTGGCGTCGCTGATCTACGGCGTGGCAAGGGGCGCCGAGTCCAAGGACTTCCTGAAGACGGAGCCGCTGATCTTCACGGTCGCCGGTGCGGTGCTGGTGCTCGGGTTCGTGTTCCGGGCGCTGAGCGCGAGCAACCCGCTGATCGACCTGCGGCTGCTGCGGCGCAAGTCGGTGGCGGCCGCGTCCGGCACGATGGTGCTGTTCATGGTCGCCTTCATGGGCGCGATGCTCCTGCTGCCGCTGTACTTCCAGACGGTGCGCGGCGAGGGCGCGATGAACGCCGGTCTGCTGCTGGCCCCGCAAGGGCTCGGCGCGATGATCACGATGCCCATCGGCGGCAAGCTCACCGACCGGATCGGCCCTGGACGCGTCGTGCTGTTCGGCATGGTCGTGGTGGTCGCGTCCGTCGCGGGCTTCGCCGCGATCCTGGAGTCGGACACGTCCTACTGGGCGCTCGGCGGGGCGCTGTTCGTGATGGGCCTCGGCATGGGCATGACGATGATGCCGACGATGGCCGCGGCCATCCAGACGCTCGTGCACGACGAGGTTCCGCGGGCCAGCACGATGCTGAACATCATCCAGCAGGTGTCCGCGTCCATCGGCACCGCGATGATCTCGGTGCTGCTCGCCAACCAGCTCACGTCCAAGCTGGACGCGGCCGGTTTCGGCGGCGCGGGCGGCGGCGAGATCGGCAGCACCGAGAAGGTGCCGCCGGCGGTCATGGAGAAGATCGCGCCTCCGATGGCGGACGCGTTCCAGCACACGTACTGGTACGCGGCGGGGCTGCTCGTCCTGGCGTTCCTGCCGGCGCTGCTGCTGCCGCGCAAGAAGCCGGAGACCAGCACGGCCGACACGCCGATGCCGATGCACTGAGCCCACCCCGCCGTCGCGGAGCACACCCCCGCGACGGCGGGAACGCTCACGAGAACGCGCCTGGCGCTTTTAAGGGCCCGGCCGGGACACCCGACGCCCCGGCCGGGCCGCGCGCCGTCCACGGCCCTCTCAAAGGCCCCCGGGACGCATCCAGCCCCCGAGCGTCCCAGACCCGGCCGGAGTGTCCGGCCCACGCCGACCGCCGGAAACCGCCCCAGGCCGGACGATCACAGGCCCCACCTGAGGCGTTGGCGGGCATTCCCCGGCCCATGCGTTGCAAGACGTTCGTTGGTCAGGGTTCACTGCACCAATAGCCGTCTCAAGCGTTCACGGCACACTTTCCTGTCCAGGTGCGGCAGCGTCGCATCTCCGCAGCGTCACGTCCCACTGCCGCTACCTCCGGCAGCGGCGCGTGTTGGCGGTGGCGCGTCCTGCTGCTTTGCGTTCCGGGAGAGGTGCGTCGGTCACGGTGCGCCGGGTGCTGGGCGGGGTCGGTGGG
>NZ_SMJX01000490.1 GCF_004348535.1 Actinomadura sp. KC216
GCCCCAGGAAGGTGATCGATGAGTGACCGCCCCGACTTCGCGGTCGAGATCCACCAGAACCCTTACCTCCCGGTGGACGCCACGCAGGTCCATGCCATCGTCCGGGTCACGGCCCGCACCGGCCGCCCGCCCCTGCCCGCGGTGTCCTCCTCCTCTTCGTCGGCGGCGCGGGCGTCCGCGGCGGCGGAGGTCATCATCATCGACACCTCCGCGTCCATGGCGGGCGAGCGGCTCGTCGAGGCGCAGCAGGCCGCGAAGGCGGCGGTGGACGCGCTGCGCGAGGACGTCGACTTCGCCGTCGTCGCCGGATCCCGCGACGCCGCCATGGTCTACCCGCGCGACGTGCTGCTGGCCCCCGCGACCGACCGCGGCAAGGAGGCCGCCAAGGTCGCCATCTCCAAGCTGACCGCCGCGGGCGGCACCCGGATCGGCCGCTGGCTGAGCCTGGCCGCCGAGCTGTTCGACGACTCCCGGCACGGCATCCGGCACGCCGTCCTGCTGACCGACGGCCGCAACGAGCACGAGACCGAGGAGGAGCTGGACGCGGCCCTGACCGTCTGCGCGGGCCGTTTCGTGTGCGACTGCCGCGGCGTCGGCGCCGACTGGGACCCGGCCGAGCTGCGCGAGGTCGCCACCCGCCTGCTCGGCCGGTTCGCGGTGGTGGCCGACCCGCGGCACCTCACGGCCGACTTCACCGAGATGATCGGGCGGGCGATGGGCAAGGCCGTCGCCGACGTCGCGCTCCGGGTCTGGACGCCCGACAAGGTCTCCCTGCAGTTCCTCAAGCAGGTGTATCCCGCGCGGCGCGACCTGACCGGCAAGCGGATCGAGGTGGACCCGCACGGGGAGGGCCCGGCGACGGGCGACTACCCGACCGGCATCTGGGGGACGGAGAAGCGCGACTACCACCTGTGCGTCACGGTCCCCGTCGGGAAGCCGTACCAGCGGATGCAGGCGGCGCGGGTGTCGGTGGTGGTGCCGGGACCCGGCGGCGAGCCGGACGTGACCCTCGCCGAGGCCATGGTCCTCGCCGAATGGACGGACGACAGGGCGCGCTCGACGGGGCGGCATTCGTCCGTCGAGCACTACTCCAGGCAGGAGGAGCTCGCCGACTCCCTCAGCGAGGGGCTGAGCGCCTACCGGAGGGGCGACGACGAGACCGCGAGCACCAGGCTCCGGCGGGCGCACGAGCTGGCCGAGAGGACCGGCAGCAGCGGGACGTCCCAGCGCCTCGACCGGGTCGTCGCCCGGGAGACCGGCGAGGTCAGGCCGCGGCAGGACGTCGACGCCGCCGACCTCATCGCCCTCGACACCGAGTCGAGCGAATCGGCGCACCGCCCGCCGGACGAGCCCGACGACGACCCGGACCCCGAGGCCAAGGCCGGCGACGACGAGGGCGAGGGCTGAGCGTGTCGTGGAGACTGTTCCGGCTGCACAGCGTCCCGCGCCGCGTGCAGGCGTTGACGGCCGCCGTCCTGCTGGCGGTCATCGTGCTGTTCACCGTCACCGGCGTCGCGCTGTTGGACGCCCGCGCGGCCCTGCGCGCCATCGGCCACGACGAGGGCCCGATGGTCGTGGCAACCAACGACGTCTATCTCGCGCTGAGCGACATGGACGCCCAGGTCACCAACGTCCTGCTGACGGGCGCGGAGGACGAATGGCTCTGCGATGTCGATATGGACGGAGGCCCGTCGTGCTCGCGGAGCTTGCCGCGCTACTTCTACGACATCCGCCGCGAGGACGCGCAGCGGGCGGCGTTACAGGCCGCGCGCCTCGCCGAGGACGACCCGGTGCGGCTGCGGACCGTCCAGTCCGTGCTGGACGGCCTGCACCTCTACGACCAGCGCGTGCAGGCGGCGATGGAGCGGGGCCGCCGCACCGACCACGCGTTCGGACGCCTCCCCGAGGACGCGGCCGTCGAGTACCGGGCGGCCACCAGGATCATGACCGAGGACCTGCTGCCGAAGGCCAACAACCTCACGCTGGCCGGGGCGGCGGACGTGGAGGCGTCCTACGGCGACCCGCTGTCCCGGATGCGGTCCGGCCGGATCTGGGTGCTGGTGCTCGGCCTGACGGTGCTCGGGGCGCTCGCCGGGCTGCAGGTCTACCTCGCCAGGCGCTTCCGGCGGGTGGTCAGCCTGTTCCTGGTCGCCGCCGCGCTCGGCACGACGGCGCTGACGGTGGTGGCCGCGTCCCTGCTGGCGACCGGGGCCGACCGCGTGGAGACGGCGAAGGAGGACGGCTTCGACCCCGTCCTGCGGCTGTCGCGGACGCGGGCGACCGGCAAGAGCCTGAACGCCGACCGCATCCGCGCCCTCCTCGACCCGGCCGACGCCGACCGCTACGACCAGACCTATTTCGAGAAGTCGCAGACGATGCTGTACATCCGCCAGGCCCACGACCTGGAGTCGTACTACGCGATGCTCGCCACGCGGATCGGGCGCTACGGCGACGGCCTGCACAAGGTGGACTTCGGCGGCTTCTACGGGACCGAGGCGACCGAGGCCATGGGCCGGGGACAGCAGGCGCCCGTGCGGACGCTGCTGGACCGCTACCGCGCCTACCAGCAGAACGATCGCGTCGTTCGGGAGCTCGCCCGGGACGGGAAGCTGAGGGACGCCGCCAGGGCGCATGTCGACCCGCGCTGGCATTTCCTGTCCCACCCCGATTTCCGGCAGCACGACTCCGGGCTCGACGCGCGGGTCGTCCGGCACCAGCTCGTCGTCGACCGGATGGTGCGGGACGGGGAGGGCGCGCTGGAGCCCTGGCCGTGGGCGCTGCCCGCGTCCGCCCTGGTCATCGGCGCGCTGGTGGTGGGCGGCGTGTGGCCGCGGCTGGCGGAGTACCGCTGATGGGCCCGCAGAGCGTCGCGAAGGTGAGGAGGGGACCGTGCGTGCAGTCCGGAACGCCGTGATCGTGATCGTGGCCGTCGTGCTCGTCGGGGTGGCGCTGGCGGTGTACCGCGCCGGCGGCGGGGAGTCCTCCGCGTCGATCCTCGGCAAGAAGACCCTGCGGATCGGGGTCAAGTCCGATCAGCCGCGGCTGGGGCTGCGGAGGTGGGACGGCTCGTTCGAGGGCTTCGACGTCGACGTCGCCACCTATATCGCGGGCCGGCTCGGCGTCGCGCCCGGCGACCTCACGTTCGTCGGGCTGACCTCGAACGAGCGGGAGGAGGCGCTGCGCGACGGCGTCGTCGACATGGTGTTCGCCACCTACTCGATCACCCCGGAGCGCAAGGAGAAGGTCACCTTCGGCGGCCCGTACTACGTCGCGCACCAGGACATCCTCGTCCGCGCCGGGGACCGGTCGATCGAGAACGTGAGCGACCTGCGGGGCAAGCGGCTCTGCCAGGCGGCCGGGTCGAACTCGTGGCGGCGGGTGACGGAGGAGCGCAAGGTGGACGCGGAGCTGGTCCGCGCGAGCAACTACAGCGAGTGCGTCACCGCCCTGAAGGAGGGCCGCATGGACGCCGTGTCCACCGACGACCTGATCCTCGCGGGTTTCGCGGCGGCGAACGGCTCGGGCACCACGATGGTCCAGGCGCCGTTCACCAACGAGAAGTACGGCGTCGGCCTCAGGAAGGGGGACGTGGCGGGCTGCCAGGCCGTCAACCGGTACCTGACCGAGATGTACCAGAACGGCGCGGCGAAGACGCTGCTCACCGAATGGTTCGGGTCGGTGGACTTCGCGGTCGGCACCAGCGTCCCGGAGTTCGAGGGCTGCACCTGAACCGGCCGGGAACGCAGTGCGGCGGGCGCCCCGGAGGGACGCCCGCCGCGCGGCTTGATCAGGGTCAGGCGGGGACGATGTTCTCCGCCTGGAGGCCCTTCTGGCCCTGGGTGACGTCGAACGTCACCTTCTGGCCCTCCTGGAGCTCCCGGAAGCCCTGGGCCGCGATGTTGGTGTAGTGGGCGAAGACGTCGGCGCCGCCGCCGTCCTGCTCGATGAAGCCGAAGCCCTTTTCGGCGTTGAACCACTTGACCGTGCCGGTGGCCATGGTCATCTCCTCTGGTCGGTCACGACCGCACACCGTGCGCGGTCGGGATCGCCGCGATGGCCCATCCGGAAGATCCAGAACAACAAAAATGCGCCTGAGGTCAGATCCGACAGGCGCACGAACATGTCTATGGGAACCGCAACTCCTTGCAGAGTACCACACGATTCGGCGGGGCGAGCGAAACCCGGGGTCCCGCCGTGCGGTGCGGCCCGTGAAATTCTCGCCGGGCGCGGGAGAGTTCCCTGCACAGCTCCGTTGGGCGCATAATGCGGTAATGAAGCGCTCCGGACCCGCCAGGCGGCGACATCTCCCCACCAGCCCCTTCAAACC
>NZ_SMJX01000491.1 GCF_004348535.1 Actinomadura sp. KC216
CCACCGCCCCGCCCACGCCCTCCACTAACGCCCACGCACCGTTTCGTCGTAGGCACATGCTGTAGTCGTGCCATGACCGAACGCCGCATCATGGAGCCGCAGGCGCGGATGCCTCGCGGACCACCCGGGGCAGGTTTTAGAACGTCACAGCCACCCGCTGATCGCGGCCATCTGGCGTATGGCCTGGTAGCGGAGGGCGAGTTCGTCGTACCTGGTCACTCCCGCGCGCCGCCGGTGACCGCCTGGTCGTCCGGCACCGGGTGGTGGCGAGGGGTGCCGCGCCGCTGATGGCCCGGATCGCCGGCGAGGAGCTGCGTCCTGTCGGCGCGTATCCGCTCTCGGCCCGGCTCTAGAGGGACTCGGCGATGGCGTTGAGCGCGTCGGCGATGTGGTGGACCTCGTCGTCCGTGCAGACGTACGGCGGCATCGTGTAGATCAGCTTGCCGAACGGGCGAAGCCAGACGCCGTGCGCCATGGCGATCTCCTGGACGGACGTGACGTCCACCGGCTCGCGCGCCTCCACCACCCCGATCGCGCCGAGGACGCGGACGTCCGCCACGCCCTTGAGACCGGCGGCACCGCGCAGTTCGCTGGTCAGGATCGCCTCGATCGTGTCGACCTCGTCCCGCCAGTCGCGCGTCACCAGCAGGTCGATGGACGCGGACGCGACCGCGGCGGCCAGCGGGTTCGCCATGTACGTCGGCCCGTGCATGAGGACGCCCGCCTCCCCCGACGTGATCCCGTGCGCGACGCGGTCGGTGCAGAGGGTGGCGGCCATGGTCATGTAGCCGCCGGTGAGGGCCTTGCCGAGGCACATGATGTCCGGGACGACCTCGGCATGGTCGCAGCCCCACAGCTCACCGGTCCGGCCGAACCCGGTGGCGATCTCGTCCAGGACGAGCAGCAGCCCGTGCTCGTCGGCGATGTCCCTTAGCGCCCTCAGGTACTCGGGCGCGTAGAAGCGCATGCCGCCCGCGCCCTGCACGACGGGCTCGACGATGATCCCGGCGAGCTCGTCCACGTGCTCCGCGGCCAGCCGCGACAGCCCGTCCAGGTACTCGGCGTCGGGTTCGGCGGAGTACCCGAGCGGGGGCGGCGGCGCGAACACGTGCCGGGCGAGGACGTCGCTGAACAGGTGGTGCATGCCGTTCACCGGGTCGCAGACGGCCATGTCCCCGAACGTGTCGCCGTGGTAGCCCCCGCGCACGGTCAGCAGCCGGTGCCGCTCGGGCCGTCCCTGCGACCGCCAGTACTGCATCGCCATCTTGATCGCGACCTCGACCGCGACGGACCCGGAGTCGGCGAAGAACACCTTCGTCAGCGGCTCCGGCGTGATCTCGACGAGCCGCTCCGCGAGCCGCACGGCCGGCGGATGGGTGAGCCCGCCGAACATCACGTGCGCCATCTTGCCGAGCTGCCCGGTCACCGCCGCGTTCAGCTTCGGGTGGTTGTAGCCGTGCACGGCCGCCCACCACGACGACATACCGTCGATCAGCTCGGTGCCGTCCGCCAGCGTCAGCCGCACCCCGTCCGCCGACACCACCGGCTGCACCGGCGCGGTCGCGGGCATCGGCGCGTACGGATGCCAGATGTGCTCACGATCGAACTCCAGCATCCGCTCGGTCGCCTGCGGGCTCATCCGCCCAAGCTGCAACGAGACCATTACCCTCGCCCCCCGTTCTCAGAGCCCGCACCACCGCCAGCCCCGCCCGGGCCCTCGGAGGAAGCCTCGCCAGGTGCGGCGCCCCGGGCCGCTTCGCCGTCGGACGCATCGCCCGCACGCGCCGGCCCCTCAGAGGAAGCGGTCCCAGAGTCCTTGCCCTCGGACTGTGCGTGAGTAGGCGAGCCCCCGTCCGGCGCGCCGTCGGGTGCTCCTTGGGGCGCGTTGCCCTCGGGCGGGTCGGCCTTCGGTCGTTCTTCGCGTGCGGAGGACTCCGGCTCGGAAGAGGTGTCGGCGGGGAGGATGCCTTCGGTGGCGGCCCACCGGCGGAGTTCGGTGGCGGCGGCTTCCTTCCCGATCATGCCGCGGTCCAGGCGGAGGTCGAGGAGGAAGCGGTACGCCTTGCCGACGAGCGGGCCGGGGGTGATGCCGAGGATGTCCTGGATCTCGTTCCCGTCCAGCTCCGGGCGGATCGCGGCCAGTTCCTCCTCCTCCGCCAGGCGCTCGATCCGGACCTCGAGGTCGTCGTAGGTGCGGCGGAGCCGGTCGGCCTTGCGCTTGTTGCGGGTCGTGCAGTCGGCGCGGGTCAGCTTGTGGAGGCGGGTGAGCAGCGGCCCGGCGTCGCGGACGTAGCGGCGGACGGCCGAGTCGGTCCACTCGCCGGTGCCGTAGCCGTGGAACCGCAGGTGCAGCTCGACCAGCCGCGACACGTCCGCGATGACGTCCTTCGAGTACCGCAGCGCGGTCAGCCGCTTGCGGGTCATCTTCGCGCCGACGACCTCGTGGTGGTGGAACGACACCCGCCCGCCCGGCTCGAACCGGCGGGTGCGCGGCTTGCCGATGTCGTGCAGGAGGGCGGCGAGGCGCAGCACGAGATCGGGCCCTTCCTTCTCCTGCGCGATGGCCTGCTCCAGGACGATCAGCGAGTGCTCGTAGACGTCCTTGTGCCGGTGATGCTCGTCGATCTCCAGCCGCAGCTTCGGCAGCTCGGGCAAGACGTGCGCGGCGAGCCCCGTGTCGACGAGCAGCGCGAGGCCCTGCCGCGGGTACCGGCCGCAGATCAGCTTGGACAGCTCGTCGCGGACCCGCTCGGCCGAGACGATCTCGATCCGGCCCGCCATGTCCTTCATCGCCTGGACGACGTCCGGCGCGACCGTGAAGCCGAGCTGGGAGGCGAACCGCGCCGCGCGCATCATGCGGAGCGGGTCGTCGCTGAAGGAGTCTTCGGGGCGGCCGGGGGTGCGCAGCACCTTGCGCTGCAGGTCGACGAGACCGCCGAACGGGTCGACGAACTCGTGCCCGGGCAGCCGCGCCGCCATCGCGTTGACGGCGAAGTCGCGGCGGCGCAGGTCCTCGACGAGGGACGTCCCGTACGACACGTCCGGCTTGCGCGACTTCGGGTCGTAGGACTCGCTGCGGTACGTCGTGATCTCCAGCTCGACGCCGTCCTTGCGGAGCCCGACCGTGCCGAACTCGATCCCGATCGTCCAGTGCGCGTCCGCCCAGCCGCGGATGAGCTCCAGGGTGCGCTCGGGCGGCGCGTCGGTGGTGAGGTCGAGGTCCTTGGTCGGACGGCGCAGCAGCGCGTCCCGGACGGGACCGCCGACCAGCGCCAGTTCGTGACCGGCCGCCGCGAACAGGGCACCGAGGTCATCGGCGACGGGCGCGATCCGGCGCAGCAGCTCGGCGATCGCGGTGCGCCGCGAGGCATCGGAGGTCACGTTCTGGTTGGGCACGGCCATCGAGCGTATTTCCTTGGTTGACGGGCTGACAAAGGACTTTCTGGCGATCAGCGGGGGGCGGCACGGAGTCCTTGCGGGGACAAGGCAGGGCGAGACCCTTCACATGCGGCGATCCCCGAGTTACGTTCTGGGCACCCCGATGACGCCAGCGCGACCGCCGGTGAGCCTCCCGCACGACAACGGTAGCGGGATCCCCAAGGGCCACGGCCCGCCGCACATGCGGCAGGGCGCATCGGGAGGTTTGCGCGATGCCCGCATGGTTGATCCGGACGTCTCGGGTATATGGGGCTACCCCACTATCTCGCAGAGTGCACAGCACGGGGCGACGAAACCAGTTCCGGGGGTGAGCGGGGAGAGAACCCCGCGGGATGGAGCCGATCATGAAGGACGCTCTCACCATCCACCGCGCGCTCCTCGAAGGGGAGGCCGTGCACGAGATCGTGCGGCTGCCCGTCGCGCTGGCCCATGCCGACGAGCTCCCCAAGGCGCTCGGGCTCCCCGCGGACCGCTGCCTGGTGACATGCGTCTACTCCTGCGACGGCGGCCGGGACGGGAGGCGCCCGTTCCTGGCCGGTGTGATCGTCCCGGCGGGTGAGCGGCCGCCGATGGACGCCGTCCGTCGCTCGGTCGGTGCGGACACCGTCCGTCCGGCCCACGCGAACGCCGTCAACGCCGCCACCGAGTACGCGGCGGGCCTCGTCTGCCCGCTGCTGCTGCCGGACGACATGCCGCTCCTCATCGACCAGCGCATCGTGGACGGCCTCCCCGCCGACGACGTCGTCTACACCGCGACCGGCGAGGCGTCGACCGCGCTCGGCATCCGAGGCCGCACGCTGTACGCCTTGTGCCGGGCGACACCGGCCGACCTGTTCGAGTCCCCGTCCGCC
>NZ_SMJX01000492.1 GCF_004348535.1 Actinomadura sp. KC216
ACGGCACGACCCTCGACCCCGCCGCCGTCGCCGAGGACGCCCCGCCCGACCCGCGCAACGTCTACGCCGACACCAAACTCGCCCAGGAGCACCTGGCCGCGTCGTGGGCGCGGGCGACCGGCGGGACCGTCGCGGCGCTGCGGTACCACAACGTGTACGGGCCGCGGATGCCGCGCGACACCCCGTACGCGGGCGTCGCGGCGATCTTCCGGTCGCGGCTGGAGAGCGGGCTGGCGCCGCTGGTGTTCGAGGACGGCGGGCAGCGCCGCGACTTCGTCCACGTCCGCGACGTCGCCCGCGCCAACGTCCTGGCGCTGGAACACGCCGCCGCCACCGGCCCGCGACCGCCCGCCCCCGGGCTGCGCGCCTACAACATCGCCAGCGGGACGCCGCGCACCGTCGGGGACATGGCCGCCGCGCTGTCGGACGCGTTCGGCGGGCCCGCACCGCAGGTCACCGGCGGTTACCGGCTCGGCGACGTCCGGCACATCGTCGCGCGCCCCGACCGCGCCCGCCGCGAGCTGGGCTTTTCCGCCGCGGTGCCGTTCGCCGACGGGATGGAGGAGTTCGCCCGGCGGCGCGTCACCAGTTCGTAAGGGTTCCCCGGCCGTCACCGAGAGTAGCGTCAGTGCCGTGATCGATGTGGTTCTCCCGTGCCTCGACGAGGCCGAGGCGCTGCCCTGGGTGCTGTCCCGGATGCCCCGCGGGTTCCGCCCGCTGGTGGTCGACAACGCCTCCACCGACGGATCCGCGCGCGTCGCCGCCGACCACGGCGCGCGCGTCGTCCACGCGCCCGAGCGCGGCTTCGGCGCCGCCTGCCACCGGGGGCTGCTGGCCGCCCGCACCGACGTCGTCTGCGTGATGGACGCCGACGCGTCGCTGGACCCGGCCGAGCTGCCCCGCCTGACCGCCGCGCTCGACGCCCTCCACACCGCAGGCCCGCCGGGCCCGGCGGGCGGCCCGGGGCCCGTGCCGGGGCTGGTGCTGGGGAGGCGGCGGCCGTCGGGGCGGGGCGCGTGGCCGCCGCACGCGCGGCTCGGCAACGCCGTCCTGGCCCGGTCCCTGAACCGGCGCGCCGGCACCCGCCTGCACGACCTCGGGCCGATGCGCGCCGCCCGCCGCGACGCGCTCCTCGCGCTCGGGCTGACCGACCGCCGGTTCGGCTACCCGCTGGAGATGGTGCTGCGCGCCGCCCGCGCCGGCTGGCGGATCGGCGAGATCGACGTCGCCTACCGCCCCCGCACCGGGACCTCAAAGGTCACCGGCACGCTCGGCGGGACGGTCCGCGCCGTCCGCGACATGCGCCGCGTCCTGGCGGAGGTCGCACGATGAGCGCGGCCCGGACGAGCGCAGGCGGCCCGGACGCCGATCTGATCGTGATCGCCAAGCAGCCGGTGCCCGGGCGCGTCAAGACCCGCCTGACACCCGCCTACACCCCCGCCGAGGCCGCCGTGCTCGCCGAGGCCGCGCTGCGCGACACCCTCACCGCCGTCGCCGCCGCCCCGGCCGGGCGCCGCACCCTCGCGCTGGACGGGACGCCCGGCCCGTGGCTGCCCGCCGGGTTCACCGTGACCGCGCAGCGCCCCGGCGGCCTGGACGAGCGCCTGGCCGGCGCGTTCACCGACGCCTACGACGGCCGCCCGCTGGTCCTGATCGGCATGGACACCCCGCAGGTCACCCCCGCGCTGCTCGCCGCCGCCGGGCGGGCGCTGGCGCGGCACGGCGCGGTGTTCGGCCCCGCCGCCGACGGCGGGTTCTGGCTGCTCGGGCTGCGGCGCCCCGACCCGGCGCTGCTGCGCGGCGTCCCGATGTCGCGGCCCGGCACCGGCGCGGCGCAGCTGGCGCGGCTGCGCGCCGCCGGGCTGAAGGTCGCGCGGCTGCCCGAGCTCACCGACGTCGACACCCCCGCCGACGCCGCGGCCGTCGCCGCCCAGGCGCCGTCCGGCCGGTTCGCGGCGGCGGTGCGGGCGCTCGGCGTCAGGACCGTCCCGGCATGATCGGCGCACTGTACGAGGACGCGCTGCGGGGCCGCGCGCCCGTCGAGATCGAGCACGCCGACGGGCGCCGCCGCCCGCTGCCCGTCCAGGACTGGCTCGCCGCCCGGCCCGGCGACGGCGGGCTGCTGGCCCGCTGCGACGGCGCGACCCTGGACGTCGGGTCCGGGCCCGGCCGCCTCACCGCCGCGCTCGCCCGCCGCGGCGTCCCGGTGCTGGGCATCGACCTCGCGCCCGCCGCGGTCGCGCTGACCCTCGCGGCGGGCGGGCCCGCGCTGTGCCGGGACGTGTTCGGCCGCGTCCCCGGCGCCGGACGCTGGCGCACCGTCCTGCTCGCCGACGGCAACATCGGCATCGGCGGCGACCCGGCCGCGCTGCTGCGCCGCGTCCTGGCGCTCCCGGCGCCCGGCGGGCGGGTCCTGGCCGAGGTCGACCCGCCCGGCGCCGCGTCGCGCGTCGAGCCGCTGCGGCTGCGGTCGGGCCGCGCGGTCGGCGAGTGGTTCGCCTGGGCGCACGTGTCCGCCGACGCCGCCGCCGGGCTCGCCGCGGCGTGCGGAGCGGCCGTGACCGAGGTGTGGGAGGAGGCGGGCCGATGGTTCGTCGCGCTGTGCCCGCGGCGCTGACGCGCCTGCCGGGGCGGTTCACCAGCCGGCTGCACGACGAGCGGGTCGCGGCGTGGCTGGGCATGGCGCTGGGCGTCAGCGTCCTGTCGGCGTTCGCGACCGGGCTGGTCTCCCACTTCATGCAGCACCCGCCCGGCTGGGCGCAGTGGCCGTCGCGGCCGGTGAACCTGTACCGGGTGACGCAGGGCGTCCACGTCATCGGCGGGCTGGCGACCGTGCCGCTGCTGCTGGCCAAGCTCTGGACCGTCTACCCGAGGCTGTGGCAGTGGCCGCCGGTCCGCTCCGCCGCGCACGCGGTACGGCGGCTGCTGGTGTTCGTGCTGGTCGGCGGGGCGCTGTTCCAGTTCGTGACCGGGGTGCTGAACATCGGGTACTGGTATGCGTTCCCGTTCCTGTTCACCACCGCGCACTACTGGACCGCCTACATCGTCGCCGGGGCGCTGCTGATCCACGCCGCCGACGAATGGTCCAAGGTGCGGCGCACGGTGATGACCCGTCCGCAGGACGCGGTCGGGCGCCGCGCGTTCCTGCTCACCGTCGCCGGCGCGGGCGGCGTGATCACGGCCGTGACGGTGGGGGAGGCGTTCTCGCCGCTCGCGCGGCTGGCGGTGCTGGCGCCGCGCCGCCCCGGGACCGGGCCGCAGGGCCTGCCGGTCAACAAGTCCGCGGCCGCCGCCGGGGTGAGCGCCGCCGCCCGCGACCCGGGCTGGCGGCTGACGGTCACCGGCCGCGTCCGCCGCGACCTCACCCTCACCCTGGACGGCCTGCGCGCCCTCCCGCAGCACCCGGCGCGGCTGCCGATCGCGTGCGTGGAGGGGTGGAGCGCCGGCGCCGACTGGCGCGGCGTGCGGCTGCGGGACCTGCTCGCCCTCGCCGGCGCCGGCGACACCGCCCGGGTGCGGGTGGAGTCGCTGCAGACCTCGGGGCTCTACCGCACCTCCCACCTCGACCCCGGGCACTGGCACGACCCGCTCACCCTCCTCGCCCTCGACCTGAACGGCGGGCCGCTCGACCTCGACCACGGATACCCGTGCCGCCTGATCGCGCCGAACCGGCCCGGGGTCCTGCAGACCAAATGGGTGCACCGGCTGGTGGTCCTGTGAACACCGGCCCCGCGAAGACCCGCCCCGTGAAGACCCGTCCTGTGGCGGGAGGTGCCGTGAAGGTCGCCGTCTACGGGGCGGGGGCGGCGCTGATCGTGGTCGGCGTGCGCGGCGTCCTCGTCCACCTCGCGCACGCCGACGCGGTCGTGTGGCTCGCGTGGTTCGCGGGCGCGGCGGTCCTGCACGACGGGGTGCTGGTCCCGCTGGTGCTGGCGGCCGGGGCGGCCACGAGCCGGGTGCCCGCCGCCTACCGCCGGATCGTGCGGGCGGCGCTGATCGTCGCGGGCTGCGTGTGCGCGGTCGCGCTGCCGCTGGTGCTCGGGTACGGGCGCCGCGCGGACGAGCCGTCCCGGCTGCCGCTGCCCTACGGCCGCAACCTCGCGATCGTCCTGGCGCTGATCACCGTCGTCGCGGCCGTGGCCGTCGCGGTCCGCGCGCACACCGCCCGCCGCGCGGGGCGGAAGGAGCGGACGTGACCCTCACCGGCACGCGCGAGCACGCCCCCGAGGCGGCGCGGGGCCGCCG
>NZ_SMJX01000493.1 GCF_004348535.1 Actinomadura sp. KC216
CCCCGAGCCCGTCCATCGTCTGCTGGAGCAGCCGCCGCGCCGTCCCCGGCCCGCGCTCGTCCTCCGGCAACCGCCACGCACAGGCCCCACCCGGCGTAAGCCGCCGCACACCCTGACACTCCATCGATGTCACACCTCCACCACGAGGGCCACATCTAATACGGAAAGCGACATCTCGGTCGCACTCCGTGCGTGGCCGGGATCACATCGTGCGTCAAACCAAGAGTTGGTGCAACTGTTTCACTAAGAAATCCATGATCATTTAGCTGTGAAGTTGGTGAAAATGCTTGCGAAGCAACTACGGAACGAGCACGATCAACTACATGACGCCCAGACCTCCAACGATCCGAGAACGCCGTCTCGCCAGTGAGCTGAAGCGCCTCCGCGAGACGTCAACATCGTTGACGCTTGAGGAGGCAGCCGATCAGCTCGGCTGGAACAAGGCGAAGCTTTCGCGGGTCGAGAACGCCCTCCGCCGCCTTACGGCGGCCGAGGTGCAGGAAATGCTGACGCTCTACGGGGTGACGGGCCCGCGCCTCGACGCACTGGTCAGTTTCGCCAGGACGGCGCGACAACGCGGGTGGTGGGACGCGTACGCGAAGAACCTGCCCACGGACTACGCCACCTACATGGGTCTTGAGGCCGAAGCCGAGTGGCTCAACTCCTACACCATGGGCCTGGTTCATGGCCTGATGCAGACTGAGGCGTACATGGAACAGGTGGTTATGACCACCTTGAAGCAATTCGCTTCACCACATGGCATGGAGCGCCGGGTTGCGGCCCGACTGGATCGTCAGAAGGCATGGCTGGAACGAGACGAGCCGGTCCGTCTCTGGTCGATCCTGGACGAGGTTGCGCTTGGGCGAGACATCGGCGGCCCTGAAGTCATGCGAGACCAGTACCGCCGCATCATCGAGCTGTCCGCCCTGCCGAACGTCATGTTCCAGGTCATGCCAGCCTCCGCGGGCGCCCACCCCGGCGTGGTCGGCAACTTCACCATCATGGGTTTCCCTGAGCGATTCACCCCAGATGTCGTGTATGTCGAGAACATGACGAGTGCTCTGTACATTGAGGATGACGAGGAGGTGCACACCTACTGCCTGGCGTTCGAGCAGATGCGCGCGATGGCCTTGAGCCCCGAAGACTCGCTGATCATGCTCAAGCGCCTGGCGGAGCAGTGACCGCAAGGAGGAGTAAATGATCAGAACTGATCTTGGTCGGGTCGTTTTTCGCAAGAGCACCTACAGCGAAGGCGGTAACGGCTGCGTGGAGGCGGGCGCCCTCGGCACCCACCGCCTCATCCGTGACTCCAAGAACCCGGAGGGCGGTCACCTCACCGTCGGACGGGACACCTGGGCCGCGCTGGTGTCACAGATCAAGCAGGGCACCTACGACCTCCGATAGAGACGAGCGAGGCACCATGAACGGCGTCACATGGCGCAAGAGTTCTCATAGCGGCAGTTTCGGCGGTGACTGCGTTGAGGTCACGATGGTCGGCGATCGGAACGCCGTGCGGGACTCCAAGAACCCTCAGGGCGATCACCTGACCATCGACCGGGACTCGTGGGCCGCGCTGGTGTCACAGATCAAGCAGGGCGCCCACGACCTCAGAAGCAGGAGGAGCGAGTGACCAGGCGCGACCCTAGAGTGGTCACCTTTCGCAAGAGCAGCTACAGCGAAGGGGCCAACGGTTGCGTTGAAGTCTCCGTCCAAGACTCACACCACATGGTCCGGGTCTCCAGGGATCCCCAGGGTGGTCACCTGACCATCGGACGGGACGTGTGGGCCGCGCTGGTGTCGCAGATCAAGCGGGGGACGTACGACCTCTGACGCGGGCGGGGTGATCTCGGGTGTGGTGGCCTCGTTCTGTCACGGGTGATGCCTACGATGAGGTCCATGCTGACGGAGCCTGGTGAGAAGCTCGCTGACATGGTCCGCGGCGGCGACGTCCGCTCGGTCGAGTACGGAGAGGTCTTCACCAGGCAGTGGATCGTCGAGTTGATCCTTGATCTCACCGGATACCTGCCGGACGTGGATCTGACCACCAAGAAGATTCTCGAACCCGCCGTTGGCTCAGGAGCCTTCCTGGGGCCCGTGCTCGACCGGCTGCTGGAGGCCCGGAGGAAGCACCGGCCAGACGCCCCCTGGGACGACCTGTCGTCCGTCGTCCTCGCCATGGACCTTCAGGCGCACCATGTGCGCGCCTGCCGCCGACTCGCCGTCGAGCGTCTGGTCGCGGCCGGCTGCCCGGATGAGACGGCCGCCGACCTCGCGGCCGCGTGGGTGCGCAAGGGAGATTTCCTTCTCGAGGAGTCGATCGACAGCGCAGATTTCGTGGTCGGCAACCCGCCCTACATCCGGATCGAGGACCTGAGTCCTGACACTCTCGCCGCGTACCGCCGCGCCTGCCCGACCATGGGAGGAAGAGCCGATACCTACATCGGCTTTTACGAACGTGGGCTAGATCTGCTGTCCGACGGCGGCTCGCTCGGCTTCATCTGCGCCGATCGCTGGATGCGCAATCAGTACGGGCGACGCCTCCGCGAGAAGATCCTCAAGGAGGGCTATGCCGTCGAGGCATGCCTGGTGATGCATGACGTCTCCGCCTTCGAGACTGAAGTGTCCGCCTACCCTGCGATCACCGTCCTCGCTCGTCGTGATCAGCGCGATGTCGCTGTTGGAGAGGCCACAGCCCTGTTCGACGCCCATGCCGCCCTGGACTTCTCGGCTTGGGCACGCACCCGGACGGAAACCCCCCTCCGCGGTGCCGGGGTCCGCAGTTCACGACTGCCTCACTGGCACAGGACGACGGATTCCTGGCCGGACGGCTCTCCGGAGATGCTCGCCTGGCTTGAGGACCTCCAGGATCGGCACCCTCCGCTGGAGGATCGGGCAGCGGGCACGCGGATCGGAATCGGTGTGGCGACGGGCGCCGACGCCGTGTACGTCACGCGCGACGCCGACGCCGCCGAGCGCGAGCGCATGCTGCCTTTGGCCATGCCTGCAGACCTCAAGAACGGCTCGTACGAGTGGTCTGGTCATTATCTCGTCAACCCATGGGACGAGGACGGGCTCGTAGACCTCGACCAATGGCCGCGGCTCACCGACTACCTCGATCGGAACGCAAGGGCTGTGCTGCGCCGCTCGATCTCGAAAAGGTCTCCCGCGAGCTGGTACAGGACGATCGACCGAGTGAACCTGTCGCTGACCGGCCAACCGAAGCTTCTTCTTGCCGACATGAAGAAGAAGACACATCCCGTGCTAGAGCCCGGTGGCCGTTATCCACACCACAATCTGTATTACATCGTGTCCGACGTGTGGGACCTAGAAGCCCTGGGTGGACTGCTGCTTTCAGAGGTCGTCGAACGACAGGTCGCCGCCTACTGCGTGAAGATGCGGGGTGGAACGCTTCGATTCCAGGCCCAGTACCTTCGGAGACTCCACGCCCCGCGGCCCGACCGGATTCCTGCTCGCATACTGGACGATCTGGCCGCGGCCTTCAGGACACGAGACCGCGATGCCGCAACAGCAGCCGCGCTCGCCGCGTATGGTTCCGCAAGAATCCCTTGACGTCACACCCATCAGCGGCAACAACAAAATACGGGAGAACCATGGAGGAGTCGGCTCGGCGGCGGGTAACCGCTGCACTCGAACAGTGGGTTCTCAAACGGCGTGAACAGATGGAACAGTCCCAGACAAGCGGCCGGGCACAGGAAGGCAATCGTTCGGCCGCACAGGGGGAGCACATCTGGACGGTCTCAACGCCCTCGTTGTCGAGGAAATCCATTCGGCAGGGGCGACCGGCCTTGAAATGCGGACCAACAGACGAGCCGTCCTGCCGGGCTTCTACCGTCCCTCCAAGGCATGGGACCTACTCGTCCTGCAACACGGATCCCCAGTACTCGCCGTCGAGTACAAGTCGATGAAAGGCAGCGAGGGAAAGAACCTCAACAATCGCGCAGACGAAATCTTCGGCATGGCCGAGGATCTACGGCAGGCAGAACTCAATGGGCGGCTGCCGAGGAATATGCGCCGGGCCTACGTTTTCGTGATGGCATTGACCCCCGAGAGCACCAGACCCATCGGGGTCCCCAGCGCCTTCGGCGGAGCGGACCCGATCTTCGATGGGCGCTCGTACTTCGAGAGAGCCGTGATCATGTGCCGCCGGATGCGCGACTCTGGACTGTTTCACATGGCTTGGGCCGTGGGCGTCCAGGATGATCCGTTGCG
>NZ_SMJX01000494.1 GCF_004348535.1 Actinomadura sp. KC216
GCCCCAACACCCCGCACGCCCCATCGACCCCGCATGTGGCAAGCCCTCAGCGGGACCCTGGCTGTGGGTCGGTCCTGTACCGCGCCTGGCCGTCCGCCCGAGACCGGGCCCGCCCTCCGTCTCGCGGAGGCCCCGGCGCCCAACACCCCGCACATCCCATCAACCCCGCATGTGGCAAGCACGCAGCGGGCATCTTGGCTGCTGGTCAGTCCTGTGCCTCCCTAGGCCGTGCGGCCGAGAGTGGGTCTGCCCACTGGCTCGCGGAGGCGCCGGCCCCCGCTGCGTGACCATAGCCCCCAAATGCTCCAGCACCCCGGCAGGGTCATGCATTCCGTTCCTGTCCATGCCCCCGGCGCATGGCTGCTCTTCCGCGAACCCTGTGGGAGTGGTGCTTGCGCAGTGCTGCTGGGAGTGTGCGGGCTGACATCAGCCGTCGCCGCAACCCCGCGACGACCTCAACGTCTGCGATCGTGTCCGAAGGCAGGTTCGAGCTTGCGAGAGCCTGATCGCGCAGCGAGCCGCCAGGCGAGACGGAGCGATGCCAGCGATCGCGCGCGGCGCCCGACGATGGAGGCCCTCCAGGGCCGAAGGAGGAGGGCGACGCCAATAAGCACACCGGCACTGCAAAAAACACGCTCCTGGACCCTCTAGGCTTGAGGAATGGCCGAGTACATCTACACGATGCAGCGTGTGCGCAAGGCACATGGCGACAAGGTCGTCCTCGACGACGTCACCCTGCACTTCCTTCCGGGCGCGAAGATCGGTGTCCTGGGACCGAACGGCACCGGTAAGTCGACGCTGCTGCGCATGATGGCCGGTCTGGAACAGCCGTCCAACGGGGACGCGCGCCTCATGCCGGGGTTCTCCGTCGGCATGCTGCAGCAGGAGCCGCCGCTGAACGAGGAGAAGACCGTCCTCGGGAACGTGCAGGAGGGCGTCGCCGAGACCAAGGCGATGGTCGACCGGTTCAACGAGATCGCCGAGAAGATGGCGACGGACTACTCCGACGAGCTGATGGCGGAGATGGGCAAGCTCCAGGAGCAGCTCGATCACCGGAACGCGTGGGATCTCGACAGCCAGCTCGAGCAGGCGATGGACGCGCTGCGCTGCCCGCCCGGCGACGCCGAGGTGACGAAGCTGTCGGGCGGTGAGCGGCGCCGGGTCGCGCTGTGCAAGCTCCTGCTTGAAGCCCCTGACCTGCTGCTGCTGGACGAGCCCACCAACCACCTCGACGCCGAGAGCGTCCAGTGGCTGGAGCAGTTCCTCGCCAAGTACGAGGGCACGGTTCTGGCCGTCACCCACGACCGGTACTTCCTCGACAACGTCGCCACGTGGATCCTGGAGCTCGACCGGGGCCGCTGCTACCCGTACGAGGGCAACTACTCCGTCTACCTGGAGAAGAAGGCCGACCGGCTGAAGGTCGAGGGCAACAAGGACGCCAAGCGCAAGAAGCGCCTCCAGGACGAGCTGGAGTGGGTCCGGTCGAACCCGAAGGCGCGGCAGACGAAGAGCAAGGCCCGCCTGGAGCGGTACGAGGAGATGGCCGCCGAGGCCGCCAAGACCCGCAAGCTGGACTTCGAGGAGATCCAGATCCCGCCGGGCCCGCGCCTGGGCAACACGGTCATCGTCGCGGACAAGCTCACCAAGGGCTTCGGCGACCGGATCCTCATGGACGACCTGTCGTTCAACCTGCCCCCGAACGGCATCGTCGGTGTCATCGGCCCGAACGGCGTCGGCAAGACCACGCTGTTCCGCATGATCATCGGCGAGGAGCAGCCGGACGGCGGCGAGCTGCGGCTCGGTGAGACCGTCAAGGTGTCCTACGTCGACCAGGGACGCGGCGGTATCGACCCGAAGAAGACGGTGTGGCAGGTCGTCTCGGACGGTCTCGACCACATCAACGTTGGCCAGGTCGAGATGCCGTCCCGCGCGTACGTCGCGGCGTTCGGCTTCAAGGGCCCTGACCAGCAGAAGCCGTCGGGCGTCCTGTCCGGTGGGGAGCGCAACCGCCTGAACCTGGCGCTGACGCTCAAGCTGGGCGGCAACGTCCTCCTCCTGGACGAGCCGACCAACGACCTCGACACCGAGACCCTGTCCAGCCTGGAGAACGCCCTCCTGGAGTTCCCCGGCTGCGCCGTGATCACCTCGCACGACCGGTGGTTCCTGGACCGCATCGCCACGCACATCCTCGCGTGGGAGGAGGGCTCGAACTGGTTCTGGTTCGAGGGCAACTTCGCCGACTACGAGAAGAACAAGATCGAGCGCCTGGGCGCCGACGCCGCGCGCCCGCACCGCGTCACGCAC
Organism: Actinomadura sp. KC216; assembly: GCF_004348535.1. Lineage (GTDB taxonomy): Bacteria > Actinomycetota > Actinomycetes > Streptosporangiales > Streptosporangiaceae > Spirillospora. Next base: position 2,305 of record NZ_SMJX01000494.1, read on the forward strand.
CGCAAGCTCACCCGCGACTGATCCCGTCGCTCAGCACCCCCGAGGCCGTGTCCAGCGGCCTTGGGGGTGATCTGTGTTCCAGGCGTGCCCTTGTGTTAGGCCCATCTTCTGGCGCTCTGTTCCCTGTTGCTGTTCACCGGGGCGGCAGGGTGATTTTCCCCATGGCCGGATACCGGATCGAATTCTGTTCGTGGCCGGACGGGGCCTTTCCAATTTCTGTTACGGAGCTGACGGCGGGCATCAACGCAGGTCGGAAGCGCGGCGAGGGCCGTCCGAAATGACCTGGCGGTCATTGGTGTGCCGATCACGCTCCGATATCGGTGCAGGTGGTGAGGTTATTTTTAGGAGATGTCAACGTTTGTGACCTCTGGCGGCAGTTATATGCGTAACACTGCTAGGGCGGAAGTCGCTCTCAGCATCGCGCGGATACCCCGAGGAGTCCCCGTGTTCGAGTCGCCGTCGTGGGAGGTCGCCGTGGTCGTCACGTCCACCGGCTCCGGAGCGGTGCGGTGAGCGCGGACCGGGCGGGCCGGGAGGCCCGCGAGACGCTGTCGTCGTTCCCCGCGTTCTACCGCTACTGGATGCCGCGCATCACCGGCTACCTGCGCTCGCAGACGTCCGACAGCCGCTGGGTCGAGGACATCGCGCAGGAGAGCCTGCTCGCCGCGCAGCGCCGGTGGGACGAGCTCGTCACCTACGACAAGCCGGGCGCCTGGCTGTTCCGGGTCGCGACGACCATGCTGCGGCGCTGGCAGGCGAAGGCGCGCGAGCAGTGCACGTCCCTGGACGAGATGATCACCCGCGGGGACGCCGGGCTGCCGAGTGCCGCGGAGCGCGGGACCGACGGCCGCCTCGACATCCTGGCCGCCGTGCGGAGCCTGCCGCGCCGCCAGCGGGAGGCCGTCGCGCTGCACTGCCTGCTGGAGTTCCCGCTTCCGGAGGTCGCCCGGATCCTCGGCATGAGCGAGGGCTCGGCGAAGACCCACGTGCACCGGGCGCGCAGGCGGCTGGAGGAGCTGCTCCGCGAGCCCGCGGTCGAGAAGGAGGGCCGGGCATGAACCTCGACGGCGTGCTGGCCGCCGCCGCGTCCGCCATCGTCCGGATGCCCGAGGACGAGTTCGCGGTCAGCCTCGTGCGGCTGCAGGAGGAGTTCCGGCGGCGGCAGTACGACGACATCGCCAGCGCGCGGCACGCGGCGTTCGTCGACTCCCTGGAGCTGGACCGGGGCGCCTACGAGCTGGGACGCCGCCACGAAATCGACGGCGACCTGGCCGAGGCGGCCCGCTGGTACCGGGTCGCGGCCCGCAGCGACCACGCGGACGCCTCGCTCCGCCTCGGCCGGACGCTCGACCTGCTCGCCGAGCAGTGCGCGGCGACCGGTCCCTACAGCGCCCAGCGGGAGGAGCTGCACCTGATCACCGAGGCCGCGCGGGCGTACGCGGAGGCTTACGCGGCGGGCTACCCGGAGGCCGCCGACCGGATCGACGAGATGCTCGCCGCGTTCACGCACAGGCAGCGGCTCCCGGAACCGGGCCGCCCGCGTCCCGAGGACGAGCCCGACGTGGACCGCTGCGCGCACGTCCGCGGCTTCGCGCCGGCGAACGGCGTGCTCACCGACGAGGAGATCCAGGAGCTCAGCCGGCACGCGGCGCAGTGCATGTCGTGCCTGGAGGACTTCGTCGACCTCGTCCGCGCGGCGGCCGCCGCGACCCCGACCGGCGCGGTCTCCGACCCGTACGCGTCCGCCCTGTGAGAGGAGCCGGCCCCTGCGAGGCGCCGGTCCTTTGACGGGACGGCGCTGTGACGGGACGGCTCACCTCGGTGGCGGGACGGTGCTGTGAGGGCGCGCCACTTGGCCGGTACGACCCCTGACGGCAGGCCCCCTGTGATGGGACTCCTCTCCGCAGGGGAGGGCAGGGGAG
>NZ_SMJX01000495.1 GCF_004348535.1 Actinomadura sp. KC216
GCCGAGCGCCGACCCCCTCACCAAAGGGGCCTGGATCGCCCTGATCGGCGGTCCGCTCTACCTGCTGATCACCGTCGTCCTCGACTGGGACGTCCCCGGCTGGGCCGCGTTCCTCGCCGTCGCCGCCTTCATCGGCGGCTTCGTCACCCTCGTCCTCCGCATGGGCGACGAGCCCAGAGACCCCGACGACGGGGCTGTTGTCTAGGGCACCTCAAGTTCGCCCAGGACCGGGCGGTGGTCGGTGGCCTTGGGGTAGTCGGCTGTGACGGCCGGGTCGTCGACGGGAACGCCGCAGGCGGTGATCCCGATCTCCGGGTCTGCGAAGACGCCGTCTATGCGGCGGCGGGGGTTGCGGGAGGTGAACGTCAGTCCCTCGCCGGACGGGGCGGTGGCGTAGGCGTCCTGGAAGTGGTCGGTGAGGAGGGTCCAGGACGGGCCGCCGGGCTCCTCGTTGATGTCCCCGGCGAGGACGGCCGGGGCCCGGTGGCGGGCGCGGGCCCTGTCGAGGTGGGCGAGGATCTCGTGGACGTGCCGGAGCCGCGGCCCGTCCCGCAGGTCGAGATGGGTGGACGCGGCGATGAAGCGGGAGCCGCCGATCTCCAGGACGGCGATCGCCAGGGCGCGGCGGTGCAGGCCCGGGTCAGGGGTGAGCAGGTGGAACTCGCGGGCGACGCGGCGAACGTGCGGGGCGGCGAGGACGGCGAGCCCGCAGGCCCGCCGTCCCGCCGCGATGTCCAGGCCGCACGCGCGGGCGAGGCGGCGGCGCTGGAGCCGCCACGTCCTGAACCGCGGGACCTCCTGCAGGCAGACGACGTCCGGGGCGAGGGCGCGGACGACGCGGGCCACGGCGGCCGGGTCGTCGCGCAGCGACCGGACGTTGTAGCTCAGCAGCCGGACGGACGGCACGCCTAGACGATGACGTCCTGGAGGGGCCGGACGCGCGCAAGGTCGGCGGCGCCGACGATGCCCGCGGCGGAGCCCAGCTCGGCGATGCGGATGTCGGGCAGCGGGCGGTGGCCGCGGCCCGTCAGCGCGTCCTCGAACGCGGCGCGGATCGGGTCGAGCAGCAGGTCGCCGGCGTCGGACAGGCCGCCGCCGATGATGAACGCGCCCGGGTCGAGGATGGCGCTCAGGTCGGCGAGGCCCTGGCCCGCCCAGTGCGCGATGGTGCGGAAGCACTCCAGCGCCGCCTTGTCGCCCTCGCGGGCCGCCTGCGACACCTCCGGCCCGCTGATGCCCTCCGGGCGGCCGTCGCCGAGTTCGAGGAGCCGTCCCGCCATCGCGGGCGCCACCCGGGCGAGGTCGCGGGCCTCGTGGACGAGGGCGTTGCCGCTGGCGTACTGCTCCCAGCAGCCGCGGTTGCCGCAGCCGCAGCGGCGGCCGTCCGGGACGACCCGGAAGTGGCCCATCTCGGCGCCGATGCCGAACCGGCCCCGGTACAGCTCGCCGTTGATGATGATGCCGCCGCCGATGCCGGTGCCGAGGGCGACGAGGACGAGGATGTTCTCACCGCGTCCGGCGCCGAACCTCGCCTCGCCCCACGCGGTGGCGTTGCCGTCGTTCTCCACGACGACGGGCAGCCCGACCAGTTTCTCGACCTTCTCCTTGATCGGCTCCTCGCGCCAGGCCAGGTTCGGCGCGAACAGCACGGTGGAGCGGTCCTCGTCGACGAACCCGGCGGTCCCGAGACCGACGGCCGACACCTCTTCGAACTTGCCCTTCAGCAGGTCGACGACCTCGGCGATGGTCTCGGCGGTCTCCTTGGGGTTGGTCGACGGAGTCGGCCGGCGAACCTTCTCCAGGATGGTTCCCCGGTCGTCGACGACCCCGGCGGCGACCTTCGTGCCGCCCACGTCCACGCCGATGGTCAGGGCCATGTACGCTTCCTCCTCCTCGCGGGGCGCGGCCGGAGCCGGCACCGCACCACCCGATGTCGATGGGGTCGCCGCCGGTGGCGGCGGACCACGGCTCGCCCGTCCCGGGGCGGTCCGACCGCTCGGACCTACCCGCCCGCGGGCGTCCCGACGCCTCCGGGGAACGGTCCCGCCGCGCCCGGCCAGACCAGGTCCGGCCGCTCACGGGTCCATCTTCCATCCGTCTTCGGCGTGAATGTATCGCCTTCGCGGTGGTCAGCTCTCGACATGGCGCTTGAGGCCCTTGAGCGCGGAGTCGATGATCCGCTTCTCGGCCTTGCGCTTCATCATGCCGATGAGCGGGATCCGGACGTCGACGGAGAGCTCGTAGGTCACCTCGGTGGAGCCGTCCCGCTCGTCCAGGGTGTAGGAGCCGTGCAGCTTGGTGACGACCGAGCCGGGGTCCACCAGGGTCCAGGTGACGTGGTCGTCGCCCTCCCAGGTGTAGGCGAGGCCGATGGTGTCGATGAACACGCCGCCGTCGAAGGTGAACTTGGCGTGCGACGCGCGGCCGTCCTCGCCGACCTCCTCGACGGTGATGCCGCGGATGCCGCTCGCCCATTTCGGGTACGCCTCGAGGTCGGCGATCACCGCCATGATCTCGGCCTTCCCGGCCTTGACCGTGATGGAGGAGCTCGTGCGGTCCGCCATCTGCGACTCCCTCCGGCTCTGGTCGGCCCCGCGGGCCCTTGTCGTAGAGAAAGTATCTGTCACACCGTCAGGACGTACGGCACTCCACGGGCCCGGAAGTGGCCCACGTTGACGCATTCGGTGCGGCCGATGCGCATCCGGCTGGCCAGCGGCTGGTGGACGTGCCCGAACAGGACGTACTTCGGCTGCGTCCGGCGGACCGCGTCCAGGATCGCCTCGCTGCCCCGCTCGAACCGGCGCGCGACCGTGTCGTACAGCAGTTCCGGGACGGCGGGCGGGATGTGGCAGCACAGCACGTCCACGGCGCCGACGGCCTCGACCTTCGCGGCGTAGGCGTCGTCGTCGAGCTCGTAGGGGGTGCGGTACTCGGTGCGCAGGCCGCCGCCGACGAACCCGAACCGCAGGCCGCCGATCTCGGTGGTCTCGCCGTCCAGGACGTGGTGCCCGTCGCGCAGGTGCGGCCCCCACATGCGCGGGACGTCGACGTTCCCGTAGGTGAGGTAGGCGGGCGACGGCATCGCCGCGAACAGCTCGGCGTACTGCCGGTCGACGGCGCGCTCGATGTGCGGCCACGCGTCGCCGTCGAGGGACGCCCACAGCGCCCGGGAGAACTCGCGGGCCTCGTCGAAGCGTTTCTCGGTCCGCAGCTCGATGAAGCGGTCGGCGTTGTCCGTCCCGAAGAGGTCGGCGAAGATCCCCTGCCCGTGGTCGTGGTAGTCGACGAACAGGATCAGGTCGCCGAGGCAGATGAGCGCGTCGGCGCCGTCCGCCGCGGCCCGCAGCGCGTCCGCCCGGCCGTGGACGTCGCTCACCACGTGGATCCTCATGAACCGACTGTAATGCGGCGCGCGCCCCATGGGCGCGGCGAGGCCGGTCAGCCCGCGGCGGCGGACACCAGCGAGCGCCATTCGCGGACCAGCGCCGGGTCGACGGGGGCGTCCCAGGCGCCGTCCGGGCGGACCGCGGTGCCCACGTGGAACGCGGTGACGCCCGCCGCCGCGAGGACCGCGACGTGCTTGCGGCGCAGCCCGCCCCCGGCCATGATCATCTTCGCTGCGTCGGGGTCGTCGGCGGCGCGCCGGACGAGGACGTCCACCCCGGCGTCCACGCCCCGCGCGGATCCCGCCGTGAGGACGGTGTCGAGCCCGCCGCCGAGCCCGCGCACGACGTCCCACGCCTGGGCCTGGTCGGCGGCGTGGTCGAGGGCGCGGTGGAACGTCCAGGGCAGCGGGGCGAGGTCGGCGGCGAGCTTGCCCACGGCGCCGGTGTCGATGTGGCCGGAGGAGTCGAGGAAGCCGAGCACGAACCCGTCCGCGCCCGCCTCGGCGAGGCCCGCGGCGGCCTGCCGCAGCCGGTCGAGCTCGCGCCCCGAGGTGCGGAACCCCGCGTTGGCCCGCAGCATCACCCGGATGGGCAGGGACGTGGCCGCCCGCACGGCGGCGACGAGCTCGGGATCGGGGGTGAGCCCGTCGGCGGCCATGTCGGCGACGACCTCGAGCCGGTCGGCGCCGCCGTCCTGCGCCGCCCGCGCGTCCTCGGCCGTGAGCGCGATGATTTCGAGCAGCGACATGACGTCCCCCGGAACCCGTTCCGAATGCGAGCGCCCTTAGCGTAAGCGACCGACCGCCGCCCACCACCGGCACCGTGCGACCTTTGCCC